>JAGXFG010000082.1 GCA_024637395.1 Burkholderiaceae bacterium | reverse complement strand
GACCGCAACCCTCTTTCGCACGCCACGCCATCCGTATACGCAGGCATTGCTGGCGTCGGTGCTGACGCCGGAGCCCGGGCTTGGCATCCCCGACACCGGGCTGGGACTGGCGTTTCCCGATCCGCTCAACCCGCCGCCCGGCTGCCCATTTCACCCGCGCTGCGCGCAGCGCATGGCGCAGTGCGCCACCCAGGTGCCGGTGCTGACCCCGGGGCCGCAGGGGTCGGTTGCGTGCCATCTTTACCCGACCCCGATCGTTCCAGGAGCGGTGTCCGCTGCCTGAGTAATGGCGCGCGGTCTTCGCCTTCCACCATCCCCACCGGAGAAACCATCGCATGACCCGAGCCGCCGCCATTAGTCGCGCCGAGCAGCAGTTCGATTCCGGCGCGTTCCGCCGGATCCTTGAGCGCCGCATCGCAATCCCGACCGAGAGCCAGAACCCGGATCGCGCGCCGGTGCTGGCGCAGTACTTGAGCGACGAGATGCAGCCAGCCTTCGAGGCGATGGGCTTCGAGTGCCGCACCCTGACCCAAGCGCGCGCCAAGGCGCCGTTCCTGTTTGCCCAGCGCATTGAGGATCAGGCGTTGCCGACCGTATTCGGCTATGGCCACGGCGATGTGATCCGCGGTCTCGAGCCGGAATGGCACGAGGGCCTCTCGCCGTGGGCGTTGACCGAGCGCGACGGGCTCTGGTACGGCCGCGGCATCGCCGACAACAAGGGCCAGCACGCGATCAACATCCAGGCGATGGCCAATGTGCTGGCCGAGCGCGGCCGGCTCGGATTCAACTCCAAGTACCTGATCGAGATGGGCGAGGAAACCGGCTCGCCCGGACTGCGCGGGCTGTGCGAAACCAATCGGGAACTGTTCTCGGCCGATTTGCTGATCGCTTCCGACGGCCCGCGCCTGAGCGCCGAGCGCCCGACCTTGTTCCTGGGTTCGCGCGGCAGCGTGAATTTCGATCTGACGATCGACGCGCGTGCCGGGGGCCACCATTCCGGCAACTGGGGCGGGCTGATCTCGAACCCCGGAATCCAGCTCGCCCATGCCATTGCCAGCATCGTTTCGCCGACCGGACAGATCCGCATTCCAGAGTGGGTGCCGGCCGAGCTGCCGCCAGCCGTGCGCCGCGCTCTGGCCGACTGCGAGGTTGATGGCGGCACCGATGGGCCCGTCGTCGAGCCGGCGTGGGGCGAGCCCGGGCTGTCGCCCGCCGAGCGGGTGTTTGGCTGGTGCTCGTTCGAGGTGCTGGCATTCAAGACCGGCAACCCGGACACGCCGGTAAACGCGATCCCGCCGCGCGCCTGGGCGCGCTGCCAGCTGCGCTTCGTGGTCGGCATCGACGCCGAGCGGATTCTCCCGGCGCTGCGCCGCCACCTCGACCGTCAGGGCTTCCCGATGGTGCAGATCGCGGCCACCCGCGAGGAGATGTTCCGCGCCACCCGTATCGACCCCGAGGACCCGTGGGTCCAATGGGCCGTGGCATCGATTGCCAGCACCACCGGGAAGAAGCCGGCGCTGCTGCCGAACCTCGGCGGATCGCTGCCCAACGACATCTTTACCGACTTGCTCGGCTTGCGCACGGTCTGGGTACCGCACTCCTATCCGGGCTGCTCGCAGCACGCGCCCAACGAGCACCTGCCGCCGGCGATCCTGCGCGAGGGGCTGTCCATGATGACCGGCCTCTACTGGGATCTCGGCGCCGGTGATACCCCGCACCGGGCGGTCTGAGCCAGCCACCCCGCCCACACCAACTCCTGACCACCGAAGACATGACGACACCTGATCCACGCTTCTGCGAGCCGGGCGACCTGCTCGAATCCGAGGGCCTGCTGCGGCAGATCCGCCATCACCTGCATCGCAATCCCGAACTTTCGCTGCACGAGGCAGCGACCGCGGAGCTGGTGGCGACCCGGCTGACCGAGTGGGGCTACGAGGTCACCACCCAGGTTGGCGGACACGGCGTGGTTGGCACGCTGCGCGCAGGCGATGGCAGCGCCAGCGTCACGGTCCGCGCCGACATGGATGCGCTGCCGATCGTCGAGGAGTCGGGCAAACCCTACGCCAGTGCGGTGAGCGGCGTGATGCACGCCTGCGGTCACGACGGGCACACCACGATGCTGCTCGGTGCGGCGCGCCAGCTCGCCCTGACCCGCAACTTTTCCGGCACCGTGCACCTGGTCTTCCAGCCTGCGGAAGAGGGCGAGGCCGGCGCGCTGCGGATGATCGAAGACGGGCTCTTCGAGCGCTTTCCGTGCGATGCGATCTTCGGCATGCACAACCAGCCCGGCGTCGCCACCGGGACCTTCCTGTTCGGGGCCGGGCCCTTCATGTCGTCCTCCGACCGCGCGCTGATCACGATTCGCGGCCGTGGCGGTCATGCCGCTCGCCCGCAGCTGACAGTCGATCCGGTGCTGATAGCGGGCAGCCTGATCATGGCGCTGCAAAGCGTGGTGGCGCGCAACATCGACCCCGCCGCGATCGCGATCGTCACGATCGGCACCGTCCACGCGGGCGTCGCGACCAACGTGATCCCCGAGTCGGCAACGCTGGGGCTGAGCATTCGCTCCTTCGACGCCGCGGTACGCGACCGCCTGCAACAAAGGATCACCGCGCTGGTGAGCGCTCACGTCGAGGGCTATGGCGGCAGTGTCGAGATCGACTACGAGCGCGGCTATCCGGTGCTGGTCAACAGCGCCGCGGAAACCGAATTCGCGCGCCAGGTGGCCGAAGAACTGGTTGGTCCGGCGCAGGTGGTATCGCCCTACGGGCCGGTGACCGGCAGCGAGGACTTCGCCTACTACTTACAGCACCGGCCAGGCTGCTTCCTGCGCCTCGGCAATGGCGAGACCTCGCCGATGGTCCACAACGCAAGTTACGACTTCGACGATGCCAACCTGACGCTCGGCGCCGCCTACTGGACCCGCCTGGTCGAGCGCTTTCTGGCCCGCCCTGCCCGATGATGGCCGAATCCGCTAGCGGGCGCGGGCAGCTATGCATCTGGACCGACGTCGAGCGCGAACACGAGCGCGACTTCAATCGCTGGTACGACCGCGAGCACATGCAGGAACGCATCGCCATCGCGGGCTTCCAGTCGGCGCGGCGCTTTCGCGCGATTGGCGAATCGCCGCGTCCCTACCTGGCGCTGTACTACACCGACAGCCTGGCGGTGTTTCGCAGCGCGGCGTATCGCGCCGCGTTTGCCAACCAGACCGAATGGTCGCTGCGCAATTTCGCGCGCATGCGCGCTACCGAGCGGCGGGTCGGCGAACTGGCAATCGAGTTGGGTGACGGCGAGGGTGCCGCCCTGGCGCTGCTGGTGGTGCCGGCCGGACAGTGGTCCCTGGCGCCGTTGCGGGAAGCACTGGCCGCAGTGCGCGAGCAGGATGGGATCGTGCGGGCCTCGGTGCTGTGCACCGCGGTTGAACTGTCGGCGCCGCTCACCGCCGATGCGCCGCCGGTGCCGGCCGATGCCCTGCTGATGATCGAGGCGACCAGCGCCGCGGTGGCGGCCGAGCACACCAGCGCGGTCGCGGGCGAACTGGGACTGCCCGGGAAGGTCCATTCCTTCCAGGCACTCTGGCGGCTGGGCGCATGAGTTGCAGCGGTGGACAACTGGCGAACAACCGGTGCACGAAGGCTCCGGCCGGCAGCAGCCACGCGACCTCGACGTCGCGCGGCACGCGCGTGCCCGAAACGGGCGCTGCCTTGATGCGAGTCACGCCGGCGGCGGCTGCCCGCCCAGCGTCAGCGCATCGTGCTCGGTAGCCACAGCGCGATCTGCGGCCAGATCATCACCAGCACCATCACCAGGACCATCAGCAGCACGTAGGGCGCCGCCCCGCGCACGATCGTAATGATGGGTGCGCCGGTAATCGCCTTGATGGTGAACAGGTTCATGCCCACCGGCGGCGTGATCTGGGCCAGCTCGAGATTGATCACCAGCAGCACCCCGTACCAGATCGGGTTGATGCCCAGGTGGACCATCGCCGGCAGGATCACCGGCGTGGTGATGAGAATGATCGAGATCGATTCCAGGAACATGCCGAGAATGAAGATCAGCGCCATCATCACCAGCAGGAAACCGGTGACGCCGATGTCGGTGGCGACGACCGCCTCGACGATCTGCTGCGGTACGCGCAGCTTGGTCAGCACATGACCGAAGACGGCCGCGCCAGCCAGGATCATGAACAACATCGCGGAAAGGCGGCAGGCGTCGATCGCCGACTCCCAGATCCCGCGCAGGTTGAGCGTGCGGTAGATGATTACGCTCACGAACAGCGACAGCCAGGCTCCGGCGGCTGCCGCCTCGGTGGCGGTGAAGACCCCGGCATACATGCCGCCGAGCACGAATACCGGCAGCGAGATCGCCCACAGCGACTTGCGGATCGCGACCACCGACTCACGCAGGCTGGCTCGCGGTTCGCGCGGGAGGTGTCGGTGTCTGATCGCCGCGGTGGTCATGGTCCACGCCACGAACACCCCGGCCATCAGCAGGCCGGGCACGACTCCGGCCATGAACAGGCCGCCGATTGAAGTGTCGGTGGTGACACCGTAGAGCACCATCGGCCCCGACGGGGGAATCAGGATGCCCAGCGTGCCGCCGGCGGCAACCAGGCCGTAGGCCGCCTTGGGCTCGTAGCCGTAGCGCAGCATCTGCGGGATCGCCACCGCGCCGATCGTCAGCGCCGTGGCGACGCTGGAGCCCGAAATCGCGGCGCAGATCGTGCAGGCGATGATGGTGGCGATGCCCAGGCCGCCGGGGAGGTGGCGCGTCAGGGTGTAGGCGGTGTTGTACAGGTCGTCGACGATGCGGCCGCGAATCATGACGTGGGCCATGAAAGCAAACAGCGGGATCGCCACCAGCAGGTAACGATTCATCTCGCCGAAGATGACCTCGGTCGCGGAACCGAGTTCGCCCTGGGTGACCAACAGCAGCCCGGCGCCGAACAGTCCCAATCCGGCGAAGATCGGCAGGCCGGTGAACAGCAGCAACAGCAGGCCCATGAGGAGCAGCGCGATGGTCACGGCAGTTCCTCATCGTCGGGGGCGGGGCGCCCGGCTTGCGGGGCGCCAACCACGGCGCGCCACAGCACTTCGAGTGCTGCCAGCAGCAGCAGGATGCCGCCGACGGGCATCAACAGCATCAGCAGCCAGGTGGGCCACTCCAGCGAACCCTCGGTGAGCAGGCCCAGGGTTCGGGCAAGCATCGCGGTTTCCCAGCCGTTGACGATCAGGATCGCCGCCACCAGCATCACCGCCAGCGCCGCCCAGACCTGCGCCCAGCGCTTGCCGGTGGCCGACAGGCGTTCGATCAGCACGTCGACTCCGATGTGCTCGCCCCGGCGCATGGCGCTGGGCGCGCCCAGCAGTACCACCGCCACCAGGGCGAAGCCGACGACCTCGTCGACCCAGATCGGCGCGTCGTTGAAGACGTAGCGCAGTACCACGGCCCAGCCGATCAACGCCAGCGAGACCAGCAGCGATGCCGCTGCCAGCCCCATGGCCAGGTTGGTCAGAGCCTCGACCACGCGGCCGAGGACGCGCAGCGCGCGCCCGCCGGGAGGTGCCAGGTCGCGGTTCGTCACCGTCTGCCGATCAGAGCCGGTCGATCAGCTCGAGCAGGCGCACGCCGTCAGGAGCGGTGGCGCGCAGGAACTCCTTCTTGACTGCCGGCTGCATCGCGGCGGCCATCACCGCCTCCTGCGCCTTGGTCAGGGCGATGGTCTTCATGCCATGGTCGTTGAGTACCTTGACGTCCTCGGGCGGCACGCCGTCGGTGGTGCGGATCGAGCGGCGCACAGCCTTGTCAGCCGCACCCTGGATCGCCTTGCGCAGGTCGGGCGGCAGGCCGTTCCACCACGCCGGGTTGACCACCAGGTTGTCGAAGGCGAGGATGATGTTCGATGCCACCCCGAATTTCTGGATTTCGAAATACTTGCGGCTATAGGCGGCCTTGGTGCCGGTGAAGCCGGCGTCGAGAATGCCGGTCTGCAGCGCCTGATAGACCACCGACCCAGGCATCGACAAGGGCGAGGCGCCCATCGCCTCGAGGCCCGCGTCGAAGAGCTTGTTGAGCCCGCGAATCTTCAGCCCAGGGAAGTCGGCCGGGCTCACCAGCGGCTTGTTGGCCGAGGTGAAGATCCCGTCATTGGTGTCGACAATCCAGGCAATGTTCTTGACGCCCTTGGCTTCCATCTTGGCGTCGAGCAGCTTGGAAGCTTCCGAACCGATGAAGGCCTTCTGCTTGGCCACCGAGGTCATCAGGTACGGAATGATGGTGACGCTCATCTCGGGGATCGTTCCGCCCCACTGGAAGTTCAGGATCAGGGCGCCTTCGATCTTGCCGCTGGCTACCGCCGGGTGATTCTGGTTGGGCTTGAACAACTGGGCAGAACCGAAGTTCTGCACTTCGACGCGGCCTTTGGTGGCGGCCTTCACGTCCTTGGCAAACTGGTCCATGTTGACTGCCGAGTGATGGGTGGGCGGCAGTTGATGGCTGATGCGCATGGTGTATTCGGCCGCAATTGCGCTCCCGCACAGACCCAGTGCGGCAACTGAAAATGCGGCGCATTGCAGCGCGAATTGGCGGCGGTTGGCCATGTTTGTCTCCTCCGGTGGTTCAGGGTGAACGAAAATCTTCAGCATACGGCGCGTTGCCTGCGCAGCGCCTCAATCTGGGCGCAAGGATAACCGATGCCGGTGAGCAGCTCCTCGGTGTGTTCGCCGAGGTGGGGCGGATTGCGCCGCACCGTCAGCCGTTCGCCAGCCATGGTGAGCGGCAGCAGGGTAGTCTTCACGGTCTGGCCTGCCTTGTCACCATCGGTGAGCACCACGTCGGCGAGGCCTCCGGTGGCGAGCAGGTGGGGGTCGTCGTAGAGATCTTCGGGCCGGCGGATCGGCGCATAGGGCAGCCCGGCCTGCTCGAAGATGCTGGTCAGTTCGGCGGCCGGGCGCGGCGCGAGGCGTTCGCGCAGGATCGCCAGCAGTTCGGGGCGCAGCCGGACCCGGTCGTTGTTGGTCGCGTAGCGCGGGTCGGACTTGAGGTCGGCAAAGCCCAGCACATCGCAGAAGACGTTGAATTGGGCGTCGCTGACCGCGGCCAGGAAGATCTGCTCGCCATCCTTGACCGTGAACACGTCGTAGACTGCCCAGGGGCTGTCGCGCGCCGGCATCGGCTTGGGGTGGCGGCCGGTGACCGCGAACTGCAGCATGTGCTGGCCCATCAGGAACACCGTGTTCTCGTAGAGCGCCGACTGGACTTCCATGCCGCAGCCGGTGATGCCGCGCTGGATCAGCGCGCCGAGCACCCCGATCGCGCCGAACATGCCGCCCATGATGTCGTTGACGCTGGTGCCCGCCCGCAGCGGGTCGCCCGGCCGGCCGGTCATGTATGCCAGTCCGCCCATCATCTGCACCACCTCGTCGAGCGCGGTGCGGTGCTCGTACGGGCCGGGCAGGAAGCCCTTGTGGCTGGCGTAGATCAGGCGCGGGTTCTGGTCGGCCAGCGAAGCATAGTCGAGACCGAATTTCACCAACGCCCCGGGCTTGAAGTTCTCGGCCACCACGTCTGCGCTGGCGGCCAGGCGCCGTGCAGCTTCGGCTCCGGCCGGCTGGCGCAGGTCGATGGCGATGCTCTTCTTGTTGCGGTTGAACAGCGGGAAGAAGCCCGCCCCGGCCCCGAGCAGGTGCCTGGTGCCCTCGCCGTCGATGGGCTCGACCTTGATGACCTCGGCGCCCATGTCGGCCAGCACCATGCCGCAGGTCGGCCCCATCACCATGTGGGTGAATTCGACCACCCGCAAACCCTTGAGAGGCTGGGGTGCGGCAGTATCAAGTTGGTCGCTCATCGCGGTATCGGTCCTGATCACGTGGCCGTGAGCATCGTCTTGGGCAATCCTGCCCGCCACACCGCGCCATGGAGCGTTTCGCCCGCCAGCCACTCGGCAACGCGCTCTCGCAGCGCGATCAGAGCGGCAAAATCGAGTCCGGTCGGCACGCCCATGCTGGCGAACAGGTAGGCCAGGTCTTCGGTGGCGACGTTGCCGCTCGCGCCCGGGGCGTGGGGGCAACCGCCGATGCCGGCGAGGCACGCATCGAAGCGCCGCACCCCGGCCTGCCAGGCCGCGACCACGTTGGCGATCCCGAGACCGCGGGTATCGTGAAAGTGCCCGCAGGTGAGCTTGTCGCCGGCGACCGCCAGGCAGCGTTCGAAGAGTTCCTGCACCGCACGCGGGTCGGCGTAGCCCACGGTGTCGGCGAGTCCGATCCGTTCGGCGCCGGCCGCGAGTGCTGCCCGCAGCAGCCGCACCACTTCATCGGGCTCGACCCGGCCCTGGATAGTGCAGCCGAACGCAGTGCTCAGCCCGACCTCGATCAGGCAGCTCGAACCGGCGGCGTCGCGCGCCGCCCGGATCGCCGCGATCTCGCCGATCACCTCGTCGGGGGTCTTGCGCAGGTTGGCCAGGCTGTGCGCGTGGCTCACCGACAGCGGCAGCAGCATCAGGTCCGCGCCACTGGCGAGCGCCCGCTCAGCGCCCTTGAGGTTGGGCACCAGCACCGAGACGGTCAGTCCGGGCAAGGTCTTGGCGAAGGCGACCAGCTCGGCGGTGTCGGCCAGCTGCGGCAGCAGCCGTGCCGGCACGAACGAGCCAACCTCGATTTCGCGCAGCCCCGCGGCGTGCGCGGCGCGCAGCCATGCGAGCTTGTGCTCGGTAGCCAGGACGCGGCCGATGCTCTGCAGGCCGTCGCGCAGCCCGACCTCCCGGATCGTTACATCTTCGTCATAGGTATCCATGACGCGAGAGTCTAGCCGTTCCGGCGGAGGTCGGAATTGATATTTGGAAGCTAGTAACGTTCCGAAGAGGCATGGCAGAATTGGACTTTCGACCATCCTGGGCGTCAACATGCCGCGCTATTTCGATCCGGTGACACTGCGCCTGTTCGTCGCCGTTTGCGAGGAACGCAACATCGCCCGCGCCGCCGCGCGCGAATCCCTGGTGGCTTCGGCAGTGAGCAAGCGGATCGCCGCGCTCGAGCGGCAAGTTGGCACGCCGCTGCTGGTCCGTGCCCGCCGCGGCATCGTTCCGACTGCGGCCGGGGAGGCGCTGCTGCGCCAGGCGCTGGAACTGCTGGGCGCGATGGAGCGGATGCACGCCGAAATCAGCGAGTTCGCCGCTGGTGTTCAGGGGAGCGTTCGGGTGATGGCGAGCGTCTCGGCTCTGGCCGAACAGCTTCCAGAGGACATTGCCGGTTTCCTGGACCGTTACCGGGCAGTGCGGGTCAGCCTCGACGAAATGGTGAGCCGCGAAATCGTCCGCCTGGTGCGCGAGGGCGCGGCCGATATCGGCGTGCTGTGGGATGCCGCCGATACGTCGGGGTTGCAGGCGACGCCCTACCGCTCCGACCACCTGTGCGTGGTGCTGCCGGCGGGTCATCCGCTGGCGAGGCACCAGCAGCTCAGTTTTGAGCAGACGCTCGACTTTCCGGCGGTCGGCGTGGCGCCCGGCGGCACGCTGGAAACCATGCTGCGGCGCGCGTCTGCCCTGCTGGGTCGATCCATGAATAGCCGCATCCAGGTTTCGGGCCTCGATGCAGCGTCGCGCATCGTCGCGGCCGGGTTGGGGCTGGCGGTGCTGCCACGCGAAGCCGCCGAGCCGGCGGCCAAGGCGGCCGGGCTGGCGATGGTTCCGCTTACCGAACCCTGGGCGGTGCGCCGCTTCGCGATCTGCACTCGCCCCGAGCGGCTGCTGTCGGCGGCCACCAGGCTGCTGGTCGAGCACTTGTGCCAGCAGGCTGGTGTCGTACCCCCGCCCACTGCTGTCGAGCCGGGGTGATGCCTGCACCGGCGCCGGACTGATCGCTAGCCGCGCTCACCGCTCGCGAGGAGGCGCTGATGCTGCCGCGCCAGCTGCTCCAGCCGCGTCAGCATCCGGTCATGCACCCCGTGGCTGTCCAGCGCCCGGACAGTATTGAACAGGTAGTCCATGTTGGAGCCGCGAATCCCGCAGCTACGCGCCATCCGGGCAACTATCTCGCCGTCGCTCAGCTTGGCGTAGGCACCGGTAGAGGGGTCGGCAATGAAGGTGAGCGCGCGAATCGACAGCCCCGAGTGCAGGTGAACCCTGACGATCCGGGGCAGATATACCCGGGCCGCGGCGCTCGGTATTTCGCGGGCAAATACCCTCGCGATCGACCGCGCGCGCTGGGCGGCGGTGAGCTGGAAGGCCATCCCGGTGCAGCTGCCACCACGGTCGAGTCCGAGCACGACGCCGGGTTGTTCGGGCGTGCCGCGGTAGTGGCTCGAGCGCACGCAGAACGCGCGATGGTAGCCATGCAGGCGCCCGAGTTCGGCGCGCGCATAGTCGATATCCGGATCCCAGATGAGCGAACCGTAGGCAAAGACCCAGTCGACGTTTACTTCGGCGGCCTGGAGCACGTGCATGAATGCGTCAGGCGTCGGCCTTCTTCGCGGTGGTCTTGCGGGCGACAGCTTTCTTCTTGACGGTCTTGCGCGCCGCCGGTTTGGCAGCGCCAGCCTTGCCTGCCGCAGTCTTGCCGGCGGCAGATTTGGCGGCCCCGGTTTTGGCGGCCCCGGCCTTGCCCTCCGCAGCCTTGCCCGTCCCGGCTTTTCCTGCTGCCGCAGTCTTGCCGGCCGCGGGCTTGCGCTTGGCGGCAGCGCCCTCGCGCTTGACCCGAGGCTCGAACTCGAAGCCCACCTTGTTGTCGGCGCCGCGGACCAGGAAGGCCTTGAACTTGCGCCCGGTGCGGTTGGAAACGAAATCGGTCAGCAGGTCGGTTCGGCCATCGGCGAGCAGCTTTTTCATCTGCTCGGGCTCGACGCTCTGGCGCAGGATGATCCGCCCCGAGCGGAAGTCACAGCTGCGGGCAGCGCCCAGGGCGTGCTCGCAGACGTAAGACAGCCCATGCTCGTAGACCGGCGAGCCGCACTTGGGGCATGCGCCCAGCGGCTCCTGGCCGGTAAAGTCCGGTGGCTCTTCGCTTTCGTTATCCTGGTCGTCGCGTCCGAAATCGAACTCGAGCCGGTCTTCGGCGTTGATTCTGAGCAGCGCCGCGAACGGGCGCCCCATCTTGCTCCGAAAGCCCTCGAGCGGACCAACTACGCGGTCGCGCAGCAGCGCCTCGGCCTCTGCCACCTCGAGTTGGCGGCTCGACGGGGTCCGGGTGATGGAGAAATCGCAACTCTGGCAGGCATAGCGCTTGTAGTTCTCGGCGACCACGCCACCGCATTTCGGGCAGGGCGTGGTGAGCGTTGCATAGTCGCCCGGCACGTCGGTCGAATCATAGTTCCGGGCCCGTTCGACGATCTGGCGCGTCATTTCCGCGATTTCGGCCATGAACTGCGGGCGGCTCAGCCCGCCGCGTTCGATCTGCGCGAGCTTAGTTTCCCACTCGCCGGTGAGCTCCGGCGCCGTCAGCTCGGTAACCTCCAGCCCGCGCAGCAGGCGCAGCAACTGGTGGGCCTTGGTGGTCGGGATCAGTTCGCGGCCCTCGCGAATGAGGTAGTTTTCGGAAATCAGCCCCTCGATGATCGTGGCCCGGGTGGCCGGCGTGCCCAGCCCCTTGGCAGACATCGCGGCCCGCAATTCGTCGTCCTCGAGCAGCTTGCCCGCGCCTTCCATTGCCGAGAGCAGGGTGGCTTCGTTGTAGCGGGCCGGCGGCCGGGTCGCAAGCGCGACGGCGCGGACATCGGTGGTCTGCACGGTCTCGCCCTCGGTCACCGGGCACAGTCCCGCCTCGCTGCCCGCCGCCTCCTTGCCGTAGATCTCCATCCAGCCGGGCGCGACCAGCACCTTGCCGTCGGTTTTGAACTGGTGGCTGGCGACGGTCGTTATCCGGGTCGTCACCATGAACTGCGCCGCGGGATAGAACACCGCGAGGAATCTGCGCCGCACCAGATCGTAGATGCGTTGCTCGGCGTCCGAGAGATTGCCCGGCGCCTGCACGGTCGGGATGATCGCGAAGTGGTCGGAGACCTTGGCGTTGTCGAAGACCCGTGGATTGGGTTTGATCCAGGAGTTGCTGAGCACCTGCTGGGCGAAGCCGCCGAGCTCGCTGTCGGCGCTCAGCGCTTTCATCGTGTCCTGTGCCACCGGCAGATAGTCCGACGGCAGGGCTCGTGAATCGGTACGCGGGTAGGTTAGGACCTTGTGTTTCTCGTAGAGCGCCTGGGCAATCGAGAGCGTGGTCTTGGCCGAATAGCCGAACCGGCCGTTCGCCTCGCGCTGCAGGCTGGTGAGGTCGAACAGCGGCGGCGAGAGCTGGCTGGTGGCGCGCGACTCCTCGCTGACGCTACCTGGGCGATCCCGGCACTCGGCGACGATCGCCTCGGCCCGTTCGGGGCCCCAGATGCGTTCGGCACGGGCTTCGGGATCGTCCTCGCTCTTGCGGAACCCGGGATCGAACCAGCGGCCCTCGTAGCTGCCTGCTGCCGCCTCGAAGTCAGCCCTTACTTCGTGGTATTCGCGCACCACGAACTTCTTGATCCGTTCCTCGCGCTCGACGACTATGGCCAGGGTCGGGGTCTGGACCCGTCCGACCGTGGTCAGGTAGAAACCGCCGTCGCGCGAGTTGAAGGCCGTCATTGCCCGCGTGCCGTTGATCCCCACCAGCCAGTCGGCTTCAGCCCGGCAACGGGCGGCGTCGGCGAGCGGCCGCATGGTGGCGTCGTCGCGCAACCTGGTGAACCCTTCCCTGATAGCGGCTGGCGTCATCGACTGCATCCAGAGCCGCCGGACCGGTTGCTTGGCCTTGGCATGCTCGGCCACCAGCCGGAAGATCAGTTCGCCTTCGCGCCCGGCGTCGCAGGCGTTGATCAGCGCGTCGACGTCCTTGCGCCGGATCAGCTTGCTGAGGAGCTTGAGCCGATCCTCGGACTTGGCGATCGGCTTCAGGTCGAAATGGGGCGGGATGATCGGCAGGTTGGCGAACGACCACTTGCCGCGCTTTACCTCCTGTTCAGGCGGGACGGTGATTTCCACCAGGTGTCCCACCGCTGAGGAGAGGACGTAGTCATCGCTCTCGAAATAGTCTCCCTGGCGGGTAAATCCCCCCAGTGCCCGCGCGATGTCCGCGGCAACGGAAGGTTTCTCGGCAATGATCAACGTCTTGCTCATCTATTCTCGCAACAGGGGCGGCCCAAGAACCGCCCGAAATATTGTGGGGAGGCGCGATTCCGGCCTAAAAGGGCACTCATCATAAGTGCGGCGTGCGTCGGCAGGCAAGCCGGGCGCACTTGGGGTGGTCGTCGGGAGCGTTCCCGAAGCTCAGGATCCGCGCCGCTGGTAGCGTCCGTCGGCGAGCCTTTCAACGACCCCGGAGAGCTCCAGTTCGAGCAGGGTTTCATTGAGCGCGCCGGCCTCCTGGCCGACCCGCTGGGCCAGCTCGTCGAACCGCGCCGGGTCCCAACCCATCGTTGCCAGGACCGCGGCCGCGATGCCCGATCCGCTTTGCCCGGCGGCCTCGGCGGCGCTGGCCTGGGCTGTTGCAGCCGGGGCGGGCCGTGCCCGCAGTATCCGCAGCTCGCTGAGCACGTCATCGGCGGACTCGACCAGTTTTGCTCCCTGCCTGATCAGCGCATGGCAGCCGCGGGCGACTGGCGAGTGGATCGAACCCGGGATCGCGAATACTTCGCGGCCGAATTCGCCGGCCAGGCGTGCGGTTATCAGTGAGCCGCTGCGCGTCGCTGCCTCAACTACCAGGACGCCCATGCTCAATCCGGCAATCAGCCGATTGCGGCGCGGAAAATTCCAGCGCTGCGGAGCGGTGCCCAGCGGCAATTCGCTTACCAGGGCGCCGCGCGCGGCGACCTGCCGGGCCAGTTCCCGGTTCTCGGCCGGGTAGACCGAATCGATTCCGGTCCCCAACACTGCCACGGTGCGCCCTTCGGCGGCTTCCAGCGCCCCGCGGTGCGCCGCGGCGTCGATGCCGAGCGCCAGCCCGCTGGCAATCGCCAGGCCGGCATCGGCCAGCGAATGGGCAAAAGCGCGGGCGTTGCCCTGGCCGGCGGCAGTCGCGTGACGGCTCCCGACCACGGCCAGTGTCGGCAGCGCCAGAGTCGCCGGGTCACCGGTCACGTATAGCAATGGGGGCGGATCGCCAATCTCGAGCAGGCGGGCCGGATAACGGGGGTCGGCGAGCGAAATCAGGTGCCGGTCAGGACCCTGCGCCCAGTCGAGCGCTGCGGCGATGGCGCCCTCGCGGGTGGCGTCGGTCCCGGTGAGCCGGGCTGCCACGTCGGTGCCGGCGACGCGGGCGAGAGCTCCGGTGCCGGCCGCGAAGATCGCCTCCGGCAGTCCGTAGGCGCGCAGCAGGCTGAGCGCCGTCCCGGCGCCGACGCCAGTGGTTAGTACAAGACGAAGCCAGGGCGCGCGCTCTGCGCGCGCGGCTGAATCAAGCGGCATTGGAAATCGCTAGGGTTTGACCACGACGTCGCCAAGCGAGATTGCTTTCGACGCCTGCATGACCAGTCCATATGCGATCTTATCGAAGATCCGGAAGATCAGCAGTTGGCCAACCGTCTCATCCGGAAGCTTGATCCTGGCTTTATCCTTGTCCTCGCGGTCGATCACCGTCCGGCCCAGCTCGAGGATCGACAGCACGGTCCCGACGTCCACGCCCTGTTCCCTGCCGGCATTGATCGCCACCACGCTGTTGCGACCGACCTGCGTCACCCCACGATGGACCGAGATGATGCGGGCCCGCACGTCCTGCTCGGGCGGGTGCGGGACGTAGTTGAGGACTTCGGAGCGTTCCGCCGGCATCAGCCGGTCGCCAACGCCGATTTCCTCGTTGGCGGCGTCGATCCGCAGCGTCGCCGGGTCTCCCGGGCGGGTCATGGTTGCGGAGCCGACGAACAGCGCCTCGTAGGCGATCGGTTTGCGGGTGTCAGGGTCGAGCAGCGGCCTGGCGGGTCGATAGACGTGCCATTCGGTCACTTTGTCGCCGCTGATGCCGCGCGCGTAGGCGGTATCGCCGGTGCTGAGGTAGACCCGCCCTTCCTGGGTGCCGATGATCCGCGGGTTCTCGGCCAGCCCCTTGTCGTCGACGATCAGCGGCCGGTTCAGGAACTGGGCGATTGTGCTCGCCTGGACCGTCGGGATCGCGTCCTGCGCGATCGACTCGGAGCGCACCTTGGGAGAAAGCTTGACGGTCGGCAGCTCACCTTCGCCGAAGGGCTTGCCCAGTCTCAGCCGCGGTGAGGTGCCGCTACGGTCCAGATAGATCACGTCGCCGGGATAGATCCAGTGCGGGTCCTTGATCTGTTCGCGATTGAGTTCCCAGATCTCGGGCCAGCGCCAGGGCTTGGTAAGGAACTTGCCGGCAATATCCCACAGGGTGTCGCCCTTGACCACGACATAGCTGTCGGGGGCGTCCTTGGCGAGCTCGACCAGTTGCGCATTGGCCGCCAGCGGAATAAACGCCGCCAGAGCATAGGTAAATAGCTGCGTGATAAACTTTTTCGGTGTGCGCATGTGGGTGCCTGGTGAAAGCCGCGAACGCTTGGTCGGAGCCGGAAGATGCCGGGGGCCGGTCCTAGTATTCGTGTGAGATTCTGCCGCCAATGCCTTGATGCCGCAAGGTTTCCTGACAGATCGAACTAACCGGCGGTAGATTATCCCCGATGACCGTACGTGACATTCTCCATTTCCCGGACCGCCGCCTCTACCAGTTGGCCAAGCCGGTTGCGGTCGTTGACGCGCGAATTCGCCAGCTGGTGGCCGACATGGCGGAGACCATGTACTCGGCTCCGGGCATCGGGTTGGCGGCCACCCAGGTCGACGTCCACGAGCGGGTGATCGTCATCGACGTGAGCGAGGAGCGCAACGAATTGCGGGTTTTCATCAACCCGCAGATCCTCGAGCGCAGCAGCGATTCGAAGGTTTTCGAAGAGGGCTGCCTGTCGGTGCCGGGCTTCTACGCGGAGGTCGAGCGCCCCGACCGGGTTCGGGTCGAGGCTCTGGATGAGCACGGGCAAGCGTTCACGATTGACGCCGACGGCCTGCTGTCGGTTTGCATCCAGCACGAGATCGACCACCTCAACGGCCGGGTGTTTGTCGAGTACCTGTCCCGGCTCAAGCAGACTCGGCTCCGGGCGCGGCTCGCCAAGGCCGAGCGCGTGGAAGACTGACGACGGCGGCAAAGGTCATGTTGATGCCGCCGCCGACCAGACTGCAACAACCGGACCGCGTCCGGCGCCACGCCAGGCTCCGATGCGGCTGATCTTCGCCGGCACTCCGGAGTTTGCCGCCGCGGCACTGCGCGCGCTCGCTGCCGCGGGGCATGAGATCGCCCTGGTGCTTACCCGCCAGGACCAGCCTGCTGGCCGCGGCCAGGCGCTCGCCGCCAGTGCGGTCAAGGAACTGGCGCTCGCGTCGGGCTATCCGCTCGCCCAGCCCCGGACGCTGCGCGACCAGGAGACCTGGCCGCTGTTGCGCGCGGTCGGGGCTGACGTGATGGTGGTCGCCGCCTACGGGCTGATCCTGCCCGCCGAGGTACTGGCCATTCCCCGCCTCGGTTGCCTGAACATCCATGCTTCGCTGCTGCCCCGCTGGCGCGGCGCTGCCCCGATCGAACGCGCCATCGAGGCCGGTGATGACCTCACCGGCGTCACCATCATGCAGATGGACGCAGGGCTCGACACCGGACCGATTCTGCTGGCCGAAGGCGCCGAGATTGCCCCCGAAGATACCGGGGGCGCCTTGCGGGCGAGGCTCGCCGCGCTCGGCGCCGGACTCATCGTCAAGGCCTTGGGCGAACTCGAGGCCGGCCGGCTGAGCGCTACCCCGCAGCCCGAGCAGGGGGCGACCTATGCGGCGCGGATTCTCAAGTCCGAGCTGGCCATCGACTGGAACGAGCCAGCAGGCCGCCTGGCCAACCGAATCCGGGCTTTCGATCCGCAGCCCGGGGTGGCGGCGGTGCTGGCGCGCGGAACCGGGTTGGCGCTTAAGCTCTGGCGTGCCCGGGCGCTCGCGGCGGGCGCAGTGGCAGCAGCGGACCGAGAGGCCGGGCCGGTGCCGGCCGGCAGCGGGCACCCTGCTCCCGGGAGCGTGCTCGCGGCCCCCTCCGGCGCGCTGCGCATTGTCTGTGGTGGCGGCACCGTGCTCGAGGTACTCGAGTTGCAGCGGGCTGGTTCGCGCCGGATGGCGGTTGCCGACTTTCTCAAGGGTTTGCCGATTGAGCCGGGCGAGCGCCTGCTCCTGCCCCCGGGCTGATGCCGGGCTTGTACTCTGGTCGATCTGACCCAACATGTTTGCCTGAAAGCCGCCTCCGGCGGCGAAAGTTCCTGGGATCCGAGCGAGGTAGAAATGTTCAACTGGTTCAAGACCGCATTGCTGATGGCTGCCATCGTTGCGCTCTTTGGCGTGATCGGGGGAGCATTGGGCGGCCGGCAGGGCATGCTAATGGCACTGGGATTCGCAGTGCTGACCAACTTCTTTGCCTACTGGTTCTCGGACAAGATGGTGCTGCGCATGTATAAGGCGCGCGAGGTCGACGAGACCAGTGCCCCGCAGTTCTACCGGATGATTCAGGAACTGGCTCAGCGCGCGGAGTTGCCGATGCCCCGGGTCTACCTGATCGACGAACCGGCCCCCAACGCGTTTGCCACCGGGCGCAATCCCGAGCACGCCGCAGTTGCGGCCACCACCGGGATCCTGCGCGCGCTGAGCGAGCGCGAGCTCCGCGGCGTGATGGCCCATGAGCTCTCGCACGTCAAGCACCGCGACATCCTGATCTCGACGATCTCGGCGACGATGGCGGGAGCCATTTCGGCCCTGGCCCAGTTCGCGTTCTTCTTTGGCGGGCGCGGTTCCAACGAACGCTCGAACCCGATTGCGACCATTGCGGTGGCGCTGCTGGCGCCGTTTGCGGCGATGCTGATCCAGATGGCGATCTCGCGGGCCCGTGAATTCGAGGCCGACCGCGGCGGCGCCGAAATCAGCGGCGACCCGCAATCGCTCGCGGCAGCGCTCGAGAAGATCCACAGTTATGCCCAGGAAATCCCGCTGGCGCCAGCCGAGGCGCACCCCGAGACCGCCCAGATGATGATCATGAATCCGCTCTCGGCCGGTGGCATCAAGGGCCTGTTCTCGACCCATCCCGACGCCGCGGAGCGGGTGCGCCGGCTGCTCGCAATGGCCGGCGGGGTGCGCTAGTGCGCCACTCTGACAGCCCGACGGCGGCGCAATGAGCGAGCGCGCGGCACTGGCCCAGGAATTTGCGGTCGCGGCGGCGGCAATCGCGGCGATGCTCGGCGGCGTTGCCCTGCCCGCGGCGCTCAGCCAGGCGATCGCCGCAGCCGCCCCGGCGCTGCCGGCAGATTCCCTGCCGGCGGTGCAGGATATTGCCTACCGCAGCACGCGACAGCTCGGGCTGTGCCGCGAGGTCGGCGCGATCCTCAACGCCCACCCCCCGGCGGCACGCGTCGCGGCGCTCCAGATCGTCGCGCTGGCCCAACTGATAGAGCCGCTGCGCGCCGCGGCCATCACGGTCGACCAGGCGGTTGCCGGAGCGCGCCTGCATCGGATGACCGAGCCGGCGGCGGGCTTTCTCAATGCGACGCTGCGCCGTTTCGTGCGCGAGAGCGATGACTTGCTGGCGCGGGCGCAGCGCAACCAGGAGGCGCGCTGGAACTTCCCGCGCTGGTGGATCGAACAATTGCGTCGCGACCATCCCGGCAGCTGGGAGACGATTCTGGCGGCTTCGAACCAGACTCCGCCGCTGACCTTGCGCGTCAACCGTCGGCGCTTTGCGCGCGACGACTACCTCGCGCTGCTGGGCGCTGCCGGGGTGAGCGCGCGGCCGGTCGGACCCCAGGCGCTGGTCCTCGCGACCGCGAGCCCGGTGACGGCGCTGCCGGAGTTTGCCGCCGGCGCGGTGTCGGTGCAGGACGCCGGGGCGCAAATGGCGGCCCCGCTGCTCGACGTCGCCGACGGCATGAGGGTGCTCGACGCCTGTGCCGCTCCCGGGGGCAAGACCACCCACATTCTCGAGTTGGCCGATTGCGAGGTGATTGCGCTCGATGTTTCCGCGGAGCGCCTGGCGCGCGTCGCCCAGAACCTCGACCGGCTGGGCTTGCGCGCGGTGCTTCAGGAGGGTTCGGCGCTCGAGCCGCAGACCTGGTGGGACGGGATCCAGTTCGACCGTATCCTGGTCGATGCCCCCTGTACCGCCTCGGGAATAGTGCGCCGCCACCCCGATGTGCGCTGGCTGCGGCGCCGTAGCGATCTCGCGACACTTTCCGCGCGTCAGGGAGAAATCCTGGCGCAGCTTTGGCCGCTGCTGCGCGTGGGTGGTAAATTGCTCTATGCCACGTGCTCGGTGTTTCGTGCCGAGGGCGAGGGGGTTGTCGACAGTTTCCGGCGCACACACCACGACGCCATTCGACGCGGGTTGGCCTGGCGTTTCGAGGGCAGTGAGGCGCCCGAGCAGGTCGACCAGTTGCTGCCCCGCGCGGATCCCTTGCGGGATCACGACGGGTTCTTCTACGCGATGTTAGAGAAGAGCGTGTGATTTTTCGTCTCGCCCAGGCACTGGCCCTGGTGGCGGTGCTGTTGGGCGGGATGCCGGCAGCACGCAGCTCAGAGGTCATCGAGGTCACCAGCGTGCGCATCGAACCGAGCGTCGAGGGCGACGCTTGGCAGTTGTCCGCCGATTTCGTGGTGCCGCTTTCGCCGCGCCTCGAGGATGCGGTCGAGCGCGGCGTCGCGCTGTATTTTGTCGCCGAGTTCCAGCTGGTCAAGCCGCGCTGGTACTGGTGGAATGAGCGCACCGTTACCGCCAGCCGGACCTATCGGCTTTCCTACCACCCCCTGACATCCCAGTACCGCCTGGTCATCGGCGCCTATCAAATCCAGTTTCCGACGCTAAATCAAGCGGTGCACGCGATGTCGCTGATCCGCGGTTGGCGCGTGATGGAAGTCGCAGATCTGAAACCGGGCGCGAACTACGAGGCGCAGCTGCGCCTGCGCCTTGACACAACCCAGCTTCCCAAACCTTTCCAGATCACGGCGCTTACCAACCGCGACTGGAACCTGCAGACCGAATGGAAGAGATTCCCGTTCATAGCCGAGACGCCGAAAACAGCTCGGTAGGGCGCTTGTTGCGCTGGTCGCTGTTCGCCGCGGTGCTGTTGGCCCTGGTGCTGCTGGTGCTATTGGCGACCGCGACCTCCAACACCGAACTGTTCCAGGGCAGCTACCAGTTGCTCTTCTGGTTGACGGCGATCATCGGGGCCGGGCTGGTCCTGCTGGTGCTCGAGATGACCCGCCGGTTGCTGTCGCGCTACCGCCGCGGAGTCTTCGGGGCGAGACTGATGGCCCGGATGGCGCTGTCCTTTACGGTAATGACGATCGTCCCGTTGCTGCTGATGTACGTCGTGGCAGTCCAGTTTGTCGGCCGCTCGATTGAGTCATGGTTCGACGTGCCGCTGGAACGCGCGCTTGACTCGGGCCTCAACCTCGGCCGCGCCACGCTCGACGCGATGCGCTCGGATGTCTCGACCACCGCCCGGGCAATGGCCGCGGAACTTGTCGACACGCCGCGCGACAACTGGTCGTTCGCGCTGCAGCGCATGCGCGAGCAATACGGGCTCCAGGATGTGCTGATCCTTACCGGCTCGAACCGGATCATCACCGCAAGCGGCGGACGTTTCGCCAGCGTCGTGCCGGATCTTCCGAGCGCCGAGATGATGCGCCGCGCCCGGCTGACGCGATTGGTGGCGGAGTTCGAATCCGATGCGCCGCGCGGCGGCGCCGGCGAACCGGTGGCCGGGACCCCGGCGCCGGTGGGTGCCGATGTCCGCGAACCAACTCTGGGCACCTCTGGCGGACTGCGCCTGCGGCTCATCGTGGCCATCGGTGCGCCCGCCCAGCGGCCCGATGACGGGCGCTACCTGCACCTGCTGCAGCCGGTCTCGAGGGCACTTGCCGAGAGTGCCGAAGCGATCTCGCAGGGCCGCAACGACTACCAGCAACTGCTCGAATCGCGGGTCGGCCTCAAGCGCCTGTTCTACGTCACGCTGACGCTGATCTTCTTCCTGACTGCATTCGCTTCGATTGCCGCGGCGTTCCTGCTCTCGGGGTGGCTCACCGGGCCGCTATCGATGCTCGCCGCCGGCACCCGCGCGGTGGCTGGCGGCGACTTCCGGCCGGTGAAGAACTACAGCGGCCGCGACGAACTCGGGGTCCTGACCGAGTCGTTCAACGCGATGATGCGCCAGCTCGCCGATGCCCGTCAGCAGGTCGACCGCAATCAGCGCGAACTCAAGCGCGCCAATGCCCGGCTCGAGAGCGTGCTCGCCAACCTCACCGCCGGGGTGCTGGTGCTCGATTCGGAATTCCGCCTGACGCTGGGCAACGCGGGCGCCGAGCGCATCCTCGGGGCCGGCCTGGGCCAGCATCTGGGCAAGGCGATAACCGAGATCCCCGGACTGGGACAAATTGCCGAGCAGATCCAGCTGGCGTTCCAGGAGCTGGCGGAGGCCGGAGATGCCAGCTGGCAGCGCCAGTTTGCACTGAAGCGCGCGCTGGCGAGCGCGTCGCCCGACGCCGGCACGGCTGGCGGCGGCGTCCGCCTCGGCCCCGGGCTCAGCCCGGAGCAGGCGATTCTTGCCCGGGGGTCGATACTGCCGGAGCGAAGGGTCGGATACGTGATCGTGTTCGACGACATCACCGAGATGGTCTCGGCGCAAAGGGCTCTGGCCTGGGCCGATGTGGCGCGGCGCCTGGCCCATGAAATCATGAACCCGCTTACTCCGATCCAGCTGGCCACTGAGCGGCTGCGCGCCAAGCTCGCCGGCCGCCTGCCGCCGGCCGAGGACAAGCTGCTCGAAAGCAGCGCCAAGACGATCATCCAGCAGGTCAGCTCGCTCAAGCAGATGGTCGACGAATTCCGCGACTATGCCCGGCTGCCGTCAGCGGTGCTGGCGCCGCTCGATCTCAATGAACTCGTCGAGGAAGTGGCACGGCTCTATGCCGGAGCGGAAGTCGGCGCCCAGCTGCGGGTCGAACTGGACCCCGCCCTGCCGCTAGTCTTGGCAGACGGCGGACAATTGCGCCAGGTAGTGCACAATCTGGTCAAGAATTCGCTCGAGGCCGTCAGCAAATCCGAATCGGCGGAAGTGGTGCTCTCGACCGCCGCCATCGAGTCGCAGGCCGGTGTGCGCACGGTGCGGCTGCAGGTGCGCGACAATGGCCCGGGATTTGCGCCGGCAGTGCTGGGCCGCATTTTCGAACCCTACGTGACTACCAAGTCGCGGGGGACCGGACTGGGACTGGCGATCGTGCGCAAGATTGTCGAGGAGCATGGAGCCCGCATCGACGCGTCAAACCTGGGCGGCGAACCGGCTCGAGGGGCCCAAGTGTCCCTGCACTTTACGAAACTCGCGAAAAGCGGGGAGAATAGTTAGCACATGAAGCAAATGCCATTTGAGATTCACCTATGGCCGACATCCTCGTAGTCGACGACGAAATCGGCATCCGCGAGCTGCTCTCCGAGATTCTCGGCGATGAGGGGCATACGGTATTGCTTGCCGAAAGCGCGCTCGAGGCGCGGGCGATGCGCGATGAACACCGCCTCGACCTGGTGCTGCTCGACATCTGGATGCCTGACACCGACGGGGTCTCGCTGCTCAAGGAATGGTCCGCCGGCGGCAAGCTCACCATGCCGGTGATCATGATGTCGGGGCACGCGACGATCGATACCGCCGTCGAGGCGACCAAGATCGGGGCCATCGACTTTCTCGAAAAACCGATCACGATGCAGAAGTTGCTGCGCGCGGTGGAAAAAGGTTTGAACCGTCGGGAACAGCAACTGACCGGGCGGCTGTTCAGGGATGGCTTGCCACCGGCTGCGCAGCGCCACCAGTCGGACTCGTCCGCGCCGGGCGGCACCCCGGGGATGGCCGGTCGCGGCGATAGCGGAATGCTCGACGTCGATGGCGTCGGGTCGGGGCCGGGTGGCACGCCCGCTGCGGTGGCCATTGCCGATCTGCCGCTGGAATTGCCGCTGCGCGAGGCCCGCGACGCTTTCGAGCGCGCCTACTTTGAACACCACCTCACCCGCGAGAACGGCAGCATGACCCGGGTGGCGGAGCGCACCGGGCTGGAGCGCACCCACCTTTATCGCAAGCTGAAGCAGCTCGGCATCGATCTTGCCGGCGGCGCATATCGCAAGAACAATTCTTGAAAATCATAATCCTTGGCGCAGGAAGGGTTGGCGTGTCGGTCGCCGAAAACCTGGTCTCCGAGCGCAACGACATCACCGTCATCGACACCAATCTGCGGCAGCTCAACGAACTGCAGGATCGGCTTGACCTGCGCACGGTGGTCGGCAATGGCACCCACGTTCCGGTTCTGCTGGCGGCGGGAGCGGAGGATGCCGACATGCTCATCGCGACCGCCGCGCGCGACGAGACCAACCTGGTCGCGTGCCAGCTGGCGGCGAAGGTGTTCAACGTCCCTACCCGCATCGCGCGGATCAGGGCGCCGGAGTTCCTCGATCACCGCGAGATCGTCGGCGTCGACGGCTTCCAGGTCGACCACCTGATCTGTCCGGAGCAGACGGTCACCGACTACGTCCGCAAGCTGATCCAGTTCCCCGAAGCCTTGCAGGTGCTCGAGTTCGCGGAAGGGCGGGTCTGCCTGGTCGCGGTGCGCGCGTACGCCGGCGGGCCGCTGGTGTCGCATCCGGTGAGTGACCTGCGCAAGCACCACCCCAAGGTCGATATGCGGGTGGTGGCGATATTCCGCGGCGACCGGCCGGTTCGCCCCGACGGCGAAGCGATGATCGAGCCCGGCGACGAGGTATTCATGCTGGCCGCGGCGGAACACATCCGCACCGCACTCACTGATCTGCGCCGCGTCGAGAAACCGGTGCGCCGGGTGATAATCGCCGGCGGCGGCAACATCGGCCTGCGCCTGGCGCGTGCCCTGGGCGCCAGCTACAACATCAAGGTCATCGAAGTCGATCGGCGCCGCTGCGAGTATCTCGCCAGCGAGCTGCCATCGTCGGCCGTGGTGCTCAACGGCGACTCGACCAACGAGGACCTGCTGCTCGACGAGGGCGTTGCCGAAACCGACCTGTTCGTCGCGCTGACCAGCGACGACGAAACCAACATCATGACGTGCATGCTCGCCAAGCGCATGGGCGCGCGCCGGGTGATCGCGCTGATCAACCGCCAGGCCTACGCCGATCTGATGCAGGGCAGCCAGATCGACATCGCGGTAGTGCCGGCCCAGACGACCATCGGCGGGTTGCTCAAGCACGTGCGCCGCGGCGACGTCGTGGCGGTGCATTCGCTGCGTCGCGGGGCGGCCGAGGCGCTCGAGGCGATTGCCCATGGCGACACCAAGTCGTCCAAGGTGGTCGGGCGCAGGATCGACGAGATCGACCTGCCCAAGGATGCGATGATCGGCGCGATCGTGCGCGGCGGCGACGGCCAGCCCTCGCAGGTGATCATTGCCCACCACGACACGGTGATCGAGTCCGAGGATCATGTCATAGTGTTCGTCACCAACAAGCGCACCCTGCCCAAGGTTGAGAAGCTGTTCCAGGTCGGCGTCGGATTCTTCTGAGCCAGCACCCCCTCACTTGCATACCGCCACCAATAGACGATGAACAGGATTGCCGCGATCGCCCACGTGCTGGGCGGACTGTGGATGGTGTTTGCCGCCACCTTCGCGCTGCCGCTCGCCTGGTCGCTGGCAGTCCAGGACGGAGTGCACTCGAGTTTCGTGGTTGCGGGGGCCGGGTCTTTCACGGCGGGCCTGGCGCTTCATCTCGCCACCCGACACGGCAAGCGCGAACTGCATCCGCGCGAAGGCTGCCTGCTGGTCGTGCTCGGCTGGTTCTCGATGACCGGGATGGCCGCGGTGCCGTTCCTGCTTGCGCTGCCTGGCATGAGCGTCACGGATGCGTTCTTCGAGGCGACTTCGGGGCTGACTACCACCGGAGCCACGGTGATCACCGGCCTCGAGTATCTGCCGCAGTCGATCAACATCTGGCGCCACGCCCTGCAGTGGTACGGCGGCATGGGGATTATCGTGCTGGCGGTGGCGATCCTGCCGCTGCTCGGCGTTGGCGGAATGCAGCTCTTCAAGGCCGAGACCCCGGGGCCGATGAAGGAGGGCAAGCTCACGCCGCGGATCACGCAGACCGCCAAATATCTGTGGCTGATCTACGCCTCGCTCACCGCGCTGTGCATCCTGGCGCTGCGCCTGGTAGGGATGGAATGGTTCGACGCGGTTGCGCACGCCTTCTCGGCGCTGGCGCTGGGCGGCTTCTCGACCCGCGACGGCAGCATCGAGAGTTTCAACTCGGTGGGCCTCGAGGTCGTGCTGGCAGTCTTCATGATGATCGCGGTCACCAATTTCGCAACCCATTTCAGCGCGTTGCGGCAGCGCTCACTCAAGGTCTACCTGCACGACAACGAGGCCTTCGCGAGCTGGACCCTGATCCTGCTGAGCGGTCTCGGGATCGCGCTGTTTCTCTGGGACCACGAGCACCTCTATCCTGATCTGTGGTTGGCGCTGCGTCACGCGCTGTTCAACGCGGTGGCGCTCGGCACCTCGACCGGTTATGCCAGCACCGACTACAGCATCTGGCCGATCTTCGCGAGCGCCTGGATCCTGTTCCTGGGCACCATCGCCTCATCTGCCGGGTCGACCGGCGGCGGCATCAAGATGATTCGTGCGCTGATCCTGCTCAAGCAGACCAAACGCGAACTGGCGCGCATCGTGCACCCGAAGCAGATCAAGCCACTGACGATCAACGGTCAGGTGATCGACACCAAGGTCGTCCTCGCGGTCCTCGGCTTCATGCTGCTCTACGGAGCGACGATCACGATTCTGACCTTCGTGATGCTCGCCACGGGGCTCGACTTCCTCTCCTCGGTGACCGGGGTCGTCTCGATCGTCAACAACATCGGTCCGGCGCTGGGCATGCTCGGGCCGAGCGGCAACTACGCGCACCTCAGTGACTTCCAGACCTGGGTGCTGGCGATCGCGATGATCGCCGGGCGACTGGAGTTGCTGACCTTCGCGGTCATCTTCACCGCGGCCTTCTGGCGCCGCTGACGGCTCCGCCATGGCTGGTTGAGCGTCGCGGACCCGCGTTCGTCGGTTGTAGCGCGTCGATCGTCGGTCGGAGCGGGACATGGGAAGTCCCATCGCTGACACTGGCCTCGAACCAGCGTCAGGACGCCAGTCATGAACATGATCTACAACAGCCCCCACTATTGTGTCGTCGAGTTCAAGGACGCGGCGGGCGAGTTCGGCGGTTTCGAGATCATGGACAAGTCGCAGCGCCGGGAGATGTATCTTGGCGGCACCCTGGCCGAAAGCTTTCGCCAGGACGTCGAGGAAATGATCGCGCGCGAAACCAGTACCGATGAGCTCGACGCCTTCCTGGGGCGATTCGACGGGCTGATGCACCACCCGCTGACGATGCACTGATCCAGGGCCAGGCCGCCAGGCCGACGCTCATTGCCTGCCACTGCCGTGGGCGACGCCGGAGCGCTCGCCGGCGCATAGAATGTCACCCATGGGACCGTCTTTTCGCTCGATCGCGGCGAAGCTGGCATTGATTGGCGCCGGGCTGCTGGTCGCGGCCCTGTGCTCGATCGGGCTGACTCTTTGGGTCACCTGGCAGCTCGAGGGCGGTGCTGCTGCGATCAACGAGGCTGGCCGCATGCGCATGGCCACCTATCGGATCGCACTGCTCGCCGCGCATGGCGAAAAGGACGCGCTGGCCATCCAGGCCGCGCGTTTCAGGAGCAATCTGGCCGCCCTGAAGGCGGGCGATCCGTCACGGCCGCTGATCGTTCCCTGGGATACGCAGGTTAGCGCCGCCTTTGCCCGGGTGAATAGCCGCTGGCAGGAACTGCAACCGCGCTGGGCTCCGGCTGATGGCAGCACCGGCACGGTCGGCCTGGCAGAGGCCGACGGGTTCGTCGCGCTGATTGACCGCTTCGTGGCCTCGATCGAAGCCCACCTCGCGCGCTGGACCGCGATCCTGCATGGCGTGCAGATGTTCATGCTGGGGCTGGTTGTCGTGACCACTATCACCACGGCCTACGCGTTGCACCTCTTCCTGCTGGAGCCGCTCAGCCGGCTGACGGAGGCAACCGGGCGGATCAGGCGCAGTGAATTCGATGCCCGGGTCGAAATCGATTCGGGCGATGAACTGGGCACGCTGGCCTCTGGCTTCAACGAGATGGCCGCGGCGCTGGAGGAGTTGTACAGCGACCTCGAAGGGAGAGTCGCGCAGAAGACGGCCAGCCTGGCCCAGCAGAAACGGCGCCTGGAGTCGCTCTACGAAATAAGCTCGCTGGTGGCGGAAGCAGGAACGCTCGAGGGTTTGGCGGGCGGATTCGCCGGCCGGATCAGGAGGATTGCCGGCGCCGACGCTGCTGCGGTCCGCTGGTCGGACGCCTCCAACCAGCGCCTGATGCTGCTGGCCAGCGAGGGCCTGCCGCCAACGATGGTCGAAGAGGAGCGCTGCCTGCACGTCGGCCAGTGCCAGTGCGGAGTCGCTGATCAGGAAGCGGGATTGCGCGTGATCCCGGTGCACGGCGAGCCGCGCCCGCAACGCAACAACTGTGCGCAAGCCGGGTTTGCCACGGTGGTCTCGGTGCCGGTGCGCTCGCAGCAGCGAATGGTCGGGGAGATCGACCTCTTCTATCGCGCGCAGCGCGAGCTGACCGACGAGGAGCGCAGCCTGCTGCAGGCAATGGCGAGCCACCTCGCGGCGGCGATCGAGAGCCTGCGCCTGGGCGACGAAGCTCGGCACGCCGCGGTCTTCGAGGAGCGTTCGATGCTGGCGCAGGAGCTGCACGACTCGATTGCCCAGTCGCTCGCGTTCCTCAAGATCCAGGTAAAGCTCTTGCGTGATGCTCTGGCGGCGGGCGATGAGGCGGCGATCGCCATGGTGGTAGATGAGATCGATGCCGGGGTGCGTGAGAGCAACAGCGACGTGCGCGAACTGCTGGTCCACTTCCGCACCCGGACCCACACCGAGGACATCGAACGGGCGATCCGGTCGACACTGACGAAATTCGAGCACCAGACCTCACTGCCGACCAGCCTTGCGATCAGCGGCAACGGCATGCCGCTGCCACCTGAAGTCCAGATCCAGGTGCTGCACGTAATCCAGGAGGCCTTGTCCAATGTGCGCAAGCACTCCGGGGCGTCGCTGGTGAGCATCGAAGTCGAGCAGGAGCCGGTGTGGCGCTTTCGGGTGCGTGACAACGGTTGTGGTTTCGAGTTCGATGACGTGTTCGACCGCGAGACCCACGTCGGCCTGCGGATAATGCTCGAGCGGGCGCAGCGCGTCGGCGCGGAGCTCGAGGTCAGCTCGACCCCGGGCCAGGGCACCGAGGTCACGTTGAAACTTGGTTCGATGGCCGCGGGTGGCGTCGGCACGGTGATGAAGTTCGGTACAGGAGCGCAGGGATCGTGATCAGGATCATGTTGGTCGACGACCACACGCTGTTTCGCCGGGGGCTGAAGGCGCTGCTCTCGGGTGACCCGTCGTTTGCGGTCGTCGGCGAGGCCGGTGACGCCGGGGAAGCGTTGCGGCGCGTCGCCGAGTTGCGCCCCGATGTGGTGCTGCTCGACAACCACATGCCGGGCGTCAATGGGGTTGAGGCGATCGCCGCGATCAGGGAGGCGGCCCCGGCCGCGCGGGTGATCGTGCTGACCGTCAGCGAGGACGAGGATGACCTTGCCCGGGCGCTCACTGCCGGCGCTGCCGGTTACCTGCTCAAGACCGTCGAAAGCGAGGTCCTGACCGACTCGATCAGGCGGGCCCTGGCCGGCGAGGCCGTGGTGTCGCCGGAATTGACCCACAAGCTGGTCAAGGCGCTGCGCGCGGCCAGTGCGCCCGCCGGCAGCAGCGCCGCGCAGCCCGGGGAGATGCTTTCGCCGCGCGAGCGCGAGATTCTGCGCGCGATCGCCGCTGGTGCCAGCAACAAGGAAATCGCCCGCTTGCTGGGCATCGCGGAGACCACGGTCAAGGTCCACGTCCAGCACATCCTGCGCAAGCTCAATCTCAGTTCCCGGGTCCAGGCAGCGGTCTTCGCCGTCGAGCAGGGGCTAGCCTGACGCTGCGGCGCCAGCCGCCGCCCTTCTTACCCCGAGCCGTACTCCTTTCGAACTATGTGGCCGCTGCCACATAGTTCTTCTGCCTTTCATTTGGCCTACCTCGGGAGAATGTTGCATTGCGCGCCGCGGCCGTAGAGTCAGTTATCGCCCACGGGGGCACGATTTGGACGCGAGGAGCAGTCTATGGCGTTGGAGCGCAAGGCCGTTTCGGTTCTGATCCTGAGCACGTTGTCGTTCACGACCTGCTTCATGGTCTGGATGATGTTCGCGGTGATCGGCATTCCGATCAAGCAGCAACTTGGCCTGAACGCCACGGAGTTCGGCCTGCTGACTTCCATGCCGGTGCTCAGCGGTTCGCTGCTGCGCGTGCCGCTGGGAATGTGGACCGACCGCTTCCGTGGCCGCATCGTGCTGATGGGAACCATGGTTGTAACCATCGTGCCGATCTGGCTGATCACTTATGCCGATCAATATTGGCAGTTCCTGGTTGTGGGGCTATTCGTGGGCGTCGCCGGGGCTTCGTTCTCGGTCGGAACGCCCTACGTCGCGCGCTGGTTTCCTCGCGAACACCAGGGGTTCGCGATGGGCATCTTCGGCGCCGGCAACGCAGGCGCCGCGCTCAACAAGTTCATCGCGCCGGCCATCCTGGTCGCCTTTGGCTGGACCATGGTTCCCCGGGTCTACGCGGGCGTGATGCTCGGCACGGCGATCCTGTTCTGGCTGTTCAGCCATCACGACGAGGCGCACGTCGCCGACGCCAAATCAGTCACCTGGCGTGAGCAGCTCGTGGTCCTCAAGGACCCGACGGTGCTCAAGTACTGCCAGTACTACTCGATCGTCTTCGGCGGCTACGTGGCCCTGGCGTTGTGGATGGTCCAGTACTACGTCGGCGAGTTCGGACTGGACATCAGGTTTGCCGCGCTGCTGGCCGCGGCCTTCTCGCTCCCGGGCGGTGTCTTGCGCGCGGTCGGCGGCTGGCTCTCCGACCGTTACGGCGCGCACTCGGTGACCTGGTGGGTGATGTGGGTGAGCTGGATCTGCCTGTTCCTGCTCTCCTACCCACAGACCGACCTGACCATCAGCACCGCCAACGGTCCGCTGACCTTTCACCTGGGCCTGAACGTCTACCTGTTCACGGCGCTGATGTTCGTCCTGGGCGTGGCCTTCGCTTTCGGCAAGGCCAGCACCTTCAAATACATCGCCGATGAGTACCCGCGCAATATCGGTGTGGTTTCGGGCGTAGTCGGGCTCGCCGGCGGCATGGGCGGCTTCCTGCTGCCGATCATGTTCGGCGCGCTGATGGACCTGACCGGGATTCGCTCCAGCGCCTTCATGTTGATGTACGGCGTGGTCTGGGTGTCGCTGATCTGGATGTACCGCAGCGAGTACCGCAATGCCGACCTGCTGGCACCCACGGCCCCCAAGGGCTCGATCAAGCAATCGGAAACGGAGTAATTCGCCATGGCAACGCATGTGATTCAACACTGGAACCCCGAGGATGAGAAGTTCTGGGCGAAGGAGGGCAGTGCGATCGCACGGCGTAACCTCTGGATCTCGATTCCGGCGCTAACGCTGGCCTTCGTTGTCTGGATGGTGTGGTCGGTGGTGGTGGTAAACCTGCCGGCGGTGGGGTTCAGGTTCTCCACCAATCAGCTCTTCTGGCTGGCGGCCCTGCCCGCGCTCTGCGGCGCGACCTTGCGGATCTTCTACTCGTTCGCAGTGCCGATTTTCGGTGGCCGGCGCTGGACCGCGATCTCCACCGCATCGCTGGTGCTGCCGGCGCTCGGGATCGGTTTCGCAGTCCAGGATCCAACCACCTCGTACGTGGTGTTCGTGATCCTGGCGCTGCTGTGTGGCTTCGGCGGCGGCAACTTCGCCTCGTCGATGGCCAACATCAACTTCTTCTATCCCAAGGCCCAGAAGGGCACCGCACTGGGCCTGAACGCCGGTCTGGGCAACCTCGGGGTCTCGATCGTGCAGCTGGCGGTTCCGCTGACCATCACCGTTGGCATCTTTGGCGCTTTGGGCGGCGAGCCGCAGATGATCACCAAGGCTGGCCAGCAAGTGCCTCTGTGGCTGCAGAACGCGGGCTTCATCTGGGTGCCGTTCATCATCGCCTCGGCGATCGCAGCGTGGTTCGGAATGAACGACCTGGCCGATGCCAAGGCCTCTTTTGCCGACCAGGCGGTGATTTTTCGACGCAAGCACAACTGGCTGATGTGCTGGCTCTACCTGGGTACCTTCGGCTCGTTCATCGGCTATTCGGCCGGCTTTCCGCTGTTGATCAAGAGTCAGTTCGTCGGCGTCAACGCGCTCAATTACGCCTGGCTCGGACCGCTGGTGGGCGCGGCCATCCGACCGGCGGGCGGCTGGCTCTCCGACAAGCTCGGCGGCGCCCGGGTGACGTTCTGGACCTTCCTGGTGATGATCATCGGGGTGCTCGGAGTGCTGTTCTTCCTGCCCAAAGGAGGCGTGGGTGGCAACTTCTACGGCTTCCTGATCTGCTTCATGGCGCTGTTCGCCGCCACCGGAGTCGGTAACGGCTCGACCTTCAGGATGATCCCGGTGATCTTTCTCGCCGGACGCCAGCGCGACGCCGTCGGCAAGGGCCCCGAGGTGCAGGAGCGGATCGTGCGCGAGGCCAACAAGGAGGCCGCGGCGGTGCTCGGCTTCTCCTCGGCGATCGGGGCCTATGGCGGATTCTTCATCCCCAAGAGCTACGGCACCTCGATCGACCTGACCGGCGGGCCCGAGGCGGCGCTCTACATGTTCATTTTCTTCTACGTGACCTGTGTCGCGATGACCTGGTGGTACTACAGCCGCCGTAACGCCCCGATGCCCTGTTGAGCACCGAAAGAATCCAAGCTGGAGAGTTGTCATGAGCCATTTCCTCGATCGCCTGACGTTCTTTGCGCAGCCCAAGGAGCCGTTCTCCGGTGGCCACGGCGTGACCACCGGTGAGGACCGCACCTGGGAAGACTCGTACCGGGGGCGCTGGCAGCACGACAAGATCGTGCGCTCGACCCACGGCGTCAACTGCACCGGTTCGTGCTCGTGGAAGGTCTACGTCAAGGGCGGGATCGTCACCTGGGAGACGCAGCAGACCGACTACCCGCGAACGCGACCGGACATGCCCAACCACGAGCCGCGCGGCTGCTCGCGCGGCGCGAGCTACAGCTGGTACCTCTACAGCGCGAATCGAGTCAAGTACCCGCTGGTGCGGGCGCGCCTGCTCAGGCATTGGCGCGAGGCGCGCCAGAACCTCGATCCGGTTGAGGCGTGGGCGGCGGTGGTCGAGGACGACGCCAAGCGGCGCGACTACCAGAGCCGGCGCGGCCTGGGCGGCTTCGTGCGCTCGAGCTGGGATGAAGTGAACACCATCGTTGCCGCAGCCAATGCCTACACCATCAAGAAGTACGGCCCCGACCGGCTAATCGGCTTCTCGCCGATCCCCGCGATGTCGATGGTCTCGTACGCGGCCGGCAGCCGCTACCTGAGCCTGCTGGGCGGCGTTTCGATGAGCTTCTACGACTGGTACTGTGACCTGCCGCCGGCTTCGCCGCAGACCTGGGGCGAGCAGACCGACGTGCCCGAGTCGGCCGACTGGTACAACTCGACCTTCCTGATCGCCTGGGGTTCGAACGTGCCCCAGACCCGCACCCCCGACGCCCATTTCTTTACCGAGGTGCGCTACAAGGGAGCGAAGACAGTGGCGGTCTGCCCGGATTATTCGGAGGTCGCCAAGCTCGCCGACCTCTGGCTGCATCCCAAGCAGGGCACTGACGCTGCGGTGGCGATGGCAATGGGCCACGTGATTCTCAAGGAGTTCTATTTCGGGGCCAAGCCGAGCGCCTACTTCGACGAGTACGCGCGCCGCTACACCGACCTGCCAATGCTGGTGACCTTGCGTGAGCAGGACACGCCATCGGGCAGGGCGCTGGTGCCGGAGCGCTACCTGCGGGCATCTGATTTTGCCGACGCGCTCGGCCAGGCCAACAACCCCGACTGGAAGACGGTCGGGTTCGACGAGCAGGGACGGATCACGCTGCCCAACGGCTCGATCGGGTTCCGTTGGGGCGCCGCCGACCGGGCCGATGTCGGCAAATGGAATCTCGAGGCGCGCGACGCCCGCGACGGCGCTGATGCCAGGATGCAGTTGACGCTGCTGTCTGATGAACACGAGGTGTCGCTGGTGGCGTTCCCGTACTTCGGCGGGATCGTCAACGAACATTTCCCGAATAACCTGAAGACCGACGTGCTGCTGCGCTCCGTACCGGTGCGGCGCCTGAGCCTGGGCGAAGACGGCGGCGAAGTGATGGTCGCCACCGTGTTCGACCTGCTGGCGGCCAACTATGGCATCGACCGCGGCATGGGCGGCGACGACACCGCCGCCAGCTACGACGCCGACAGTCCCTACACGCCCGCCTGGCAGGAACCGATCACCGGCGTGCCGCGCGAACAGGTGATCGCGGTCGCGCGCCAATTTGCCGACAACGCTGCCAAGACCGAAGGCAAGTCGATGATCATCATCGGCGCGGGGATGAACCACTGGTACCACAGCGACATGAACTACCGCGGCATCATCAACATGCTGATGCTGTGCGGTTGCATCGGCAAGTCCGGCGGTGGCTGGGCCCACTACGTCGGCCAGGAAAAGCTGCGGCCGCAGACCGGCTGGACGGCGCTGGCGTTCGCGCTCGACTGGATCCGCCCGCCGCGCCAGCAGAACTCGACCTCGTTCTTCTATGCTCACACCGACCAGTGGCGCTACGAGCGGCTGACGATGGCCGAAGTGCTGTCCCCGCTGGCCGATCGGGAGGCCTACCAGGGCAGCATGATCGACTACAACGTGCGCGCCGAGCGCATGGGCTGGCTGCCCTCGGCGCCGCAACTGCAGACCAATCCGTTGCAGGTGGTGCGCGACGCGCAGGGCGCCGGGGTGGATCCTAAGCAGCACGTGGTCAACGGCCTCAAGGACGGTTCGCTGCGGATGTCGTGCGAGGACCCCGACCACCCGAACAACTGGCCACGCAACCTCTTCGTGTGGCGCTCCAATCTGCTGGGCTCATCGGGCAAGGGCCACGAATACTTCCTCAAGCACCTGCTCGGCACCACCAACGGCATCCAGGGCAAGGACCTCGGTGTCGACGATGCCAAGCCTCAGGAAGTCGAGTGGCACGACAAGGCGCCCGAGGGCAAGCTCGACCTGCTGGTCACCATCGATTTCCGGATGAGCACCACCTGCCTGTATTCGGACATCGTGCTGCCGACCGCGACCTGGTACGAGAAGAACGACCTCAACACCTCGGATATGCACCCGTTCATCCACCCGCTCTCAACCGCGGTCGACCCGGCGTGGGAAGCTCGTTCCGACTGGGAAATCTACAAGGGCTTCGCGAAGAAATTCTCGGAGGTCTGCGTCGGCCACCTCGGCGTCGAGAAGGAAGTGGTGCTTACTCCGTTGATGCACGACACGCCAGGCGAATTGGCGCAGCCGTTTGAGGTCAAGGACTGGAAGCGCGGCGAGGTCGACCTGATTCCCGGCAAGACTGCGCCGCAGATCACGGTGGTCGAACGCGACTACCCGAATACCTTCAAGCGCTTTACTGCGTTGGGGCCGCTGATGGGCAAGCTCGGCAACGGCGGCAAGGGGATCGGTTGGAATACCGACGACGAGATCGCGGCACTGGGACAGCTGAACGGCACGGTGGCCGCCGATGGGGCAACCCAGGGAATGCCACGGATCGACAGCGACATCGACGCTGCCGAAGTGGTGCTGATGCTCGCCCCGGAAACCAACGGGCAGGTCGCGGTCAAGGCCTGGGAGGCGCTCTCCAAGGTGACCGGCCGCGAGCACGCGCACCTGGCGCTGCACCGCGAGGACGAGAAAATCCGCTTCCGCGACATCCAGGCCCAGCCGCGCAAGATCATAAGTTCGCCAACCTGGTCCGGGCTCGAGAGCGAAAAGGTGTCGTATACGGCGGGCTACACCAACGTCCACGAACTGATCCCCTGGCGCACGCTCTCCGGGCGCCAGCAGTTCTACCAGGACCATCCGTGGATGCGCGCCTTTGGCGAGACCCTGGTGGTCTACCGGCCGCCGGTAGACTTCAAGACCATCGCTGACGTCAAGGGCAAGAAGCCCAACGGCAATACCGAGTTGGTGCTCAACTTCATCACGCCGCACCAGAAGTGGGGCATCCACTCCACCTATACCGACAACCTGATGATGCTGACGCTGAGCCGCGGCGGGCCGATTGTCTGGCTCTCCGAGGACGACGCGAAGCTGGCCGGCATCGAGGACAACGACTGGATCGAGATCTTCAACACCAACGGTGCGATCGCGGCCCGCGCGGTGGTCTCGCAGCGGGTCAAGCCAGGGATGGTGATGATGTACCACGCCCAGGAGAAGACAATCAATACGCCGGGCTCCGAGATCACCGGCACCCGCGGCGGGATCCACAACTCGGTCACTCGGGCGGTGCTCAAGCCCACCCACATGATCGGCGGCTACGCGCAGCTGAGCTACGGGTTCAACTACTACGGCACGATCGGCAGCAACCGCGACGAATTCGTGGTGGTGCGCAAGATGGTCAAGGTCGACTGGCTCGAAGAGCCGGCCGAGTCCGCCACCACTGCCGCCAGCGCGGCCTGAAGCGAGGGAGCATCCAATGAAAGTACGTGCACAGATCGGGATGGTGCTGAACCTCGACAAATGCATCGGGTGCCACACCTGCTCGGTGACCTGCAAGAATGTCTGGACCAATCGCAAGGGCGTCGAATACGCCTGGTTCAACAACGTCGAGACCAAGCCGGGGATCGGCTACCCGAAGGAATGGGAGAACCAGGAGCGCTGGCAAGGTGGTTGGACGCGCAAGGCCAACGGCAAGATTGCACCGCGCCAGGGCGGGAAGCTGAAGCTGCTCGCCAAGATTTTCGCCAACCCCAACCTGCCCGAGATCGACGACTACTACGAGCCTTTCGACTTCGACTACGAACACCTCCAAAGCGCGCCCGAGATGAAGGCGCCGCCGACGGCGCGCCCGCGCAGCCTGATCACCGGCAAGCGGATGGAGAAGATCGTGTGGGGGCCGAACTGGGAGGAAATCCTCGGCGGCGAATTCTCCAAGCGCTCGAAGGACGTCAACTTCGAGGCGGTGCAGAAGGACATCTACGGCCAGTTCGAGAATACCTTCATGATGTACCTGCCGCGGCTGTGCGAGCACTGTCTCAACCCTGCTTGCGTGGCGTCGTGCCCGTCGGGATCGATCTACAAGCGCGAGGAAGACGGCATCGTGCTGATCGACCAGGACAAGTGCCGCGGCTGGCGGATGTGCGTCTCCGGCTGCCCCTACAAGAAGATCTATTACAACTGGCAAAGCGGCAAGGCCGAGAAGTGCATCTTCTGCTATCCGCGCATCGAAGCCGGAGAGCCGACGGTGTGTTCCGAGACCTGCGTGGGCCGGATTCGCTACCTCGGTGTGCTGCTCTACGATGCCGACCGCATCGAGGAGGCTGCGAGCGTGGCCGGGGAGCAGGACCTGTATCAGGCGCAGCTCGACATCTTCCTGGACCCGCACGACCCGAAGGTGATCGCGCAGGCTCTTGCCGACGGCATCCCGCAGGCCTGGCTCGACGCAGCGGCCCGCAGCCCGGTCTACCGGATGGCGGTGGAGTGGCAGGTCGCGTTGCCCTTGCATCCCGAGTACCGGACGCTGCCGATGGTCTGGTACGTGCCGCCGCTGTCGCCGATCCAGGCGGCGGCCAACGCCGGCGACATCGGCGTCAACGGCGAGATTCCCGACGTGCACCAGCTGCGCATCCCGGTGCGTTACCTGGCCAACCTCCTGACCGCCGGCGACACCGTCCCAGTGGTACGGGCACTCGAACGGATGCTGGCGATGCGCTCCTACATGCGTAGCGTGCACGTCGAGGGACAGCCCAACACCTCCGTGCTCGAGCAGGTCGGGCTGACGAGTGCCCAGGTCGACGAGATGTACCGGGTGATGGCGATCGCCGATTATGAGGAGCGCTTCGTGATACCGACTACCCATCGGGAGTACGCCGAGAACGCCTACGAGCTCAGGGGGGGCTGCGGCTTCACCTTCGGCAACGGCTGTTCCGACGGCGCCACTGATGCCAGCCTGTTCGGGTCGCGCAAGAAGCGCACGATCCCGATCAAGGCCGCCTGAGGAGAAGCGCGATGAGAATGAGCTATCGGGCGCTTGCCAGGCTGCTTTGCTACCCCGGCGCGGCGCTGCGTGCCGCGCTGCCGGAGATCCGCGCGGCGCTGCATGACGAGACCAGGCTGACGCCCAGGCGGCTGGCCACAATCGACGCCCTGGTCGATGCGCTGGCGGCCGGCGACGAGCTTGAGATCGAGGCCAGCTATGTCGAGACCTTCGATCGCGGCCGGGCACAGTCGCTGCACCTCTTCGAGCACGTCCACGGCGACTCGCGCGACCGCGGCCAGGCGATGGTCGACCTGGGCGTGACCTACGCCCAAGCCGGCATGATGCTCGAGGCGGGCGAGTTGCCCGACTTCGTGCCGATCGCGCTCGAGTTCGCCTCGACCCAGCCCGACGCGACCGCAGACGCCTTCGTGGCCGAATTTGCCCACATCCTCAACCTGATCCACTCGGCACTGGCCCGTCACGGCAGCCCTTATGCGGCGGTGCTGGCGGCGATCATCGAGATCGCCGGGGAAAACCTTGACGCCGCAGCTGTCGAACCCGAGCAACCGCTCGACGTGCTCTGGGAAGAGCCGGTGGCCTTTGACGGTTGCCCGGCCAGTGCGCCGCCGCGCGACGGGGTCCAACCGATCCACTTTCATCACCAAGGAGCGTCGTCATGACGTACCTCGACACCCTGCTCTTCGGCTACTACCCCTATGTTGCCTTGAGCGTCTTCCTGCTCGGCAGCCTGGTCCGTTTCGATCGTGAGCAGTACAGCTGGAAGACCGACTCTTCGCAACTGCTGCGCGCCGGCCAGCTGCGCTGGGGCAGCAACCTGTTTCACGTCGGGGTGCTGTTCCTCTTCGCGGGCCACTTCTTCGGGCTGCTGACCCCGCACGCGGTCTACGAACATTTCGTCACCGCCCCCGATAAGCAACTCGGCGCGATGATCTCGGGTGGGCTTGCGGGGCTCGCCGCGTTCATCGGCATCACCATCCTGCTGCATCGTCGACTCACTGACCCACGGATCCTGGCGACCTCGCGACGGAGCGACATCTTCATCGCCGTCCTGTTGTGGCTGCAGCTGTTCCTCGGCCTGATCAGCATCGCGGTTTCGGCCCAGCATCTGGACGGCGGCCTGATGATGGCCTTTGGCGAGTGGGCGCAGCGCATCGTCACGTTCCGCTCCGGCGCGGCCGAGATGCTGGCCGGGGCCGGCGTGATCTTCAAGCTTCACATCTTTCTGGGTATGACGATGTTCCTGGTGCTGCCGTTCACCCGCCTGGCTCACGTCTGGAGCGGCTTCGCGCTGGTCGGCTACGTGACCCGCTCCTATCAGGTGGTGCGCAGCCGGCGCATCTCGGCCGGTCGGTGAGTGCCATGGCACGGCAAGCGGGGGCTGACCTGTCCCGGTCAGCGGGTGGCCCGGCGAGCGGGCTTGAAGCAGAGTTGCTGGCGGCGTTGCGGCTCAGGGCCGTGGAGCAGGGAATGCTTCCTTCCGGGTCGGGGGCAGAGGAAGATCCCGCAGCGGTGCAGGCGGCCGTCGAGCAGCTGCTCGCCGCTGAGCTGCGCCCGGCAGAGCCGAGCGAGGAAGAGTGCCGCCGTTACTACGCGGCGCATGGCCTGGAGTTTGTCATCGGCGAGCGGGTGCTGGCGCGGCACATCCTGTTCGCGGTGACGCCCGGGGTGCCGGTTGACGCCCTGCGCGAGAAGGCCGAGCAGGTGTTGCACCGACTCCGCGGTGATCCGACGCCGTTTGCCGGCCAGGCCCGGGAGCTCTCGAACTGTCCGAGCGGCGCTGCCGGCGGCACTCTCGGCTGGCTGGTCGCAGCCGAGTGCGCTCCCGAGTTTGCGCAGGCGATCTTCGGGCATGAAGAGCTGGGCGTGCTGCCGCGGCTGGTGCTCAGCCGCCATGGCTTTCACATCGTGGAAGTGCTTGAGCGGGAATCAGGGCATGTTCCGGGCTACGATGAAGTCCGCGAGCGGGTTGCCGCGATCATGGCCCGGCGCGCCTACATCAACGAAGCGCGCCGATACCTGACTAGCGTGCTCCGCTGAGTGGCGCGACACGGCTTGGCTCGGTGGTAAAGTGAGGGGTTCAGCTTCACCCAAGCCTTGGAAATGACCGACCAAAAACCCATAAAACCGGAACTCGTCTGTCCGGCTGGTTCCTTGCGCGCCCTCAAGCTGGCGGTCGACGCTGGTGCCGACACCGTGTACATGGGCATGAAGGATGCGACCAACGCGCGCAACTTCGCCGGCCTCAACTTCACTGCAGCCCAGGCCCGCGAGGGCGTCGAATACGCCCATCGCCACGGCGCCAAGGTGCTGATGGCTCTCAACACCTATGGCGAGGCGCACGACCCGAGCCCCTGGTATCGTGCGGTCGATGCGGCCGCCGCCTTCGGTGCCGACGCCCTGATCCTCGCCGATCCGGCCGTGATGGCCTACGCCCGCGACCATCATCCGCAAGTGCGCCTGCACCTCTCGGTGCAGGCTTCGGCAACAAATTACGAGGCGATCGAGTTCTACCGCGAGCGCTACGGAATCCAGCGCGCGGTGCTGCCGCGGGTGCTGACGATTTCGCAGGTCGCTCACCTGATCAAGAACACCGGGGTGGAGATCGAGGTTTTCGGCTTCGGCAGCCTGTGCGTGATGGTCGAGGGGCGTTGCGCCTTGTCCTCGTACGCGACGGGGCGCTCGCCCAACAATGCCGGGGTCTGTTCGCCGGCCGCTTCGGTGCGCTGGGTGGAAAAGGGCCCGGTGGTCGAGGCGCGGTTGAACGAGGTGCTGATCGACTGCTTCGGCGCCGACGAGGCCCGCGGCTATCCGACCCTGTGCAAGGGGCGTTTCGAGGTCGAAGGCGTGACCGACTATGCGCTCGAGGAGCCGACCAGCCTCAACACGCTCTCGGTGCTGCCGGAGTTGATGAACATGGGGGTGGCGGCGATCAAGATCGAAGGCCGCCAGCGCAGTCCCGCCTACGTCGAGCAGGTGACCAAGGTATGGCGCGCGGCTATCGATGCCTGCGCGCTCGACCCGGGGCGGTTCTTTGTCCAGCCGGTCTGGACCACCGCATTGGGCAGGGTTGCGGAGGGCCAGCAGCATACGCTGGGCGCCTACAACCGGCCGTGGAGATAGCGGTGACGATGCCAGCACAGGACGCGGCTGCCGCGGCAGGATTCCAACTGGCGGTCGGGCCGGTCACCTACTACTGGACCCGCGCCACGCTGACCGAGTTCTACGCCGCGGTCGCGGATTCGGCGGCGCAAACGGTCTACCTCGGCGAGACGGTATGTTCTCGGCGCCGCGAAATGAAGGCCGAGGACTGGTTCGACCTGGCGCGCGACCTGGCCGCAGCGGGCAAGGACGTGGTGCTCAGCGCCCAGGTGCTGGTCGAGTCCGAATCGGACCTGCGGCTGTTGCGGCGGCTGGCCGAGAATGGCGAGTTCCGGGTCGAAGCCAATGACGCGGCGGCAGTGCGGCTGCTGGCTGGCCGCGGGCCATTCGTGCTCGGGCCGCACGTCAACATCTATAACCGCGACGCGCTGCGGGAGTACGCCGAGCTCGGACCGACGCGCTGGGTCGCGCCACTGGAGTTGTCGATCGCTGCGGTCGCCGCGATCAATCCGGCGACTGACCCGGTGCTCAGCGGCACTGAAGCAAGCGCGCCGATCGAGACCGAGATCTTTGCTTTCGGGCGCATGCCGCTGGCGTTTTCGGCGCGCTGCTTCACGGCCCGCCACTATCACCTGCAGAAGGACGACTGCGGTTTCCGCTGCATCGAGCATGCGGACGGATTGCTGTTGACCAGTCGCGAAGGCGAGCCGTTCCTCGCCATGAATGGTATCCAGACCCAATCGGCCGGGAGCCACTGCCTGATCGGTGAACGCGACGCACTGGTGCGCGCCGGGATCACGCGCCTGAGGCTCTCGCCGCAGTCGCGGGATTTCGCCGCGATCGTGCGCTGCTTCGATGGCGTGTTCAACCGTGGCGAGCCAGCCACCGAGGCTGCCGCGATCCTCGACCAGCTCTGCCTGCCCGGCGGATTGGTCAACGGCTACGCGGCGGGCCTGCCGGGCAAGGATTGGTCGCCGCTCGCCGTGACCGGAAATGGGAGGGTATCGGCATGATTCCGGTCACACGAGCGGGCGGTTTCCTGCCGAAATTTCCGGCGGCATTGCGCTCGGTGATCCGGCGGCTGCCGGTTGCACCACCCTCATACCTGCTGGCGGTGGCGCTCAACCGGCTGCTGCTGCCGCGTCTCGATGACAGCACCCGCGCCGAACTCGGCGGGCGCGCGGTCGAGCTCGAGGTCAGCGACGTCGGGCTGCGCTGCCTGATGGTGCTCGATGCCAAGGGCTTCCGGGCGGCCCCGGCAGCGGCGCCGGTGGCTTTGCGCATCAGCGCCGCCGCGGCGATTTTCTGGCGCCTGCTCCAGGGCACTGACGACCCTGACACGATGTTCTTCGACCGCTCGCTGGTGATGGAGGGCGACACCGAGTTCGGCCTGCTGCTCAAGAACACGCTCGACGCGATCGGGCCGATCATGCCGGCCTCGCCGCGCGAACTGTTCACCAAACGGTCAGACTGACCACCCCGCCGGCAATCAGCGCCGCCCCGATCAGCCGGCGGCGCAACCCGCCTTCGCCAAGCATCCTGGCACCGAGAAAGGCGGCCAGCAGCATCGAGACCTCGCGCGCCGGCGCCACCCTGCTCACCGGCGCGATCTGCATCGCAGTGAGCACGAGGATGTAGCCCAGCGGCGCCAGCACTCCGACTCCGAACATGTAACGCCAGCTGGAGACGAGGTCGCGTCGTAACGCCACCCTCTGGCGCAGCGCCAGCGGGAGCAGGAATATTGCGCGCAACAGGCCGGCGAGCCAGTCGAACAGCAGCGGCGCGACCGCCAGCAGCTTGACCGCGCGAGCGTCATTGATCGTATAGGTGGCGATGAACACCCCGATCAGCGCTCCCCATGCCAGGCCGCGCCGCGCCCTTTCGGTGCCGATGCGCCGGAACAGCGCCCAGCCGCCGGCGATCGTGAAGGTTCCGCTGACGATCAGCGCCAAACCGGCCAGCGACCCCGGCGTGGGGGGCTCGCCAAACCAGATGATCGCGGCGATCGACGCCAGCAGCGGACCGGTTCCGCGTGCCACCGGATAAACCACCGACAGGTCGGCAGCGGCGTAGCCGCGCTGCAGCGACAGGAAGTAGCCGGTGTGCAGGACGCCGCTCGCCACCACCGCGAGCCACTGCGCAGGCCCGAACTGCAGCAGCTGCGCGCCGAAGAACCACAACGCGATGGGTGCGTAGAGCACCGCGGTCACGGTTGAAGATGCCCAGACCAGCGAGACGCCGGACACCTGGGCGCGCTTGACCCAGTAGTTCCAGGTGGCGTGGATGCAGGCTGCGACCAGTACCAGGGCGAGCGCCTCGATTGGCATCTGAGGTGCTCCGAAGCGCTGGGCTCAGTTGCGCCGGCGGCAGCCGGCGCGCGCGCTCACGGGAGCGCCAGTGCCGAGAGCGGCCCGACGTCCGCGCCCCGGGCCGCTGCGATCGCCGCGGCGGCGCCGTCGAGTTCGGCCATCGTGCCGTGGTCGATGGGGATGCGCTGGGCGCGCTCGCGTCGGTAGCGCCGTTCGGCGTCGCCGGGCATCAGGATCTCGCCCAGTTCACTCTTGCGGGCGCTGCGCACGTAGTCGATGAAGCCGGCGCTTTCGCTCTCGAAGAACGCGCTGGTGCCCAGCCGCGCCGGGTCGAACAGCAGTGCGAGCATGTTGTTCCAGATCCCGTAGTTGCTGGCAAAGTTGGCCGGCTGGGAAGTCTCGCCGCCGGTCAGCGCCGCGCCCAGCAACTCACAAACCATCGCCAGCCCGAAACCCTTGTGCGAGCCGAACGGCAGCAGCGCGCCGAGCGGTGGCTCGAACATCACGCCCGGGTCATCGGTCGGGTTTCCGTCGGCATCGATCAGCGCCCCGGGCGGCACCCGCGCACGCTTGTTGTAGGCCACCCGCACTTTGCCCTGGGCGATCGCGCTGGTCGCGAAATCGAGCAGGATCGGTTCCTGGTCCTCGCGGGGAATGGCCACCGTGAAGGGGTTGGTGTTGAAGCGCGGGTCGATGCCGCCGTGCGGCGCCACCATCGGCTTGCTGGAGACCGTGTTGACGAAGTGCACCGACACGAAGCCGGCCGCCGCCGCCTGTTCGGCCCAATGGCCGACGCGGCCGATGTGGTGGCTGTTGCGCAATGCCAGGACTGCCACGCCGTGGAGCCGCACCCGCTCGATGGCGCTGGCCATGGCCTGATGGGCAACCGACTGGCCAATGCCGCGCTGGCCGTCGAGGACCACGATCGAGCCGGTGTCGGAGACCACTTCCACCGAGCGATTGAGCTGGAGTTCGTTGTTGAGCAGCGAATTGACGTAGCGCGGCACCATCCCGGCGCCGTGGGAGTCGTGGCCCGAGAGGTTGGCGCCGACCAGGTGGTCGGCGGTCAGGCGGGCCTCGAGCGGCTCGGAGCCGGCGGCGGCAAACAGGCGCTCGATCCAGCCGTGCAGCGCTGGCGTCGGGATCAGGATGTCTTGCACTGGCGATGCCTCCAACCGCGCCCTCAGGCGATACGAACCCGCAGGTCGCCCAGCCCGTCGATCCGGCCCTCGAGCAGGTCGCCAGCAACCACCGCCCCGACGCCTTCGGGAGTGCCGGTGAAGATCAGGTCGCCAGGGGCGAGCTCGAAATAGGTCGAGAGGTGCGAGATGGTTTCGGCAACGTTCCAGATCAGCTTGGCAATGCTGCTCGACTGGCGGGGCGCGCCATTGACGTCGAGCGCGATGGTGGCGTTCGCGAGGTCGCCGACCTCCTCCACCGTGTGGATCGGCGCGATCGGTGCCGAGTGGTCGAACCCCTTGCTGACGTCCCAGGGGCGCCCCTTGTCGCGCATCGCGAATTGCAGGTCGCGGCGGGTCATGTCGAGCCCGACGGCATAGCCAAAGATGTAGCGGGGCGCGTCCTCGACCGGGATGTTGCGCCCGCGCGTGCCGATCGCCACTACCAGTTCGATCTCGTGGTGGAAATTCTGCGTGGCCGACGGATAGGGAATCTCGCCCACGGCGCCGTGGGAAATGGCGACCACCGCGTCGGCCGGCTTCATGAAGAAGAACGGCGGGTCACGGTCGGTGAAACCCATTTCCTTCTTGTGCTCGACGTAGTTGCGCCCGACACAGTAGACGCGGTGGACCGGGAAGGTCAGGTCGGTCCCGTCTACCGGAACGGAAATCGTGGGTTGTGCTGCAAATACGTGGTTCATGCCATCTCCCTGGGGCAAACGGTTCGAAAGTGGAAGCTATTGTGCCCCAGGGCGCGCCGGTCGAGGGATTGTTACACTGGCGCTGCCAGCCACCACGGCGGGACCGAGGTCAGCGTACAGCGCGACCTGGTGATGACCCGGACATAGCCATGAACCAGACCGAAGCGCGCCTGCGCGAAATACTTGCCCAACGCATCCTGATTCTCGACGGTGCGATGGGAACCATGGTCCAGCGCTACGCGCTGGACGAGGCGGCGTTTCGCGGCGAGCGCTTCGCCGGCCATGGCCACGACGTCAAGGGCAACAACGAATTGCTCTCGCTGACCCGCCCGGAGGTCATCAGCGAAATCCATGAGGCCTATCTCGCCGCCGGGGCTGACCTGGTCGAGACCAACACCTTTGGTGCCACTGTGATCGCGCAGGCCGACTACGGGCTGCCCGAACTGGCCTACGAGATGAACGTCGCCTCGGCGCGGATAGCGCGCGCGGCTTGCGCCAAGTACGACAGCGCAGAGCGGCCGCGTTTCGTCGCCGGGGCGCTCGGGCCGCAACCCAAGACCGCCTCGATCTCGCCCGATGTCAACGACCCGGCGGCCCGCGGGGTGAGTTTCGAAGAGTTGCGCGCCGCCTATCACGAGCAGGTCCGCGGGTTGCTCGACGGCGGCGTGGACGTGCTGCTGGTCGAGACCATCTTCGACACTCTCAATGCCAAGGCCGCGTTGTTCGCGATCGACGAGCTGTTCGAGGAGCGCGGGTTGCGCCTGCCGATCATGATCTCGGGGACGGTGACCGATGCTTCGGGGCGAATCCTCTCGGGACAGACCGTCGAGGCATTCTGGAACTCGGTGCGCCACGCCCGCCCCCTGACGATCGGGCTGAACTGCGCACTGGGCGCGGCGCTGATGAGACCCTACATCGAGGAGCTTGCCGCCCGGGCCGACACCTTCGTTTCCGTCTACCCCAATGCCGGGCTGCCCAATCCGATGGCGGAAACAGGTTTCGACGAAGGGCCGGAGGTGACCTCGGCGCTGCTGGCCGAATTTGCCCGCTCCGGCTTCGTCAACGTCGCCGGCGGTTGTTGCGGCACGACTCCCGAGCACATCGCCGCGATCGCCGCGGCGCTCGCCGGGGTCGCCCCGCGCGCGATCCCGGTGGTCGCGCCGGCGCTGCGGCTCGCGGGGCTCGAAGCCTGCAACATCGACGCCGATTCGCTGTTCGTCAACGTCGGCGAGCGCACCAACGTCACCGGCTCCAAGGCCTTTGCGCGGCTGATCCTCAGCGCCCAATACGACGAGGCCCTGACGGTCGCGCGCCAACAGGTCGAGAGCGGCGCGCAGGTGATCGACGTCAACATGGACGAGGCGATGCTCGACTCGGCCGCGGCGATGGCGCACTTCCTCAAACTGATCGCCTCGGAACCCGACATCGCGCGGGTGCCGATCATGATCGACAGTTCCAAGTGGAGCGTGATCGAGGCGGGACTCAGGTGCGTGCAGGGCAAGGCCATCGTCAACTCGATCTCGATGAAGGAAGGCGAAGCCGAGTTCCTGCGCCAGGCGCGCCTGTGCCGGCGCTACGGCGCGGCGGTGATCGTGATGGCCTTTGACGAGCAGGGGCAGGCCGACACGCTCGAGCGCAAGACCGCGATCTGCGCGCGCGCCTATCGTCTCCTGACCGAAGAGGTTGGCTTTCCGGCCGAGGACATCATCTTCGATCCCAACGTTTTTGCGATTGCCACCGGCATCGAGGAGCACGACCGCTACGCGCTCGACTTCATCGCCGCGACCCGCTGGATCAGGGAAAATCTGCCCCACGCCAACGTCTCGGGCGGGATCTCCAACGTCTCGTTCTCGTTTCGCGGCAACGACGGGGCACGCGAGGCGATCCACACCGTGTTCCTCTATCACGCGATTCGTGCCGGGCTGACGATGGGGATCGTCAACGCCGGCATGATCGGGGTCTATGACGATCTCGATCCAGCGTTGCGCGAGCGCGCCGAGGATATCGTGCTGGCTCGTACCCCGGCGCTTCCCGCCGACCTGCCGGCGGACTCGCCGGAACGCGAAAAGACGGCCACCGAGCGGATGATCGAAGTCGCCTCCGGCCTCAAGGCAGGTAGCGCGCGCCGTGAGGAAAATCTCGAGTGGCGCGACCGGCCAGTCGCCGAGCGCCTGTCCCATGCGCTGATCCACGGCATCACGCAGTGGATCGTGGTCGACACCGAGGAAGCGTGGCGCGCGATCGAGGCGCGCGGCGGGCCGCCGATCGAGGTCATCGAAGGCCCGCTGATGGACGGGATGAACATCGTCGGCGATCGCTTCGGAGCCGGCAAGATGTTCCTGCCCCAGGTGGTCAAGTCGGCACGGGTGATGAAGCAGGCGGTTGCTCACCTGCTGCCCTACATCGAGCTCGACAAGGAGCGCATCGCCGCCGCCGGAGGCAGTGTCGCCGCGCGGGGCAAGGTGGTGATCGCCACCGTCAAGGGCGACGTCCACGACATCGGCAAGAACATCGTCTCGGTGGTGCTCCAGTGCAACAACTTCGAAGTGCGCAACATGGGCGTGATGGTGCCCGCGAGCGAGATCCTCGCGCTCGCGAAGGCCGAGGGCGCCGACATGGTCGGTCTCTCGGGTTTGATCACCCCGTCGCTCGAGGAAATGGCCCACGTCGCCCGCGAGATGGAGCGCGATGAATACTTCCGCGAGCGGCGCATTCCGCTGCTGATCGGTGGCGCGACCACCTCGCGGGTTCACACCGCGGTGAAGATCGCGCCGCACTATTCCGGTCCGGTGATCCAGGTGGCCGATGCCTCGCGCTCGGTGCAGGTGGCGCAGAACCTGATTTCGAGCGAGCACCGCGAGCAATATCTCGCCGACATGGCCGCGGAGTACGACAAGGTGCGCGCCCAGCACGCCAGCAAGAAGGGCCCGGAGCTGGTTCCATTGGCCAAGGCCCGCGCCAACCGCAGCCCGATCGATTGGGAAACTGCGGTGCGCGGCGGCTACCAGCCGCCGCGACCCAAGTTCATCGGCCGACGCGAGTTCCGCAACTACGACCTCGCCGAGATCGCGTCGTTCATCGACTGGCAGCCGTTCTTCCAGACCTGGGACCTGCATGGCAGTTACCCGGCGATCCTCGACGATGAACAGGTGGGCGATGCCGCGCGCCGAGTGTTCGCCGACGCCCAGGCGATGCTGCGCCGAGTGATCGACGGCCGCTGGCTCACGGCCAACGCCGTGGTTGGCTTCCTGCCGGCCAATACCGTTGATGATGACGACATTGAGATCTATACCGACGACACCCGCGCCGAGGTGGCGTTCGTCTGGCACAACCAGCGCCAGCAAACACGCAAGCGCGCAGGCGTTGCCAACAAGTGCCTGGCGGATTTCATCGCCCCCCGGTTGATCGCCGGCCAACCTTCGGGAATCGCTGACTACATCGGCATGTTCGCGGTCACCACGGGCTTGGGAATCGAGCGCAAGGAGGCCGAATTTCTCGCCGCGCACGATGATTACTCGGCGATCATGCTCAAGTCGCTCGCGGACCGGTTGGCCGAGGCTTTCGCCGAGTGCCTGCACCAGAGGGTGCGCCGCGACCTGTGGGGTTACGCCAGCGACGAGGACCTATCCAACGAAGCACTGATCAAGGAGAAATACCAGGGCATTCGCCCTGCTCCGGGCTATCCGGCCTGCCCCGATCATGTCGTCAAGCGCGCGCTCTTCGAGACGCTGCGCTGCCCGGAGGTCGGATTGACGCTGACCGAGAGCTACGCGATGGCGCCGGCCGCGAGCGTCTCGGGCTTCTACTTCTCGCACCCCCAGGCCGACTACTTCAACGTCGGTCCGATCGGCGCCGACCAGGAGCGCGACCTCGCGCGGCGCGCCGCGGAAGGGTCGGATGCGGCGGGGCGCGGGTAAACCAAGCCTCGATCAGGTCAGGGTGTCCAGCGGGCTGCGCACCCCGCTGCCGCCGACATTCAGCACGTGGGTGTAGATCATCGTCGTCGTCACGTCGCTATGGCCCAGGAGCTCCTGGATCGTTCGAATGTCGTACCCCGACTCCAGCAGATGCGTGGCAAAGGAGTGCCGCAAGGTATGCGGCGTCGCCGGCTTGCTGACGCCGGCACAGTCAACGGCACGTTTGAAACGCCTCTGGAAGGTCTGGTCGTAGAGGTGATGGCGGCGCATCACCCCGGAGCGCGGGTCGATCGAGTGCGGCCATCCACGGCAGATCGACCCCGAGCACCTTGCCATAGAGAAAGAGAGCAAGGCAGAGCGCGCCTGTTTGTGCGTCGACGCCGACACCTTGCGCGAATTGACCAGCCAGGACAGAAACGCCTCGACCTCCGTGCCACCCATGCTAGCCGGATGCCGCAATTCGTGGAAACGGATGAACAGCCGCGCCCAGTGCACGTACGCCTCTTCCGTCCGTAGACTGTAGTGGAGATAGCGGATACGCTCACGCAATTGGTCGAGCAACTTCGCGGATTTCGGCGCCGGTAACGGCGGAGTGCTGGGTTTCATCGCTGTTTAGTGCTGGATGTAAACTCAGTTTAACGAGCGCAACTCTCTGTTTCAAGCAAGCTTTTCGACCTAGTCCGCCGCTCAGTTAGAGAGACAGGTAGCGGCGTTACACGGCGAATCTGCGCCCCATATCACGTTAGGCGTCCGAGGGCCAAATCTGTGCGCTATCGTGGCAGTGGAAAGTTCGGCGGCATCAACGCGAGCGTCGCCGTTTGCAGCGCTAGCCAGTGAGCCCACGCACGAGGTGTGAGATCAGCATGCCAAACTACAGTGGTC
>JAGXFG010000081.1 GCA_024637395.1 Burkholderiaceae bacterium | reverse complement strand
GCTGGGCCGGTAGCGGCCTTTCCGCTTTGTGTGGAGTGTGGCGAAATAACGGACATAAACTCATCAGAGCCGTACGCCGAAATGGCTCAGCGCCCAGACCATTGCGAGATAGAGCAGCACCGTCATCGCGCAACCGATGGCGAGGGCCGGCCAGAATGCGACGCCGCGACCGAGCATTACCGGAATAGCGAGGAACATCGGCAGGCTCGGCAGGACGAACCAGAACGTGGCATAGGCATGTTCTGCCATGCGCGCTGTATCTTCGGTATCACGCCACAACCATATCATCCCCAGCACGGAGATAAGCGGCAGTGAAGCGATCAGGGCACCAACGCTCGGCGCACGGCGGGCCACTTCGCTGACGATGGCAATGATGATGCCGGACAGTGCCGCTTTGAGCAGGAAGTATCCCATCGTGCTTTATCCTTTCAGCCGGCGGGGCCGGGCTCGGCACCAGTGCTATCGTCCCCGCGCCGCATACGGTCGCGCAAGTTGCCCACGCCCCATCCATCCCGCGTCACCTTGAGATAGATGGCCGGCAACACCAGCATGTTGAGGACCGTCGAACTCGTCAGGCCGCACAGGATAACGATGGCCATTGGCGCCTGGATCTCGCTGCCCGGGGCCCCCATCGCGATGGCAAGGGGGACGAGCGCCAGCCCGGCGGAGATGGCAGTCATCAAGATCGGCACGAGCCGTTCTCCCGCCCCGCGCCGCACGGCCTCTGCTAGGTCGCAAACGCCCTCGACCGCCTGAAGATGCTTGATGTGTGTCACCATCATCACGCCGTTGCGCGTGGCTATACCGAACAGCGTGATGAAGCCGACGATCGTCGCTACCGACAGCACGCCACCGGTCAGCCAGAGGCCGACCACACCCCCCACCAGTGCGAGAGGCAGGTTGATCATCACCAACGCTGCGTCGTTGGACGAACGGAACGCCTGGCGCAGCAGAAGGAACATGCCGACCAGCACGATCAGACCGAGAGCCAGCAACGTGCGCGTTGCGCTGGCTGCGCTTTCGAACTGTCCGCCGAGTTCGATGTGGGAGCCTTGAGGAAGCGGGATACCTTCAAGCGCGGTTTCCACATCGGCGACAACGGCGCCCAGATCGCGGCCGGAGACGTTAGCCATCACAAGCTGCATCCGCTCGACGCTTTCGCGGGTAATGGCGTTCGGCCCCTGATCGCGCACCACGTCTGCAACCGCCGCAAGCGGAAGCAATTGTCCGTCAGGAGCGGCAAGCAGCATGTTTTCCATCTGCCCGGCGTCGTTGTATTGCGCGGGGTCGTATCGCACCACGACATCGGTGATCACCGGCCGCTCGACCAATTGGCCTACCTCTGCCCCGGCAATGGCGGCCTGGATCGCACCGGTCACATCCTCCACCGCAAGGCCGTAGTTGGCGAGGTCCGCACGGCGCAGGCGCACCCGCAGATAGGGAACCCGGCTCTGCGTGTCCTTCTGCACGTCAACCGCGCCGGGAATGTTAGAGACAGCGCTTTCAACCTGCGTCGTGATGGTCTGTAGCGTGTCGCTATCGGGCGCGAATACCTTGATCGCAATGTTGGCGCGCGCGCCAGAGAGGATGTGATCAATCCGGTGGCCGATCGGCTGGCCGAAAATCGCCTGCACGCCGGGCACCGCACCCACCGCGCCGCGAAGGGCGGAGACTAGCTCTTCCCGATCGCGCCCGTCTTCGGCCAAAGTGGCCTCGATTTCGGATGCGAAGACTTCTTGCGCGTGCGGATCGCCGGGCGCGCGGCCTGTGCGCCGCGCCGTGGTCAGCACTTCGGGCTGCGAAAGCAACGCCGCCTCCACCTCGCTCGCGGCGCGGTCGCTGTCCTCCAGGCTGGTTCCGGGAAGCGTGGTGACGTTGACCGTCAACGATCCCTCATTGAATTCTGGGAGGAAAGATCGGCCCGCAAGCGCGATGCCGATGCCGGCCGCAACCACCATCACCAACGAGGCGATGGCGAGGACTTTCCAGCGGTCCAGCCAGCGCGACAGCACGCCGTCATACCAGCCTTTCATGCGGATAACCCAGTTCGGCTCGTTACCAACGTCTTCGGGCTTGCGGCTGAGGAGGTCGTAGCTGAGCGCCGGAGTCAGCGTCAGGGCCACGGCGAGGCTGGCCAGCAGCGACACGCCATAGGCCAATGCGAGGGGTTGTAGCAGCCTGCCTTCGATCCCGGTCAGTCCGAATATCGGCAGGAAGACGAGCAGGATGATCAGCGTTGCAAAGATGATCGCCCCCTGCACCTCGCTGGTAGCGGCGGCGACGACCTTGATGTCGCTCTCCCGCTCGCCCTCGGGCTTTTCCCGTTCGAGCCGCAATCGCCGGACCACATTCTCGACCACGATGATCGCATCGTCGACCAGCATGCCGAGCGCAATGGCGAGCCCGCCCAGCGTCATCGTGTTGATCGTGCCGCCGCCGGAATTGATGACGATGATCGCGCTCACCACCGAAACGGGGATTGCCGCCAGTGCTACTGCCGTCGCGCGCCAGCTGACGAGAAAGATGAAGACGATGATTGCGACGAGGACCAGCCCCTCGATCAAAGCGGTGGTGACGTTGTCGACCGAACGCTCAATGAAGTCCGCCTGGCGGAAGACCCGCGTCTCCAGCATCATGCCCGGCGGCAGAGTGCGCTGCATCTCGGCGAATACGGTGTCGAGCCGGTCGGTCAATTCGAGCGTGTTGGCGCCGGGCTGCTTCTGGATAGCGAGGATCACGGCAGGCTCGCCGTTGAACGCCCCTGTGCCGCGCTTGAGCCCTTCGCCGATGCGGATATCGCCCACTTCGCGCGCGAGCACGGGCAGCCCGCCCGCTTCGCCGACTACGACATTGCCGAACTCTTCCGGACTGGCTGCGCGCCCGACTCCCTCGATTAGAATTTCCTGCCCGTTCTCGACGACGACGCCCGCACTCTGGTTCGCGCTGGCGCTGCCCATCGCCTCGACTACCTGGTTCAAGCCGATGCCGCGAGCCGAGAGCCGCGCCGGATCAACCAACAGCTGCACCTGCCGTTCGTCACCGCCGATGGTCATCACCTCGGCGATGCCGGGCACCGACATAACCCTTCGGCGCACGATCCAGTCTGCGGTGGATTTCAGCTCCATGGGGCTCGCCGTGTCGGAGCGCATGGCCACGAACATGATCTCGCCCATCACCGAACTGGCTGGCGTCATGTGCGGCGGCGGGACGTCGTCGGGCAATTCGTCGGTCGCGGTCTGGAGCCGTTCGGCGGTCACGCGGCGGGCCTGCTCCGGTTCGGTCGACCAGTCGTATTCCATCGTCACGACGGCAAGGCCGGTTGCGCTGTTGGAGCGGATACGCCGCAATCCGGGTGCACCGTTCAGCGCGGTTTCCAGTGGAATGGTGATGCGCTGCTCAACCTCGGTCGGCGTATAGCCGCTCGCATCGACTACCACGGTGACAGTTGGCGCGGTAAGGTCGGGCAGCACGTCAACCGGCGTGCGCATGGCAGTCCATGCGCCAAATGCCGTTAGTAATAGCGCAATGGCATAGACGGCGATGCGGTTTTCAAGGCTCCAGCGGACGAGACGTTCAAGCATTATCCGGCCCCTCAGTGCGCATGGCCGTGGCCGAATGCACCGGGCGTCGCCGCCGCTGCACGCACGGCCGAGGCACCTTGCGACACCACGCGTTCGCCAGCCTCGATCTGGCCTTCCACCGCCACCCGGTCACCGCTGCGTGACAGCACGGTCACAGCGCGGCGCTGAAACGTCTCTCCGCCCAGCATCACGTAGACGACATCCTGCCCGTCTTCGTTCAGGATCGCGCCTGCCGGGATGGTCAGCCGCTCGGTCGCGGTGCCGGTGCGCAAGCTGCCCTGCAATCTCTGGCCGGGACGAACCGCGCGGCTGTTCCAGGCGAAGATAACGGGCAGGGTGCGGGTTTGCGGATCGATGGCCGCGCCGCGCTGGACGAGCGAAACGTCGCCGCGGCCAAGGGAGATAGTTTCACCAGGCAGGTTAAGGTCGATGCCCTGCGGACTGCCGACTTGGGCAGCGAGGCTCTCGGGAACGCGCGCCACCAGCCACAGCGCCGCCGGATTACCGATGCGCATAAGCTGTTCGCCGCCTTGCACACCCTTGCCCTGCACGAGCGAGCTTTCGAGAATTTCGCCGGAAATGGGTGCGACCACGGGCACACCGGCTCCGCCACCGGCCACGGCATTGCGCCGCTGCCGCGCCGAACGCAGCTGCGCTTCGGCTAGCCGCAGTTGGGTCCGCGCTTCGTCCAGACGCCGTGCCGGAACCGCTTCGGCTTCGACGAGGCTGTCCATCCGCGCAACCTCGCGCGCTGCCGCATCGCGGGCGATCGACGCCTCGTTGATCGCAAGTTCGAGTGTGGCGACATCCTCGCCGCCGCCAAGTGTCGATGAAATGCTCGCCAGCGTCTGCCCGCGGCGGACATTGCTGCCCGAGGAATAGACACGGGACGCGCGCACGATGCCATCGACAGGCGCGGAAACGATGGCCTCGGCCTGCGGCTGCATCTGCACGTCGACCGTCACCGGCACGGTCTCGGCGAGTTCTTCCATGGTGGCGGGTGCGGTCATGAACGGGATGCGCCACTGCACTTCCTTGGTGAAGGCGATGGCGCCTTCGATCTCTGTTTCGGGCGGGGCCGCTTCTGCCCCTTCCTCGCTGGTCGCGTAGACGGTGACTTCGCCAAGATCGTGCGAGGACACCCCGCGCGGATTGTCCAGCACGAGGCGCAGCCGCGCCGTGCCGCTTTTGGAAGCGGTCAGCAGGGGGCGGAATATGCCTTCGACATCGCTCGGCCCCGCTTCCGCCGTGTCGGTCGAACCATCGGGCCAGATCAGTTCGGCGGTCAGGGTCCCGTCTGTGACCGGGTCATAGCTGTCGAGCCAGGTCAGGTGCGCGTCGAACCGGCGGTTCTTGCCCGTAACCAGCGGCCTGTATTCGACGAACAATTCGGTCGTCTCGGTAAAATCGGTGACCACGATCCCGCCGCCTCCGTGCCCATGCGCCTCTTCGGCGGGCGCGTCGGCGCCGCTGCCGCAAGCGGCCAGTGACAGGGGCAGGAAGGCAGCAAGGAAAGCTGCAAGCAGGCGGGATCGGATCATTGTCAGGATACTCGAAAGGTCAGATTATCAATGTTCGTGCGGCACGGATTCGTCGTGCGGCTCTTCCTCGGCGACGGGTTCGGCCACCGGCTCAGGCGCATCGTTGTCGTCGTCCATCACCGCCGTTTCGGTCTCGGCGGCTTCCTCGCTCGCGGTCTCGCCGCATGCGGCCAGAGCGAAGATCGCCGGAATGGCGGCAAGCATCATCGTTTTCTTCATCAGTAAGTCCTTCCAATGGCTAGGTCGTATTCGACGGCCGCGAGGGCCGCATCGGTTGCCAGAGCGATCACCGACAAGTCGGCCTCGCGCGCGGCACCATAGGCGTCGAGGACTTCCACGACGCCGATCTCTCCCGCCTGGTAGGCGGTTTCAGCAATGGTCCCGAGGCGCCCTGCGTCCTCGCGCGCTCCGGCAGCGGTTACGGCTGCTTCGCGCGCCGCAGCGAGACGTGCGGCGGCGGCATTCCGCTCGGCCTCGACCCGACGCCGGCCGATGAGAAGCTCGGATTTCAGCGCGGCGGCACGGGCCTCTTCACGCCGCACGGCAGCGGAGCCCGAGTTCCACAAGGGAACAGTGACGCCGACCGAAACGACGTGGCCATAGGCTGTGTCGATCCCATCGTCCCGGCGCAGCACGCCCGCGCCGACGGCAAGCAGTGGGAAGCGCGCTTGGTCGGCCGCGCGAACGCGGTATTGCGCCGCCTCGATCCGGCGCTCGTCGGCGAGAAGATCCGCCCGCTCACCCGGCTGCGC
>JAGXFG010000080.1 GCA_024637395.1 Burkholderiaceae bacterium | reverse complement strand
TTCCTGCCATGTCCGGATAGAGGCGCGCGCAAACCCGCCTGGCTTCGGCGACGAAGTCAGCCTCGCTGCCGGCCGGTACCAGAACATAGTCGGGAGCGATGCAGGTCTGTCCGGCATTCATGGTCTTGCCCACCATGATTCGCTCGACCGCGTGCGCCAGCGGGTAGCCCGGCGCAATGATTGCCGGCGACTTGCCGCCAAGTTCGAGCGTCACCGGGGTCAGGTTGTTGGCCGCGGCATGCATCACGCTCATGCCCACCTCAGTGGACCCGGTGAAGAGCAGATGATCGAAGGGCAACGATACGAACGCCTCCGCGACTGCCACCCCGCCTCGACGACGCTGACCTCGTCAGGCTGGAAATACTCGCCAACCAGCCGTGCGAACAGCGCGGCGGTGCGCGGGGCATGTTCGGACATCTTGACCATCACGCGGTTGCCGGCCGCCAGTGCGTCGACCAGCGGTGCAACTGCCAACAGCAGCGGATAATTCCAGGGCGCCACGATGCCAACTGCGCCCAGCGGCTGCGGAATCACCTGTGAACTCGCCGGCAGGAACCACAACCCGGTGGCGCGTCTTTGTGGCCGCATCCAGCCACGCAGCTTGCGGCGCGCGTGTTTCAGGGAGTCGAAAGCCGGAAAGAACTCGAGCGCCTGGGTATCATATGGCGAGCGATTGCCGAAGTCGGCGTTGATCTGCGCGACAAAATCGGCCATGTTGTCGCGCAGCAGCCGGTCCAGCAAGTTGAGCCGACGCCGGCGCTCCTGAGCCGAGGGGTACGGATCGCGCCGCGCCGCCGACCGCAGGGCTTCGAAACGCGCGCTCAGTGCATCGCTTGAGTTCTGGTCCATCACCACTCTCCCCGGGCCCTTCAGGGCGCATCGACCTCGATTCCGGATGCCGAGAACGCCGCGCGCAGGGCGCGCGCGAATGACACCGCGCCCGGCTGGTCGCCGTGCAGGCACAGGGTATCGGGCGCGACCGTCACCGGACGGCCAGTGACGCTGATCACCCGCCCCTCACGAACCATCGACAGCGCCTGCGTCACCGCCCGGGTTTCGTCCTCGATCATCGCCTCCGGCGTGCCCCGCGGTGCCAAGGTGCCGTCATCGCGATAGCCGCGATCGGCGAACCCCTCAGCCACCACGCGCAGTCCGCGACGGTGCGCCACTTCGGCCATCGTGCTGCCGGCCAGCGCATAGAGCATCACGTCACCGTCGAGATCTCCCACCGCGCGTGCCAGCGCGTCGGCAAGCGCCTCATCGCCGGCGGCGGTGTTGTAGAGCGCGCCGTGGCACTTGACATGGTGCAGGGGCGCGCCAGCAACGCGGGCGAATGTCTGCAGCGCACCGGCCTGGTAGAGCACCAGGTCGTACATCTCCTGGGGCGAGATCCTCATAGCCCGGCGCCCAAAGCCCTGCAGATCAGGAAGACCGGGATGGGCGCCAATGGCGACCCCGTGCTCGAGCGCCAGTTCGATGGTCTGGCGGATGGTTGCGCCGTCACCGGCGTGGAAACCGCAGGCGATGTTGGCCGAACTCACGAGGGCCATCACCTCGGCGTCGGCACCCATCTTCCAGGCCCCGAAACTTTCGCCGATGTCACAGTTGAGATCGATCGTTTTCATTTCACGTACTCCGTTGCTATCGAGCGCATCACTGCGGCCAGCACCGACCGGGCGGCAGTGCGCCGCTCACGCGCCTCCTCGAGCGTACACCGGGTGAAGCGCAACTCCGCGCCAGGGGCGAGCTGCGCAAATGCCGGGATGTCGACGCTCGCCAGCTCGGCGATCTTGGGGTACCCACCGGTAGTCTGGTGGTCGGCCATCAGCACGATTGGTGCCCCGTTGGCAGGGACCTGTACCGTGCCCAGACAGGTCGGCTCGGAAATTATTTCCAGCTTCCCGCTGGTTTCGAGCTTGGGTCCGGTCAGGCGAAAACCCATCCGGTTGGAATCCGGCGACACTCGCCAGGCGCTCTCGAAGAACGCCGCCTGGGACTGGGCCGTGAACTGCTCGTAGTGCCGACCGGGCAACGCCGCAAACTCCAGGGTGCCGGCATTGAGTACCGTCAATGGCGGAGCAAACCAGCGCACGCTGAGCATGCCGCTGCCGGCGGCAACGGCCTGACCCAGCGCTTCGAAGCGTTCTCGCGCCAGACTGACCGCATCGCCCGCGAGCGGAATCGTGTCCGCGGCGAGCAAGGCCCGGCCCCCCAGTCCGCCGAAACCAGCCGGCAGGTAGGTGCTGCGGCTTCCCAGCACCTGATCGACCGCGATTCCTCCCGCGATCGCCAGGTACCCGCGGCAGCCGAGTCGCGCCCGGCCCACCGACAGACGAGCACCAGCGGGCACTAGTACGGGCCGATCGAGCGGCAACCTGCTGCCGTTGAGCGAAGCGTCAAACCGCGCGCCGCATAACGCTATCAGGGCCTCGCCGCCGAACTGCAACTCCGGCCCCAGCAGCGTGAACTCGAGTGTCGCCGCGTGGGCGGGATTGCCTACCAGGGCATTGGCGATGCCGTTGGCGACCTGGTCCATTGCCCCGCCCGGGACCACTCCCAGGTGCTGGAGACCATGACGCCCACGGTCCTGGACGGTGGTTAACATCCCCGGGCGAACCACGGCAAGTTTCACGGACCCATCCGCGCCGCCAGCTTTCATGGCGGGCTCCGCTTCTTGCGCGCACCCTTGGCGCCCGAACTGTCCCCCGCCGGGGCCATGCGGTCGAAATCAGCCCGCGATATCGACACGAAGCGAACCCGGTCGCGCGAATCCAGCAAACTCGGTGGGTCGCGGTAGGCGTCGAAAACCACCAGCGGCGTGCGGCCGATCAAGTTCCAGCCGCCCGGAATGGCATAGGGATAGATGACGCACTGGGCGTTGGCGATCGCGATCGATCCGGCCGGCACCGCGGCCCGCGGATTGGAGCGGCGCGGCACCGAGAGCGTCGGATCGAGCCCGCCCAGATAGGGGTGGCCGGGAGCGAAGCCGATCATCAGCACCGCGTAGTCGCCCGCGGCGTGGCGCCGCGCCACTTCGTCGCTGGTCAGGCCGAGACGCTCAGCGACCTCCGGCAGGTCGAGCGCCAGCTCCGGGTCGTAACACACCGGGATCTCCACCAGATGCCCCCTGCCCGATACCGCGGTCTCGGAATCAAGGCAGCGGTCTACCAGCTCGGCCACCGCCAGCAGTGGCGTCGCGGGCATCTCCGGGTGATCGGGGTTGAAATGCAGCGCGATCCCGCCGAGCGCCGAGACCACGTCGCTGATCCACGGCAGCTGCAGTGCCCGCAACGCCACCGCGAGCTGTTGCAACTCGGCGTTGAGCGCCAGGTCCAGGGTTTCGGAGAATTCGACGTAAGCGGCGGTGTCGCCGAGGGGAACGATTCCGGTGGGGCGCAGCTCGTTCACGAGCTCACCGTCTCCGATGAGCCCAGCCACGCCCCCGCCAGCAGCGCCACTCCCTCCTCTTCGGTGGTCAGAGTGACCGAGTGCAGGTCAGCCGCCGCGGCGCAGAGCTTGATCAGCGCGGACAAACCGGCATCGGGAGCACAGGCCACCTGCCGCACCTGGGCCCGGCGGAGTTCGTCAAAAACCTCTGTGGACCAGGAAACCGTCATGGGTGGCTGCTCTTCGGGTCAGTTGGCGTCGCTACCGTGCAACGAGCGGTCGTTTCACGAGGGCCCGCGGCTCCAATGCTACTGCGAGTAGCGCCCCACTTAAAGTAGTCGCCTAGCTGGCAGGCGCCGACGCACTTTGGGCCAGGCGCCGCGGCAGAACCTCGCGCAGGATGGCGCGCGCGCTGCGCACCATCTCTTCGGTACTCGCCCAGTCGACGCAGGCGTCGGTGACCGAGCAGCCGTAACGCAACTGGCTCAGGTCGACCGGAATCGGCTGGCTCCCGGCCTCGAGGTTGCTCTCGACCATCAGTCCGACGACCGAGCGGTTGCCCTCGCGGATCTGGTGCACGCAATCGGCCATCACCAGCGGCTGGAGCGCGTGGTCCTTGGAGGAATTGGCGTGGGAGCAGTCGACCACGATGTTCGGCGCCAACCCGGCCTTCGCCAGTGCCCGCTCGACCATGGCGATGCTGACGCTGTCGTAGTTGGGCCGGCCACCGCCGCCGCGCAGCACGGTATGTCCGTAGGGATTGCCGCCAGTGCGCACGACCGCGGTGCCGCCGGCCATGTTGATCCCGAGAAAACTGTGGGGGCTTGCAGCCGACCGGATCGCGTTGATCGCCACCTCGACGTCGCCGTCGGTGGCATTCTTGAAGCCGACCGGGGTCGAGAGCCCGGAGGCCATTTCGCGGTGAGTCTGCGACTCCGAGGTCCGCGCCCCGATCGCCGTCCATGAGACCAGGTCGCCGAGATACTGCGGGCCGATCGGATCGAGCGCCTCGGTCGCGGTCGGAACGCCAAGCTCGGCTACCTCGACCAGGAACTCGCGGGCGCGCCCCATGCCTTCTTCGATTTGAAACGAGTCATCCATCCGCGGGTCGTTGATGAACCCCTTCCAGCCGGTTGCGGTGCGCGGCTTCTCGAAATAGACCCGCATCACCAGCAGCAGCGTATCGCTGACCTCATCGGCAAGCGCGCGCAGGCGGCGCGCATAGTCCAGTCCCGCGATCGGGTCGTGGATCGAGCACGGCCCGACGACCAGAAAGAGCCGGTGATCGTGGCGATCGAGAATGCCCTTGAGCTCCTTGCGCCCCCGGTGCACCGTATCGGCGGCCTTGCGCGTAAGCGGCACACGGGCGTGGACCTCTTCCGGGGAAGGCATCCGGTCAAAGGCCTTGATGTTGAGATTTTCGAGGATTCGTTGCGGCATTTGAAGCTCTCTGCAATTCGGTGTCAGCAATGCGCCCAGTCGGGCGCGACAGCCTGCAACGATACCACTTGGTGACGTCCCGACCGACCGTCTCGGAGGGATTTGAACTACCCTTTGGCCAACCGTTCTCGTGGGGACCCCGCTCAGCATGACCTTCGTTTCACCAGTGGCCCGCATCGCGCTCTCAGGAATGATCGCCCTGGCCCTGGCCATGGGAATCGGGCGCTTTGCCTTTACCCCGTTGCTGCCCCTGATGCTCTCCGACCGGCTGATCGACATCGGCCAGGGTGGCTGGCTGGCATCGGCCAATTTCCTCGGCTACCTGCTCGGCGCCGTCCTGGCGACCTGGCTGCGGCTGCCGCCCCGCGCGACACTGCGCGCGGCGCTGATCACCATCGGACTCGCGACACTGGGCGCCGGCCTCACCCATAGCTACGCGCTGTGGCTCACGGCCCGCTTTCTGTGTGGTCTGGGCAGCGCCTGGACGCTGGTTATGGTCAGCAACTACACGCTGCGCGCCCTCGCCGAACACGGCCGCGCCGGCCTGCAAGGCTGGGTGTTCTCGGGCGTAGGTTTGGGGATAACCATCGCCGGACTAGCCTGCCTGGTGTTCATGGTCAATGGCATCGACTCGCTGGCAGCCTGGCGGATAATCGGCGTGGCGACACTGATCCTGGCGCTCGCCCTGTCCCTGCTGATGGGGCCGGAGTTCCCGGCGCGAATGTCGGGTGCAGCGGGCCACGCCAGCGCCCGCAGCCCGATCGCGTGGCGGATAGTGATCGCCTACGGGGCCGCGGGGGTTGGCTACATTATCCCGGCGACCTATCTGCCGGTGATGGCCCGCGACATCGTCGACTCGCCGCTGGTCTTTGGCTGGAGCTGGCCGATGTTCGGCAGCGCCGCCTTCGTCTCCACCTTGCTGGTCTCCAGGCTGCAGGACTCGGCGTCGAACCGCACGATCTGGGCCATCAGCCAGAGCGTCATGGCGATCGGCCTGTTGCTGGCCGCGATCGCGCCGGACATCGTCACCATCATCACCGCCGGGCTGTGCGTCGGCGGCACGTTGATGGTCATCACGCTGATCGGGATGAAGGAAGTGCACCGGATGGTCCCGCCGGAGGACGCGATGCGCCATATCGCGGTGATGACGATCGCCTTCGCCGGTGGTCAGATGATCGGACCGGTATTCGCCGGTTCGCTGCACCAGGCGACGGGGAGCTTCACGGCTCCGCTGCTCGCAGCCAGCGTCTTGTTGCTGGTGACGGCGGGGCTGCTGCGAGGCAAGACTCCCGGCCAAGCCGACGGGAATTTCCCTCGTCAGTGACTTTTGTCACCGCGGCCGCGGCCGCTTCAGGTTACCGTCCATGACGATGGGCATACCATTGGTCGGATATTTGAGACCCGCCAGCCGGGTTTTGAGGTCCATTCCGGACGATCGGGGTTATAAGTTTAATGATCCGCCGCAACGGCGGAATAAACGGTTAACAAGAGGTAAACCATGAAAAAATTCAAGACCTTGAAACTCGCCCTGGCAGCGTTGCTGCTGGGCAGCCTGGCGGCCTGCGGCGGCGGGGGCGGCGGCGACGGCACCTTGCGCCTGGCACTGACCGACGCGCCGGCACAACAATTCGACGCCGTCAACGTAACCATCGAGAAGGTCCTGGTCCACCAAAGCGCCACCGCCGCCGAGACCGACGGCGGCTGGACCGAGATCGCGCTGGTGGGCGATCCGGTGAAGCGAGATTTGAAGACACTGGAAAACGGTGTGCTCGCGGAACTGGCCGAGACATCCCTGCCGGCTGGCCACTACAGCCAGCTGCGACTGGTGCTGGCTGACAATGCCGTTACCCCGATGTCCAATTCGGTGGTACCGACTGGCGAAGCCGAGGTCGAACTAAAGACCCCCAGCGCCCAGCAAACCGGATTGAAGCTCAACGTCGACATCACCATCGTTCCCGGCACGGTCGCCGATTTCGTGCTCGACTTCGACGCCGGCAAGTCGGTCGTTTCGGCGGGAAGTTCGGGCCAGTATCTGCTGAAACCAGTGATCCGCGTTATCGCGCAGGTCGGGACTGCACCAACCGGCGTCGCAGGGTTTGTCGACACGGACTTGACCGGTTCCGCAGTGACACTGCAACAGAGCGATGGTACGGTCGTGGGATCGGCCTCACCCGATATCAACGGCAGGTTCAAGATGCTCTCCGCGGAAGGCAGCTACACCCTGGTTGTCACGGCACCCGGTCAGGCCACTGCCGCGGTCACCAACGTACCGGTGACAGCTGGATTCATTACCGAAGTCAGCACTGATGCCGCCCCAATCACTCTGCTTCCATCATCGGCAAGCGGCACTCTCGACGGCGCGGTCACGCTCAATGACGGTGTCAACCCAGAGGGACCGGCCGTAGACGCGATGGTTGGTGTGCTTCAGAATCTGACCAGTGGTCAGACTATCGAGGTGGCGGGCGGTTCGGTAAGCAATCCGGATGGCATCTACAGCTACGCCGTGCCAGTAGATGCTCCTCAGGTGGCGCCGTACGTGGAGTTGCCAGCCCCGCTGGTCTTCGTACCCGACGACGCTGTTGCCGGCATGTACTCACTAGCCCCCCATCTTGATGGGTTCGCGGACCTGCCCGAACCAGTTGGTCCCCTCGCCGCCGATGCGACCATTAACAAGGATTTCCTGTTCGTCTCCACCCCCTAACGTCGGCCAGTAACCAGCACCAAACGAAACGGGCCCTCGCGGGCCCGTTTTGTTGCGCGCTGGGTCGGTTGCGCTCGACCCATCTCAACGGTCGGCCTAGCTATGGCGCGGCGCAGTCCGCCACACGGTTGTTATCGGGACTCAAGGACCAAGCCATATCGTTCGCCGTATCAAAAACGCAGCTTGCCGTCGTCCCGACGAGCTTGGGTCCGGCCATTCCCGGCCTGTTGCTGTAACCCCAAGAATTGACCGAAATGATGGTGCCCTTGCCGTCCTTGATCGGCTGCAGCCACGGGCCGCCCGAAGACCCACCTGAGAGTCCGCAACTCGGCAACCACCAATTGACCGCCCCTGCGGCGGTCATGTCCTCGGCGCAATACATGAAATTCGGGTCTTCGCTGTAAGAGTAGCCGAGCGCGGCCGTGAAATCGGCACTCGATGATCCCGCGCTCTGGTCGTCGACTTGCACTGCGCCAAAACTTACCGCCATCGCGCCCGCCGCCCTGGCCAGGTCGTCGCTCGTGTTCGGCAAGAAGCCTGGCGTGTGGGCACCCGAATCGGGGACCACGTAGAAGGCATAGTCCCAGGCAATATTGTCGGGGAAGGTTCTGATCGTCCAGTTCTTATCCACGACGCCGAAATCCGGCACCCAGCACCCCAGCGGATCATTGCTGCAATTCAGGTCGGTTCGGGTACCTTGGGTCGCTGCCTGGTCAGGGATGAACATCACATTGCGAGCGAACGCCTTGTTGGCGTCGTCGTAGACGCAGTGCGCCGCGGTGATGATGATCGAACGATCTCTCGCACCATCGTTGGCCACCGTACCCGAGCACACATAGCCGACCCAGCGGGTCAGTTTCTTGTTCGAGGGCATCTGGAAATAGAGCCGGCCGGCGGCCGTCTGAACGGTGCCACCACTAGTCCATTGCGCATTGGTGACCGTGTCAGAACCGCCGCCCCCACCGCTCGTCGCCGTGTCCACCTTGAAGGCGGCAGGACCCGAGGTGCTGGTATTGCCACCCCTCCCGGCTGCGTCCTTGGCTATCACCTCCCAAGTCCAATCCCCATCAGTGAACCCCTGCAGGGAGACCGCCCAGGTATCCTGGGACGTCGGGGACGCCGCAAACGAGCTTGCCGGGCCGTTGCCCTTTCGGATCGCGAAGCTGACCGAACTCACACCGCTTTCATCAGTGACCGTCGCCGTGAAGGTGTAGGCGGCAGGGATCGTTGCCCCTGCCGCGGGGTTCATGGCTGTGATGGTGGGATCCGTGGTGTCGCCGCCGCTGGGCTTGCCGAACGGCCAGGGCGTCGCCTCACGCGCCGGCGTTTGCGCCGCAACCTCGTGGCCGTAAGGAACGAGAACTCCGTTGGGATGGCGCATGTAGCCCAGCCCGCGCGGGTCGATCACCAGGTCCCTGGGAATTGCGCTGGCCCGGCGCTCGCTCGTCCAGTACTTGACGATTTGCGCCTTGCCGGGGTCGATTGGTTTGCGGTCCTGGGCGTGAGCATTGAGCGCCAACAGCGCGACCGCCATTGCTGCCCACAAGCCACGCTGGATTGCTTGGGTGTGCATACGCCTTCTCCCGAAAGACACTGCGCCGCAGGACAAAGTAAAGTCTAGTCCGACTCGGGGTTCTGGGAAAGAAGCATGGCCCCGAATATGATTCAGGACATTGGGCCAAACTGCCCCTAGGGAGAGACTCATGAGTGCCCCCGACAAACCACGCCTGTTGTTAGTGCCCGGTCACATGTGCGACGAACGCCTCTACGCCGCGCAGGTGGCCGCGCTCAGCCCTGACTTCGATTGCCAGGTGATGGTGTTTCGTCGCGAGCGCTCGCTGGGCGACATCGCCCGCGCCATTTTCGCGACCCAACCCGAGCGCTTCCATTACGTCGGCCTGTCGATGGGCGGCTACATCGCCTTCGAGCTCTTGCGCCAGCAACCACAGCGTCTGCTCAGCCTGGCGCTGTTCGACACCAAGACCGCTGCCGATCAGCCGCAGCAGCGCGCAAGTCGTCTGGCCGATCGCGAGCGCGCACGCACCAGCGGGCTCGAAGATCTTGTCGCTGAACTTCCTGGCCGCTGGCTGGCCCCGAACCACGCCGCCGATGCCGCCCTGAGTGAGTTGGTGCGTTTGATGGCCGCGAACATCGGCATCGACGGACTGATCGCACAACAGGACGCGATGCTGGCTCGACCCGACTCCATGGCCGACCTGTCCCGCGTTGCCTGCCCCAGCCTGGTCGTAGTCGGGCGTCAGGACCAGGTCACGCCGCTCGCTGATCACCAGGCAATGGTTGAGCACATTGGCAAGCATCGCGCCGACTGCCGCTTCGAGATCATCGAAGATTGCGGCCACCTCTCAACGATCGAACAGCCCGGAGCGACGAGCCGGCTGCTGCGCGCCTGGCTCAAGCCCTGAACGCGCTGCGGCACTTGCCGCGCAAGGGGTATCCTCATATCAAGCGCCGGGTTTCGTGGCCCGGCCGATTCGACTCAGGAGAGCACTGTCATGCGCTACAACCAACTCGGCCGCACCGGCCTCTTCGTTTCCGAACTTTGCCTCGGCACCATGACCTTCGGCGGCAGCAGCGGGATCTGGGGCAAGATCGGTTCGCTGCAGCAGGCCGATGCCGAGAGCCTGATCGGTGCCTCGCTCGACGCTGGCATCAACTTCATCGACACCGCCGACGTCTATGCCGAAGGTGCCTCGGAACTGATCACCGGCCAGGCGCTCAAGAACCTCAAGGTGGCCCGCGAGGACGTGGTGGTGGCGACCAAGGTTTTCAGCGAAATCGGCAAGGGCGCCAACGCCCGCGGGGCATCGCGCGGCCACATTCTCGACGGCATCAGGGGCAGCCTGAAGCGGCTGCAGCTCGAGTACATCGATCTCTACCAGATCCACGGCTTCGATCCCGCCACCCCGATCGAGGAAACCGTGCGCGCTCTCGACCAGCTGGTGCGTAACGGCGACGTGCGCTACGTCGGGGTCTCGAACTGGGCAGCGTGGCAGATCGTCAAGGCGCTGGGCATCGCCGAGCGTCTCGGCCTGTCGCGGTTTGAATCCCTGCAGGCCTACTACACCGTGGCCGGGCGTGACCTCGAACGCGAACTGATTCCGATGCTGCGCAGCGAAGGCGTCGGCCTGATGGTCTGGAGTCCGCTGGCGGGCGGCTTGCTGAGTGGCAAGTATGGCCGCGGACAACAGGCCGAGGACGATAGCCGCCGGGTCATTTTCGATTTTCCACCGGTCGACAAGGAACGCGCCTGGGACTGCATCGACGTGATGCGGCCGATCGCGCAGACCCACGGCGTGTCGGTCGCCCAGGTGGCACTGGCGTGGCTGTTGCACCAGAGGCAGGTCAGCACGGTCATCATCGGCGCCAAACGGCCCGACCAGCTGGCGGACAACATCGCGGCGACGCAATTGGAACTGAGCGCCGACGAACTCCGGCAGATCGACCGAATCAGCCGCCTGCCCGATGAGTACCCGGGCTGGATGCTCGAGCGCCAGGGTGAATACCGCCGCAAGCAGATCGCCGAATCATCCCGTACCTAGTCCCACGCTCGCCCTGACGCCACGCCGTTGCCCTTCATTGGGTAGCTGGCCTGGCCGGGGCGTTGTCGATGGGGTGGATCGATATCGCGGCCTCCAGCGTGGCCAGGGCTTCTCCCCTGAAGCTGCCAAAAGTCGGCGCTGCGTCCTGGGGCCGCTGACCGGCGGCCACCGCGATGTACTCGTCCGAGATCGCCGCACCCCGGCTGGGATCGAAACCGCGCCAGCCGCCACCGGGAAAGTAGACTTCAACCCAGGCATGCATGTGGGTGTCGGCGGCGACATCCCCGACGCAGTACCCGCTGACAAAGCGCGCGGCCAATCCCACGCTGCGGCAGGCGTCGATGAACAGCACCGCGAAATCACGGCACGAGCCCTGCCCCCGCCGCAATGTCTCCACTGCCGTCCAGGGATCACCGTGCTCACGCAGCAGGTAGCTCAGGCGGTCATGAATCTGCGCCGCCAGCTGCATCACGAACGGTATCGTCTGCGCTTGCGCGCTCGCCACGATGGCGCGGGCGAATTCCGCCACCTCGCACTCGTTGCTGCTGCAACTCAGGTAGGGTCCAAGAACGAACGCGAGATGCGGCTCGTACTTCAATGGCAGCGTCAGGGCGGCCTGGTCGGTGATCAGAAAGTCGAACACATCGCCCCGGTGGGTCTCGACCGTGGTCCTGACCTCGATCGCCAGGCTGTCTTGCAGGTCGCTGAACCAGATCATGTCGGTATTGTTCCCGTCCAGGCCCGTGCAACGCGCAATTTTGCTGGGGCTGGGCGTCACCACCAGCTCATGACTGCGCACCGTCTGGGTCGCGTCGCTGCGCGGGCTAAGCATTACCGTCATCGGCTCGAGGAAAACCGGCTGACTGTAGCGGTACGCGCTGCGGTGGGTGATCTCGTAGAGCATCAGGTCATCAGGAACATCGAATAGCTGCCGGGCTGGTGGGTCAAACTTGGGATTGGGATTGGGATTGAAGTCCGCTGCCGTTGCCGGTCAACGGGCGCAGGGCGAAGAAGGTCCGGGAAACGGCATCGTCGATACCATTGAGCCGGGTCTGCAGTTCATCGAGGAATTCATGCAGTCCCTCGGAAATTATTTCGTCAATGTGAGCGTAGTTAAGCTCGGCCAGCAAGCGCCCCAGGCGTCGCTCGGCCTGGTTGCTGAAGGCATCCATCGGCGAGCCGGTGATGGCGTGCAGCGAGACCGCGGCCCGATCCAGGCAGGAGTGCACCGAGCGCGGAAAGTCACGGTTGAGGATCAGAAAATCGGCCACTTTTGACGGTGTGATCTGTTTGGAGTGCTTGCGGTACATCTCCAGTGCGCTCGCCGACTTCAGCAGCGCCGCCCACTGGATATTGTCAATCGTGGTGCCGACGGCCTGACTGTCTGGCAGCAGGATGAAATACTTCACGTCCAGTATGCGAGAAGTCTTGTCGGCACGTTCCAGCAGCTCTCCCGTCTGCAGGAAATGCCATGCCTCGCCGTGCGACATGGTGGCCTCGGTAATGCCGTCGAACAGGTGGCTGGCCATCTTTACCGCGGTGTAGAAATCGTGGGCATTTTCGGCCAGGGCGTTCCGGGCGGCGGCGTCCTTGACCAGCAGGTAGGAGCGGTTCGCCTGTTCCCACATTTCCGAGGAAATGATTTCCCGCACCGAACGGGCGTTTTCGCGCGCATTGCGCACGCAACTCAGGATCGAATTGGGATTTTCCCGGTCGAAGGTGAGGAAGTGCAGCACGTTCTCGCGCGTGGCCTCTCCGTACCGCTCGCTGAACTGTTCAAGGTCGCCGGTGATGTTCACCAGCGGCGACCACTGCTCGCTGAATTCCTGCGGCAGGTCGAGGATGAGGTTGAGATTCACATTGATGAAACGCGCGACGTTCTCGGCGCGCTCCATATAGCGACTCATCCAGTAGATTGAATTGGCAACGCGGCTCAGCATCTTGGCTTGCTCCTTGCACCATGCACTTGCTCTTGTCGGGTCACGCGCCTAGCACCCAGGTATCCTTGCTGCCCCCGCCCTGCGAGGAGTTGACCACCAGCGAGCCCTTCTTCAGGGCCACCCGGGTCAAGCCGCCCGGCATGACATAGATGTCCTTGCCGTAGAGGATGTAGGGACGCAGATCGATATGCCGCCCTTCGAAATGATCGTCAACCAGCACCGGCGCCCGCGATAAGGCCAGGGTCGGCTGCGCAATATAGTTGCGCGGGTTCTTGCGGATATGATCGGCGAATTCGGCGCGCTGTGCGGGCGTGGCATGAGGTCCGACCAGCATGCCGTAGCCACCAGACTCGTTGGTGGCCTTGACCACCAGTTTGTCCAGATTCGCCAGCACGTACTCCCGCTCCTTTTCATCGGCGCAGATATGGGTCGGCACGTTGGGAAGGATGATGTCCTCATCGAGGTAATACTTGATTATCTCGGGGACATAGGCGTAGACCGCCTTGTCGTCGGCGATGCCGGTGCCGGGCGCATTGGCCAGCGCCACGCGGCCACGGCGGTATACATCCATGATCCCCGGCACGCCCAGGGCGGAATCGGGACGGAACTGTTTGGGATCGAGAAAATCATCATCGATCCGGCGATAGATTACGTCCACCCGCTGAAATCCGTGGGTGGTGCGCATATGAACAAAATCGTCCATCACCACCAGATCGCTGCCTTCCACCAACTCGACGCCCATCTGTTGTGCCAGGAACGAATGCTCGAAGTAGGCGGAGTTGTACCTGCCGGGCGTCAGCACCACGACCGTCGGCGCAGAGATGTTGTCGGGTGCCAGAAACTGCAGCGCCGCCAGCAGGCGAGCCGCGTAGTCATCGACCGGCCTCACCCGTGACGCCTCGAAGGCCACCGGGAAAGTCCGCTTGAGAACCTGGCGATTTTCGAGCACGTAAGACACGCCCGAGGGACAGCGCAGATTGTCTTCCAGCACGTAGTGCTGGCCGTCCCGGTCACGCACCAGATCGGTGCCGGTGATGTGACACCAGATGCCGCGCGGGACGTCGAGCCCGACGCATTGCGGCCGAAAGGAAGCGGCCAAATGAATCATGTCTTCCGGGATGATCTTGTCCTTCAGGATCTTATGTTCGTGGTAGATGTCGTCGATAAACAGATTCAATGCCTGAATGCGTTGCTTCAATCCTCGCTCGATATATTCCCAGTCGCTGGCTTCAACGATGCGCGGAATGATGTCGAAGGGAAAGATCTTTTCGGTACCCTCGTCATCGCCATAAACGGTGAAGGTGATCCCCATGTTGTACATCGACGTTTCCGCTGCTTTCTGGCGGTTGCGGATGTCGCCGTCGGGCAGAGATGCGATGCGTTCGACCAGGATTCTCGCTCCCGGCCGCGGCACCCCTGGCGACTCGATCAGCTCGTCGTAGAAGTTCTCGGTATCGTAGGAATCGAAATCTATCGACATCAGCCTGGACTCTCGTGAAGTTGGATCACAGCGCCAAGACCGCGCAATGGTGCGCGGGAACTCGACATTTGGTCAGGCCATTACGTCCCGGTCCGCGATCGGGCCGGGAACAGATTTCGTTAAACCAATACCGGAGTCTGGCGATCTAATATGCGACCATCCGCCATTGGCGCCCGACTTGTTGCCTGAGGCAAATTCATCTTAACCTGCGGGCAGGCGTTTGTCGCTTTGGCACGGTTCTTGTCAGGGACAAGGGCGACCGGGGCGCAAGCGCGTAAGTTCAAGCGGCAAGCACTCGACCATAGCGCGCGCAGGAGAGCCCAATTGTCAGCACACGACACGTCCCCAGGACCGTTGTTCCCCGCTTTCCGGCAACTGAGCGTCGCTGTCGATGCGCAGGTTCGCATCAATGCAGTCATGGGCGGCAGCGGCCCGCCGCTGCTGTTGCTCCATGGCCATCCCCAGACCCACGCCATCTGGCACAAGGTAGCGCCGGCCCTGGCCGAGCGCTTCACCGTGGTCGCCGCCGACTTGCGCGGCTACGGCGATTCATCCAAACCACCGGGAGAGGCCGATCATCGCAGCTACTCAAAGCGCGCGATGGCGCTTGACCAGGTGGCACTGATGCGCGAACTGGGCTTTGCTCGCTTCGACCTGCTCGCCCACGACCGGGGAGCGCGGGTGGCGCACCGCCTGGCAATCGATCATCCGGCTGCAGTCGGCCGCGTCGTAATACTCGACATTGCCCCGACGCTCGCCATGTACCGCGCCACCACCGAAGCGTTTGCCCGCGCCTATTGGCACTGGTTCTTCCTGATCCAGCCCGCGCCCCTGCCCGAGCGCCTGATCGAAGCCGACCCCGCGGCGTACGTCGCCGAGGTGATGGGCTCACGCGGTTCCGGCCTGGCGCCGTTCGATCCGCGGGCGTTAGCCGAGTACCAGCGCTGTCTTGCGTTGCCGGGCGCGGCGCACGGCCTGTGCGAGGACTATCGCGCTTCGGCCAGCATCGACCTCGAGAACGACCAGGCCGATCTCACGGCAGGCCGGATGATCGAGGCGCCGCTGCTGGTCCTGTGGGGCGAGCAAGGAGTAATCCAGAGTTGCTTCCAGCCGCTCGAGGAATGGCGCCGCCTGGCCCGCGACGTGCGCGGCGCAGCGCTACCCTGCGGTCACTACGTCCCGGAAGAGGCGCCCGCGGAACTGCTGGCGCGGGCGCTGCCGTTTCTTGCCGGCGAGGCCTGATCAGGCCAGCGGTCGTGTCAGGTAGACGCCCTCGCGGCCCACGATAGCGGCGCGCGCCGGCATGAAGATCGTGCACTCGTCACACGGCGCGCGGACCTCGAGCGCGCCATCGGTGGCGATCAGTTCGTCCTTGGCAAAGGTCTCGAACCCGATCACCGGGCGCGCGAAGGCGAAGTTGTCGTTGGCGATGACATGGGTCCGCAGCAGCTCGAAGCGCCGCCGCGGCTTGGGAGCCGCAGGGGCGCGCTCCACCAGGCCAAAGTGGTGCAGAAAATCCATCGTCACCGCCACGGCGACGTCGGCGCTGGCCTGCTTGAAATGCTGCCCGCATTCGACCACCAGCGCCGCACCCGGCCCGTTCTCAAGCCCATGGGCTCCGTACTGGATCAGCGGAGTGCCTGAACCCAGGCCGCTGGGCATCACCAGGTGCACGCCCGGCTGGGGCAAGGCATTGGCAACCACGCTGTTGCGCTCGAAGCCCGGATAGACCAGGAACGGCGCCACATCCTCGCTGGTCGAATGGATGTCGAGGATATGCTCGGCCGCGGCCACCGCCCCTCGCATGGCGCGCGCGCGGCGCAGCTCGGAACTGTCCTGGTCGCCATCGAGCCATTCGCCGGACCAGATCCGGTTGAGGTTGTGGGTGATCTGCCGGCTGGCGAACGGATTGGCCTGATCGAAGCTCTGGTAGGCCTCGACGTTGGCGAAGCTCATGGTCAGGGTGCCGATGCTGGGGCGCACTTCGTTGTCCAGCAGATGGCAGACCGCCACCATGCCGCAGAACTCGTTGCCGTGGGTGAGCGCGTTGATCATCACGTGCGGACCGGGCTTGCCGGAGTCGATGCGATGAACGTGATCGATGCCGGTATTGCCGCGCCGGTAGGCGGACAGGTCGCGCGGCAACACTTCGAAGGTCGGCTGGGTCTGGGGCATGACGGGTCTCGGTCGATAGGACGACCGGGAGTGTAACGCGGAGCAAGTCGGCCCGTCAGCCGCTTCAGCGGCGCTGGAGGAACCAGCCCACGCCTCCAATCAACAGGACCAGCGCCGCCGACTGAGCCGGGTTGTCGAGCGCGAGCTGCCAAATATCGCCACTGAGGCGGCTCAGCGAATCGAACCAGCCCGCGATACCGTTGGTCAGCGAAGACCCCGAACCAGAGAGCAAACCGTACTCGATCATTTGGTACCTTTGCTGGTTGGGCAATGCCAAGGCCTTAAGATCGCGCCCTTGGCCGTCGCTGTCAAGGGAGAGCTTTGCCCGGCTCCGATCCTGACAGAGCGCTGACAGTGCCCCCGATGTCAATTGCAGTAACGGATCCTTTTTCTTTATTATCAGTTAGTTATATATCTTTTTTAATGTTCTTTATTAATATCTGATTGGGGCGCGATTACTGCCCGGCCGGATACCTGAGCGCATTGCTGGCAAGCTTGGCCCTGACCGCGGCATCCAGATCCACGTCCATCACGAACGCCAGACGCACCAGGTAGATCAGGACGTCGGCGAGCTCGTCACGCACCGCCTGCGCGCTCGCCGGGTCACTCGCGACGCCTTTGGACTGCTCCTCGGTGAGCCACTGGAAGATCTCGACCAGTTCGCCCACCTCGCCGGTCAGCGCCATCGCCAGGTTCTTGGGCGAGTGATATTGCTCCCAGCCGCGGGCCTCGGCGAACCTGCTCAGGGCCCGCTCAAGCCCGGCAACATCAACCAGTCGTTCACTCATGCCGGTCTCACTCCTCGCAGGATTGGGGGCGGAAATTCGAGGATACGCCGGCCGGGGCGCTCTTGGCGAACCTTGCCGCGTCCGGCCACCGGCATCCTGAACCTGAAGACCGCAGCGAGCGCGCGCGGTAACATCCGCCCGTGGCGCGCGGCTATCTCATTGCATTCCTGCTCTCGTTCGGTCCGGCGGTGTCGAACTCGTTCGCCCGCTTCGCCTACGCACTGCTGCTCCCGGCGATGCGCGCCGACCTGCACTGGAACTACGCCCAATCCGGGGCGATCAATACCTTCAACGCGGCCGGCTATTTGGTGGGCGCGTTGCTCACCCGCTGGCTCGTCGGCCGCACCGGCAACCGGGTGCTGTTTTGCGCCGGGATGGTGCTCACCGCGGTATCGCTGCTGGCGACCGGACTCGTGAGGGACCTCGACGCGCTGGTCGTAACCCGCATCGCGGCCGGCATCGGCGGGGCCGCAGTCTTCATCTGCGGCGGGGCGCTCTCCGGGAACGTGTTTCCCCACAAGCCGCAGCTGGCGACGACAACGATCGCGATCTACTTCGCCGGCGGCGGCATCGGCCTGATGCTCTCCGGGGTGGCAGTGCCGCTGATGCTGGATGCGGGCGGCGACGCTGCCTGGCCGCTGGTCTGGCGGGTGATGGGCTGGGCGTCGCTGGCGATGACACTGGCCGCGATCTGGTCGGCAATGGCAATCGAAGAGCCGGGCGCCGCCCCTGGCAGTGCGCGCTGGCGCATTGCGCCGCTCTTCGCGCTGTTGGCCTCCTACAGCATGTTCGCGCTCGGCTACATCGGCTACATGACATTCGCGATCGCCTGGATTCGCGAGCATGGCGGCAGCACGGCGACCGTGGTCGCGGTCTGGTTCGTGCTCGGTTTGGCGACGCTGCTCGCCCCCCTGGTCTGGCGCCATCCGACCGAGCGCTGGCCGGGAGGCCGGCCGCTGGCGGCGGTCACGGCGGTGCTGACCGCCGGGGCCGCCCTGCCGCTGGTGAGCGCGGGTCCGGCCGTGATGCTGATGTCCGCCGCCCTCTTTGGGCTGGCGATGTTCAGCGCGCCCTCCTCGGTGAGCAGTTTCATCAAGCACGCGCTGCCCAAACCGGCCTGGGGTTCGGCGATGGCGACCTTTACGGTGGTCTTCGCAGCCGGCCAGATCGTCGGGCCGACCGCTACCGGATGGCTGGCCGACCGCTTCGGTTCGCTGATGCCGGGGCTGGCAGCGTCGGCGGCAGCGCTGGCCCTGGGCGCCCTGCTCGCCCTGCTCCAGCGCGACCTGCGCCCCGACCAGGAACGGCATAGCGGCTGAGGCGTGACCTGCGCCCCGCCCAGTCACGGCATAGCGGCTGAGGCGCGACTTGCGCCCTGCCCGCTCCCGGCACCGCGGCTGAGGCGCAGCGAAGGTTCAGTCGGCCGCGTGATCGTGCCGTTCGGCCAGCACCGCCAGGATTACCACCAGTGCCATCAGCAGCAGTGCGGAGCCGACCTGCACGCTCTCGAAGCCGACCGTCTCGACGATCACGGCCGCCAGTGCGACCCCTGCCGACTGCCCTCCGAACAAGCCGATTACGAACGCGGAGATCGCGGTGCCGCGATTTCGCGGGGCCATCTGCGTACCAAAGACCTGCAGCGTGTTGTGCAGCATGAAGAAACCCATGCCGGCGATCGCGCAGAAGAAGGCCTGGGCCGGCCACCAGCGGCCGCCGAGCGCGAGCATGCCGAGAGCAAACAATGCCCCTCCGCCCAATATCAACCCGCGTTGGCCCAGCCGCGGGATCAGCCACGGCGATCCCATCACAAAGGTAAGGCCGCCCAGCCCGAACCCGGCAGCGGCCAGCCCGCTCTGCCAAAGCGGCAGCTCGTAGCGCATGTGAAGCCAGCTGGGAACATAGGCGAACGCGCCGAACACCAGCACGCCTTCCAGTGTGACGACGATCAGGACCACCCTGGCCCAGGGAACGGCGAGCACTGTGCCAAACTGCCTGGCGATCGCCGCGGGTGACGGCAGCGGCGGTCGCAGCGGTTTAGTGATCATCCCGGCGCCGCCGGCAGCATCCGCCGCGGCCCTGACGCCAGCCGCGCGGCGCGCGTCGAGGATCATGACCAAAGCGACCGCGGCCAGGACCACGGCGGGAAAGCCGAAACTGAGCCGCCAGCCGATCGTGTCAGCGAGCACGCCACCCGCCACCTGGCCGAAAACGGCACCGCAAGTCGAACCGGTCATGAAAAGCGCCAGCACCCGCTGGCGCGCCTGGTAGGGAACCGAGTCGCCGATCCAGGCCAGTGACAGCGGGATCAGTGCGGCGCAGGCGGCGCCGGCGAAGAAGCGCAGCGCGACGAGCTGCAACAGCGAGCCGGCCAGCATGCAGGCAGCCGAGGCGATCGCGGCGACCACGGTCGCGTAGCGCATCCAGCTCAGCTTGCCGAAGCTGTCGCCCATCGGGCCGTGCACCACCTGAAAGAGAGCATAGGCGATCGAGAACGCGGTCACCGTCTGTGCCACCTGGCCGAGCGATCCGCCCAACTCGGCCGAGAGCTGGGGCAGCATCGGGTCACAAAGACGCACCGAGGCCTGGCTCGCGAACCCGCCCACCGACAGGGTGATCAGCGTGCGGGTGTACCCCGGGTCTAGGGTTGCGTCAGCGGTCATCGTGGCATCGGTGTGTGACAAATCCCAAGGCAGCCGCCGATCTGCGGCTTGCGCCCAACTTGGCGGATTATGCACGGCAAGGAGCATGATTATCGGCATCCGTGCCGATTTGACGGTGTTCCCGATAGCAGGACAATGTCCCGATGGCCCGCGAACTATTCAATTTCCAGACGTCTGTTGCAGTCTCGGACTGGCATCCCATCGACGATGTCGTCATGGGCGGGGAATCATCGAGCCGACTGCGCCACGACCCAGCTGGCCACGCCGTTTTTGAGGGCGCTGTTTCTCTGGCTGGCGGTGGCGGTTTCGCCTCAGTGCGGTCCCGCCCGCTGGATCTGGGATTGCCGAATGCGCAGGGCTACCTGCTCAGCGTCTTCGGGGACGGCAAACGTTACAAGATGAACCTGCGCACCGATGATGCTTTCGATGGCGTGAACTATCAGACGTCGTTTGTCGCGCCCGCCGGACGGTGGACAACAATGCATTTGCCAGCAACCAGTTTCATACCAACATTGCGCGGCCGGACGCTAACCGATGCACCCCAACTGGACCCGGCAGAAGTCCGGCAAATCGGCCTGATGATTTCGGATCGCCAAGCTGGTCCATTCGCCTTGGGGGTCAGGACAATCGGTGTTGAGTAACCGGTCGACGAGTCTGGCCGGGAGATCAGCGCGAGTGAGAGAGCCTATAGGACTTATCAATAGAAACAATTGGCACGATAGCAGTCAATAGATTAGATTGATCTCTATCGATTGCCTGTAAAGATTGCCTGTAAACATAGGAAAGAAACCATGTCAGACGCAGCAAAATGCCCGTTCGCGGGTATGCACGGTGGCCGAACATCTGCTGGTGCCCAGTCAAATGATGACTGGTGGCCGAACCAGCTGAACCTCAGGATCCTGCGCCAGCACTCCTCGAAGTCCAGCCCCATGGGCGAGGGTTTCAACTATGCCGAAGAGTTCAAGAAACTCGACCTCGCCGCGCTCAAGAAGGACCTCTATGCACTGATGACCGACTCGCAGGATTGGTGGCCGGCCGACTGGGGACATTACGGGCCGCTGTTCATCCGCATGGCCTGGCACAGCGCGGGCACCTACCGCGTTTCGGACGGGCGCGGCGGCGCCGGTAACGGCAATCAGCGTTTTGCGCCGATCAACAGCTGGCCTGACAACGGCAACCTCGACAAGGCGCGGCGGCTGCTCTGGCCCGTCAAGCAGAGATACGGCGACAAGATCTCCTGGGCCGATCTGATAATCCTGGCAGGCAACTGTGCGCTGGAATCGATGGGCTTCAAGACCTTTGGCTTTGGCGGCGGTCGCCAGGATATCTGGGAGCCCCAAGAGGACATCTACTGGGGCGCCGAAGCCGAATGGCTGGGGGACAAGCGCTACAGCGGTGAGCGCGAACTGGAAGACCCGCTGGCGGCCGTGCAGATGGGCCTGATCTACGTGAACCCCGAAGGCCCCAACGGTAATCCCGACCCGGTCGCATCGGGCCGGGATGTTCGCGAAACCTTCGCCCGCATGGCGATGGATGACGAAGAAACCGTCGCCCTGGTCGCCGGCGGGCACACCTTCGGCAAGTGCCACGGCGCAGGCGACCCGTCGCTGGTCGGCCCTGAGCCGGAAGCCGCTCCCCTCGAAGAAATGGGACTGGGCTGGAAGAACCGCCTCGGCACCGGCAAGGGGGCTGACACCACGACCAGCGGTATCGAAGGGGCATGGAAGCCCAACCCGACTACCTGGGACATGGGCTACTTCGACATGCTCTTTGGCTACGAGTGGGAACTGCTGAAGAGCCCCGCCGGCGCCTGGCAGTGGCTGGCCAAGGACGTCGCTGAGAAGGACATGATCGCGGATGCCCATGACCCGGCTAAGAAGCACCGCCCGATGATGACGACGGCGGACCTGTCGCTGCGCTTCGATCCGATCTACGAGCCGATTTCGCGCCGCTTCCACCAGGACCCCCAGGCGTTTGCCGACGCCTTCGCCCGGGCCTGGTTCAAGCTGACCCATCGCGATGTGGGCCCGCGCTCACGCTACCTCGGCCCCGAGGTCCCGGCAGAAGTGCTGGCCTGGCAGGATCCCGTCCCCGCGCTCGACCACGCCCTGATCGATGCCAGGGATATCGCAGAACTCAAAACCAAGGTGCTGGCCTCGGGTCTTTCCGTGTCCGAACTGGTATCGACCGCCTGGGCCTCGGCCGCCACCTTCCGCGGCTCTGACAAACGCGGCGGAGCGAACGGCGCGCGGATTCGGCTGGCGCCGCAAAAGGATTGGGAAGCCAATCAGCCCGCCCAACTGGCCAAGGTACTGACAGCTCTCGAAAGCATCCAGACCGCCTTCAATGCAGTGCAGACCGGCGGCAAAGAGGTCTCGCTCGCCGACCTGATCGTTCTGGGCGGCTGCGCCGCTGTCGAGCAGGCCGCCAAGGCCGCCGGAAATGACTGTGAAGTGCCCTTCAGTCCTGGCCGCACGGATACCTCGCAGGAGCAAACCGATGTCGAGTCCTTCGCCGGGCTCGAACCCACTTCCGACGGTTTCCGCAATTACCTGAAGGCCAAACACAAGGTTCCGGCCGAGGAGTTGCTGCTCGACAAGGCGCAGTTGCTGACCCTGACCGCACCCGAGATGACGGTCCTCATCGGTGGGCTGCGCGCCCTGAACGCAAACTTCGGAAAGTCCAGCCACGGAGTGTTCACCAACCGGCCCGGGACGTTGACGAACGACTTCTTCGTCAACCTGCTCGACATGAATACCGAGTGGCGGCCGTCTTCAACCGGCGGTGTATACGAAGGACGTGATCGCTCGTCGGGCCAGGTCAAATGGACCGGCACTCGGGTCGACCTCGTTTTTGGTTCGAACTCCGAGCTGCGAGCGCTCGCTGAAGCCTATGCCTGTGACGACGCGAAAGACAAGTTCGTCAAGAACTTCGTCACGGCCTGGAACAAGGTGATGAACCTTGATCGTTTCGATCTTGCGTAATCTCGAAAGAGAGTTCCATGACAGGCTATCGCAGGCAGCCGTCCAAGAACTCAAAACCGCATTTTCAGTCCAGTGCCTACCGCCCAGACGCTGCCTCGTTCGAGGTTCGCGTCCGGGCGCGGCCAGAAGTGCCCGAGCACGATTTCACCAAGCAGCCAATCCTTGTACACCGGCTGTTCCCATCGCGCCTGCAGGCCGTAATCGGTAACGCCCACCCCTGTACCATGCTTGCCGTTGACCAGCAGCTCCAGCGTCATCAGTCGCTGCCAGCCCATGGACTTGTAGAGGCCAAAGCTGGTGTTCCATTCCAACTGGCTATCGGCCTGGGTAATTGTCGCCGAGCTGAGCCAGCGCCCCACCAGTGTCGGCGAAAAGACGTGCCGGTACGACAGTGCAGTCGTTGACCCGAAGTGGTCGGCAATGGTCAGGAACACCGTCTCGCGAAAATCGACGATATCGATCGTGTTTGGATGCCAGGACTTGCGGTAGCGCCCCTGCACATAAGGCTTGAGCGCGCCATGAAATCCGATTCGAAAGTCGACCGAATCACCCACCATGCGCCCGATCCCGGCGAAGAAGGAACGATCCGCTTCCGCTTGCGTCTGCAGCAATTCCTGGCGCGAGAACGCGGTCGGCTTGTCGGTGATGATTTCGCGGCGGTTGTCTCGCCCGGTGAAAAGGTAGGTGTGCTCTTCCAGATTGGGCAACTGGAAGTTGGCATTGAAGCGGACGTTTAGATCGACCGCCTGATCCTGGCGTTTGTAGATGCTCACGTCGAGCCGGCCTTCGCTCACCTTGCCGCCGTCATTGAACGGCCGGTCGCCGAACCAACTGTTGACGCCAGTGGCCAGCCATAGGGTGAGCGAGCGGACCGAGTCACGAGTCGACTCTAGTGACTGCACAGTTTCCGAGGTAACCGACCCCGTGTCAGAAGGAGCGCCGGCGTCTTCGGCGCTGGCAGGCGCCGGCACCGTGCCGTCTTCCACAGCCATCAGCGGCGCCGACGCGCACGCGCCGAGCACCATCAACAGTAACGGAGCGATCAGTTTGCGCAAACGCATTCGCATCCGGTTCTCCAAATTGAACGCAGCAGTGGCCCCGCGCAGTGGCACGGCCTCTCTGGGTTCTTGGGTGGACTCTCTATTCTTCAGACGGCCACGGCAAGCGGCCGCTCAGTGAAGTAGACGTGATCGGGGGTGCGTCCGTCAAGGCTGCTGTGGGGTCGACGTCCGTTGCATAAGGTCCCGTATCGGGCGATCCTGGGATCTTTTCGCGGCCGCATTTCTGTTTTCGCTGGCTGGTGTGGCGTCTTGTGGAATGGCCATTTACAAACCCTTGTCAATCAATATCTTAGGGTATGCAAATGGCGGAAAGGGTGGGATTCGAACCCACGTTACGGCGAAACCGTAAACCGGATTTCGAGTCCGGCGCATTCGACCACTCTGCCACCTTTCCGCGGGACCGAGATCAACAGTCGAGGCCGCGGATTATAGCAGTCCGGCCGGGCGCTCGCCGATCAGGAGCGCAGTACCTCAAGCCCGCCGATGTACGGCCGCAGCGCCGGCGGCACCGTGACGCTGCCGTCGGCATTCTGGTAGTTCTCGAGCACGGCGACCAGGGTGCGCCCCACCGCGAGACCAGAACCGTTCAGGGTATGAAGCAATTCGGTGCGGCCGGCAGCGTTGCGGTAACGCGCCTGCATCCGGCGTGCCTGGAAGGCCTCGCAGTTCGAGACCGAGGAAATTTCGCGGTAGGCGCTCTGCCCGGGCAGCCAAACCTCGAGATCGTAGGTCTTGGCAGCACCAAAACCCATGTCACCGGTGCACAGCAGCATCACCCGATACGGCAAGCCCAGTCCCTGGAGGATGCGTTCGGCGTGCCCGACCATTTCCTCGAGCGCATCGTAGGAGGTTTCCGGCGCGACGATCTGCACCATCTCGACCTTGTCGAACTGGTGCTGGCGAATCAATCCGCGGGTGTCCTTGCCGTATGACCCGGCCTCGGATCGAAAGCACGGCGTATGCGCGGTAAAGCGCAACGGCAGGGTTTCGGCGGCAACGATCTCGCCCCGCACCAGATTGGTGAGCGGCACCTCCGAAGTCGGAATCAGGTAGAGCGCCTCGGGCTCGTCGGGCTTTTCGTCCCCTGGCGCCGCTGCGGCATCACTTCCCTGCCCGCCCTTCCTGGCCGCGAACAGGTCCTCTTCGAACTTGGGCAGCTGCCCGGTGCCGCGCAGCGTCTGCGCCGTAACGATGTACGGGGTGTAGCACTCGGTGTAGCCATGCTCGGTGGTCTGGACGTCGAGCATGTACTGGGCGAGTGCCCGGTGGAGCCGCGCCATGGGGCCGCGCAGCACCGCAAAGCGCGACCCTGAAAGCTTGGCACCGGCCTCGAAGTCGAGTCCCAACGGGGCACCCAGATCGACGTGATCGAGCGCCGGGAAATCAAGTGTCCTTGGTCCATTTGGCCCCGGCGCCCAGCGCCGCACCTCGACATTTCCGTCCGCGTCGCGGCCCGCCGGCACCGACTCGTGGGGCATGTTGGGCACCTGCATCAGCAGGTCGGACAGAGCAGTCTGCACCGCGTCGTTGCGCGCGACCATGCCTGCGACCTCGGCGCCAAGTGCCGCGGCCTCGGCCAGCGCCGCGGCAGCATCCTCGCCCTTGGCCTTGGCCTGGCCGATGCGCTTCGAGAGCGCGTTGCGTTGCGCCTGCAGCTCCTCGGTCCGGGTCTGGATCAGCTTGCGCTCGGATTCCAGCGCGCTAAACGCCGTGACATCGAGTTCGTAGCCCCGGTTGGCGAGCCGCGTGGCGACGCCATCGAGGTTCTTGCGAAGCAGTGCGGGATCAAGCATGGGGAATAGCCAGTGGCAAAAGCGAGGATTTTATCAGTCGGACCCGCGCGCCCGCAGCGCGGCGAGCTTGTCGGCGATCTGTTTTTCAAGGCCGCGGTCGGTCGGCTCGTAGAACCGTTCCGCCACTCCCTCGGGGAAATAGGTCTCGCCAACGGCGAACGCGTCGGGTTCGTCGTGCGCGTAACGGTAGCCGCGCCCGTAACCCAGGCCCTTCATCAGCCGCGTCGGCGCGTTGCGCAGGTGCATCGGTACCGGATCGGAACCGTGCTCGCTCACGAACGAGCGCGCCTTGCCGTAGGCAACGTAGACGGCGTTCGACTTGGCCGCCACCGCCATGAAGACCACTGCCTGCGCCAACGCCAGTTCGCCCTCTGGAGTGCCCAGCCGCTCATAGACGTCGGCGGCGTTGAGCGCCATCGTCAGCGCGCGCGGATCGGCCAGTCCGATGTCCTCGGTAGCCATGCGAATGATCCGCCGCGCCAGATAGCGCGGATCGGCACCGCCGTCGAGCATCCGCACCAGCCAGTAGAGCGAGGCGTCGGCGTCGGAACCGCGCACCGACTTGTGCAGGGCACTGATCTGGTCGTGGAAGGCCTCGCCGCCCTTGTCGAAGCGGCGCAGGTTCTCGGAGAGCGCGTTGTCGAGAAAGGCGGCGTCGACCGTGGCCACGCCGGCAGCCTCAGCGGCAGCCGCGGTTATTTCGATCGCGTTCAACAGCCGCCGGGCGTCGCCGTCGGCCCAGCCGATCATGCGTTCCCGGGCCTGGGCATCAAAGACGATGTCCGGAACGAACCTGAGGGCGCGCCCGAAGAGTTCGCCCAGTTCAGCAGCGTTGAGCGACTCGAGCACGTAGACCCGCGCCCGCGAGAGCAGTGCACCGTTGACCTCGAACGACGGATTCTCGGTGGTCGCGCCGATGAAGACGAACAGCCCGCGCTCGACGTGGGGCAGGAAGGCGTCCTGCTGGGACTTGTTGAAGCGGTGGACTTCGTCGACGAAGACGATGGTGCGTCGGCCATGCGCGTGCTCGTGCTCGGCGACCGCCACCGCCTCGCGAATTTCCTTGACTCCGCCGAGCACCGCCGACATGGCGATGAAGCGCGCATCGAGCGCGCCCGCCATCAGCCTTGCCAGGGTGGTCTTGCCGACCCCTGGTGGGCCCCAGAAGATCATCGAGTGCAGGCGCCCCGAGGTGAACGCCACCCGCAGCGGCTTGCCCGGCCCCAGCAGATGGCTCTGCCCGATGACCTCGTCGATGGTGCGCGGGCGCAGTCGCTCGGCGAGCGGTGCGCCCGGATCGTCGGACTCCGCCTGCGTCAGCAGGTCCGTGTTCACATCGCCGCCCTAGGTGCCGACGGCGCCGGGCTGTGGCCCACGGCCCCTGGTACGTGCCCCGGCGCGAAAGGCGTTGACGATCAGCAAGCCCTGGACGAGCGCAATGCCCAACCAGACAAAGCCTGGCTTCTTGGCATCCATCAGCAGCCCGAAGATCGCCGGCGCTATCGAGAAACCGATATCCAGCCCGGAGTAGACCACTCCATAGACACGACCAGTGGCACCCGGTGGCGCCGCTCGCTTGACCAGCATGTCGCGCGCGGGAGTGGCAACCCCGGCGGCGATTCCCATTACTCCAAAGAGCACCGGCATCATCGTTCCCGGCCAGGGCAGCAATGCCACTGACACCGCGACCAATGCCGCGATACCGAAGCCGACCCCGATCATGCGCTCGGCGCGTTGCGGATCGCCGATCAGGTAGCCACCCGCGAACATCCCGCCCGCGGCGGCGAACATATAGGCACTGAGGCACACGCCGACCAGTTCGAGGGGCACGTCGTGCAGCATGCGTGCCGCCTCGGGGGCAAAGCTCTGGACCCCTCCCAGCGCCATCGCGAAGGTCAGGAAGAACGCAAAATTGAGCCACACGGCCGGCAGGCGCAGGAACGCGGTAGCTGACTCGGTGCCCGGCAGCGGGGCGGCATCGGCATGCGGGCGGTGCGGTTCCGGCACCACCGCCAGCCGCTCCCGATTGAACCAGACCGTTACGAGCGCCGCCGCCGCCAGGAAGGCCGCACCCAGCATCGCCCAACGCCACGACCCGAACTGCATGGTTAGCGCGACGAGGAACACCGGCGCTGTTCCCCAACCGATATTGCCAACGATGCCGTGGAGCGCGTAGGCACGTCCCAGGCGGGCAACCGGGACGCGCGCGTTCATGATTGTGTAGTCGACCGGATGGAACGGCGCATTGCCCAATCCAGCCAGCGCTGCGCCGAGCATCAGTACCGTATAGTTGGGCGCGACCGCGAGCAACAGCGCGGCCAACACGAATGCCAACAGCGTACCCAACAGGATCGGCACCGCACCGACCCGGTCGACGACAAATCCCGAGAGCACCTGACCGCTACCCGAGACGATGAAGAACACGCTCATCAGCAGACCGAGCTCGGCATAGCTCAGGCCGAATTCGATCTTCAGCCAGGGGAAGATCGGGGCCAGGATCAGGTGAAAGAAATGCGAAACGCCGTGTGCGAAGGAGACAACGCCGACGACCTTTCTGACTTCGGTGCGCTGCTCGCGGGTCTCGTCACCGGCAATGGCGGATTGTGCGCTCAAGGTGGTAAATCCTCGGGTTCATGGTGCATTGCAACCAAATATAACTGATTGGCGTCAATCTACTGGTGCAAGACGTCGGCGCCAGGGGGAATTACAAAACGAAAGGTGTCAGGGGCCAGCTTGGGGCTGCGCACCAGGGCGGTGAAGGTAAACCAGGTGGTGCGATCGAACGCGTCGAGCACTTCCATCTGCACCGGCAGGCTGTTGCGAAAGCCGATCGCGATCCGATTCAGGCCGGCGTCGTGCGTCTTCGGAATCAGTTCGGCCCAGGCCAGGCCGTCACGGTCGGGCAAGTCGCGCAGCGCGAAGCTGCGCTCCGGATCACCCGTGCCGAAGAGCACCGCCGCCGGGGTCTGCCCCAGCGCCTCGCCCAACTTCTTGACAACCACCTGGTTGAGGTCGCGGTCGTAGAAAAACAGTTGCTCGCCGTCGGCGACCAGCAACTGTTCGAAGGGCTTGCGCACCTCCCAGCGGAACTTGCCGGGCCGCGTGAAGGCAAAGGTCCCCGTCGAGACCTCGTTGCCGCGCCCTGCCCGGCCGGGGCTGATCTGCTCGAATTCTCCACGCGCGCTGGGGGTCGTGGTCATGAATGAGCGCAGCTGCCCGATGGCTCCGGATTCCTGGGCGCTCGCGTTGAGACTCACGAGCGCCAGCGCGGTCACTGCCAGCAGGGCCATCTGAAAACGAACGCGCAGCATTGGTGACTAGGCCTGAAAATTCGAGTCGGGGGATGCAAGGATACAACGAGAGCCGGTCAACCCGGCCGGGCCGCTGGCCCGCGGCCGGGAGGCGCCTCAGTCGTCGATCGTGGCGGGAACCAGGATATCCCGGTTGCCGTTGGTGGCCATGGTCGAGACCAGGCCCGATTTTTCCATTTGCTCGAGCAGGCGGGCTGCCCGGTTGTAGCCAATGCGCAGGTGGCGTTGGACCAGGGAAATCGACGCCCTGCGGTTCTTGAGCACGATCGCCACCGCCTGGTCGTACATCGGGTCGCTCTCACCGTCGACGCCGGCCTCGGCCAGGGTCTGCGACAGTCCGCCAAAGCCGACCGCGCTGCTGGTGTCCGATTCCTCCGGTATTCCGCCCTCGAGGATGCCTTCGATGTAATCGGGCTCACCGAGACCTTTCCAGTGCTCGACCACGCGCTGCACTTC
>JAGXFG010000079.1 GCA_024637395.1 Burkholderiaceae bacterium | reverse complement strand
CTGACGCTGGTGGGCTGGGTGGTGATGACCCTGATGGCTGGGCTGGGCACGACGCGGGGGGTGTTCTGGGTGGCGGCGGCGCTGGCCGGACTGTGCATGGGATCGAGCCAGTCGGCGGGCCGCGCGATGATTGGCGTGCTGGCTCCACCGACGCGCGTCGGCGAGTTCTACGGCATCTGGAACATGGCGGTACGACTCGCATCGATCATCGGACCGGTCACCTACGGCGCAATCACCTGGGCCAGTGCCGGCAATCACCGCCTGGCGATCATCAGCACGGGGGCGTTCTTTGTCGCCGGCCTGCTCTTGCTGGTCGCGGTGGACATGAAGCGCGGCCGCGAGGCGGCGCTGGCGTACTAGGTGCCGAGCGACTCTGCGATCCAGTAGAGACCGTCGAGCACCAGGTTTTCGTGCACCCGGTGCTCGACCTCGAGGCGCGGCGCCAGCGTTCGTGCCGCGCCACCCGAGATGATGCAGGCCAGCCCGGGATACTGCCCGGCGTGGATCGCAAAAACCCGCTCGACCGCGCCGGCCTGCGCATTGATGCAACCGGTGGCGATCGCGTCGACCGTCTGGCGCGGGAAATCGAGATAGTCCCCCTGGGCATCGGGCAGCGTCGCGGTGTGCTGGTGCAGGACCCGTTGCATCAGCCCCAGTCCCGGCATGATCCCGCCGCCCAGGAAGCGGCCATCGGCGGTGAGCAGGTCGACGGTGGTCGCCGTGCCACAGACCACGACCAGTACCGGCAGGTCGGGGATCATCGCGCGCGCGCCGATCAGGGCCGCCCAGCGATCGCAACCCAGCGCTGCCGGGTTCAGGTAGCCGTTGCGCACGCCGCACTGCTCGGGTAGCGACGAGATCCAGTAGGGCGCATGTTCCTGCGGCCAGACCTCGAGCGCGCGCATCAGCGGGTTGCGAATCAATGTCCCGGCGACGTTGGAAACCACGATCCTCGAGGGCGCGGTGAACGAACGCCACTTCGCCATCACGGTCGGTATTTCATCGTGCAATACCCGACCGAAATGAACCAGCTGCTCCTGCGCCCGGGCTGGTTCACCGGGCCGCCGTTGCCGATAGAAGCCCCATTTCAGGAAGGTGTTGCCGATGTCGATTAGCAGGTGATGGTTCATCTCAGTGGCTGTCCCATGCGAGGTGCAGGACCGGGAGGCGATTCATGACCGCGCTCTGGTGGCGGGCTCTGCGCCCTGGTTAGGAGGAACAAAGGCTGGCCCCAGTGGTCCCAGGCGAATTCCGGGTCGCAACCGCTGCCAGGCGAAATCGGCGGGGTCAGCCAGTGCCGGCCCTGGTGAACGGACTACCAGCACAGCGCCGGCGATCGGTTCGAAGTCGGCGCGAAAATGCACCGCGCTCTTCAGTGCGATGATGCGCTGGGCTGCCGGTTCCACTCCCAGGCAGCGGAACATCTCCTGGTCGGCCGCCTGAACCTTGCGCGATGCGAGGATCACCCGCACGCCACCGCAGCGCAGCAGAGCCATTGGGCCGAGCGCCATCCTGAAACCCTTGAACATCGGCCCGGTGCACTCGAATTTGCCGTCGCCCAGGCGCTCGACGGTGAATTCACCGCGCAGCGGGCTGTGTCCTGGGAGCCCCGAGGTCTCTCCGAGAGTGAATTCCAGGGTCGCACCAACTCCGGCCTCATGCGCGCGCCGCGCCGACTCGGGGTCGATCAGCAAACCCAGCACGGCGTCAGTCGCGCGCTGCGCGATCAGTTCGGCGAGCAAGCCGGTAGTATCGCCGTTGCCGCCCGCGCCCGGATTGTCCTGGACGTCGGCCAGCACCACCGGTTTCCCGGGCACGCCCTGGGAGTTCGCGCGGCCCACGGCTTCAGCGGGGGTCAGCAGATCCATGACGAACTGTGGCTCGGCGTCGGCCACCGCCCTGGCGAAGCGCTTGAGAGCGCCGGCAGCCGCGGCCGGGGAACCGTAGGCCACTGCGCTCATCGAGCATTGCGGAAAATCGGCCATCGGAAAGCCGGGCGTGAACGACAACACGGTGTCGCTCTCCTGCTCGATGCTCTCGAGCAACTCATAGAGGGCTTTGGCCGGCTCGATGAAGGTGCACTGTGCGGGCAGCCCGGTGAGGTAGTCAAAGCGCTGGAAGCTCCTGGCAGGGCGCTCGCCGGAACTGACCAGGCGCATCAACAGCGCCGCTGCCCGTTGCCCGGTGGCTGACATGTCGATGTGCGGATAAGTGCGATAGGCGCACAGCGCATCGGCGTGGCTGACCATGGCGTCGGTCACGTTGGCGTGGAGGTCCAGGCTGGCTACCACCGGTACTCCCGGTCCGACCACCCCCCGCACCCGGCGCAGGATCTCGCCTTCGCCGTCGTCAAGGCTTTCGGTGACCATCGCGCCGTGCAGGTCGAGATAGACGCCATCGACCGGACCGGCGGCGCTCAGCTGCGCGGTGATCGCGCCCACGATGCGCTCGAACGCGTCATCGGTGACGTGGGCCGAAGGCGAGGCCGCCGCCCAGGCCAGCGGCACCAGGCGGTGGTTGGCGGCGCGGAGCGCGTCGATCGCGCCGCTCGCCGGGATGTTGGCGCCCGAGAGCGCCGCGAACAGCGCTGCTCCCGACTGGAACGGCGGCCAGGCGCCGCCAAGTTCGAAGACGCGAAAGTCCGCCTTCGAGGGCGCAAAGGTATTGGTCTCGTGCTGCATGCCGCCAACAGCAATCACACTCACTGCGCCATCCTCCAGGCAAGTGAAGTTCGCAGGTGCGGCGCGGCACCCGCAAAGACCCGGAAGTGTAAACTCGATTTGAACCCGGGGAGCGTGCGATTGTGGGTTGAAGCGCGAAACCGGCGGTTATATTGCCGCACCCTGGCCCCGAAATTGGCGCCAGGGTGCGGTTTTCGGCTGACTCAGGCCGAAACCACCGCGATTTTGCCGATCTTCTGCTGCCACTCGCGCGGCCCGGTCTCGTGCACCGAGGTGCCGAGCGCGTCGACGGCTACGGTCACCGGCATATCGACGAGGTCGAACTCGTAGATCGCCTCCATTCCGAGGTCGCCGAAGGCCACCACGCGCGACTTCCTGATCGCCTTGGAGACCAGATAGGCGGCGCCGCCTACTGCCATCAGATAAGCCGCCTTGTGCTTGCTGATTGCCGCGATAGCGGCCGGGCCGCGTTCAGCCTTGCCGACCATCGCGATCAGTCCGGTCTGGGCGAGCATCATCTCGGTGAACTTGTCCATCCGGGTCGACGTGGTCGGACCGGCCGGGCCGACCGCCTCGTCGCGCACCGGATCGACCGGCCCGACGTAGTAGATCACCCGGTTGGTGAAATCGACCGGCAGCTTCTCGCCCTTGGCGAGCATGTCCTGGATGCGCTTGTGGGCGGCGTCGCGTCCCGTGAGCATCTTGCCCGAGAGCAGCAGCGTCTGTCCGGGTTGCCAGGAAGCCACTTCCTCCTTGGTCAGCGTGTTGAGGTCGACCCGGCGCGACTTCTCGTAGTCCGGCGCCCAGTCCACTTTCGGCCAGTCCGACAGCGACGGCGGTTCGCAGTAGGCTGGTCCCGAACCGTCGAGCACGAAATGGGCATGACGTGACGCCGCACAGTTGGGGATCATCGCCACCGGCTTGCCGGCAGCGTGGGTGGGGTAGGTCTTGATCTTGACGTCGAGGACCGTGCTCAGGCCGCCCAGGCCCTGGGCGCCGATGCCCAGCGCGTTGACCTTCTCGTAGAGTTCGACGCGCAGCTTCTCGGTCTCGTCGCGCGGACCGCGGGCCAGCAAATCGGTCATGTCCAGCGGCTCCATCAGCGACTGCTTGGCCATCAGCATCGCTTTCTCGGCAGTGCCGCCGACGCCGATGCCGAGCATTCCCGGCGGGCACCAGCCCGCGCCCATGGTCGGAACCGTCTTCATCACCCAGTCCACCACCGAGTCCGATGGGTTGAGCATCGCCAGCTTGCTCTTGTTCTCGGAGCCGCCGCCCTTGGCGGCAACCGTCACGTCGAGCTTGTCGCCCGGCACCAGTTCGACATTGATGACCGCCGGGGTGTTGTCCTTGGTGTTCTTGCGCGAGAACAGCGGGTCGGCAACGACCGACGCCCGCAAGGTGTTGTCGGGATTGAGGTAACCGCGCCGCACCCCCTCGTTGATGGCGTCATCGAGCGAGCCGTCGAGGCCCTCGAAGCGCACGTCCATGCCGACCTTGAGGAAGACGTTGACAATGCCGGTGTCCTGGCAAATCGGGCGCTTGCCCTCGGCGCACATGCGCGAATTGGTCAGAATCTGGGCGATTGCGTCACGCGCCGCCGGACTTTGCTCGGCCTCATAGGCGCGGGCCAGATGCTGGATGAAATCGAGTGGATGGTAGTAGCTGATGAACTGCAAAGCTGCCGCGACCGATTCGACCAGGTCGTCCCGCTTGATGATGGTCATTCCCACACTCCTTCTGGGTTAGGTGACGATGTCCCTCTAAACCGAATATTATGGCGCTTCCGCAGGTACCGCGTAATTCACTCGGGCGTGCGGCTGGTGGGCAGGGGCTGGCGCAGGCAGCCCGTGCCCCAACGAAAATAGCCTGCGACGGTCGACACAATGGAGGAGAGAGCATGTCCGCTGGGATCGAGTCAGTACTGCGCGAGTCTCGGGAGTTTCCGCCGAGCGATGCGTTTCGGGAGCAGGCCAACGTTTCTGGCATGCAGGCCTACCAGGAATTGCGCGCCAGCGCCGAGCGCGATCACGCCGGCTTCTGGGCGGATCTGGCGCGGGATAACGTCCTGTGGCACAAGCCATTCACCCGTTCGCTGGACGAGAGCAACGCGCCGTTCTACAAGTGGTTTGAAGACGGCGAACTGAACGTCTCCTACAACTGCGTCGATCGCCACCTCGGCACGCCAGTCGAGCACAAGACCGCGATCATCTTCGAGGCCGACGACGGCACGGTCACCAAGGTTACCTATCGCGAGCTCTACCACCGGGTATGCCGCTTCGCCAATGCGCTGAGCGCGCGGGGACACAAGAAGGGCGAGCGCGCGATCATCTACCTGCCGATGTCGATCGAAGCGGTGGTGGCGATGCAGGCCTGCGCCCGCCTCGGGATCACCCACTCGGTGGTGTTCGGCGGCTTCTCGGCCAAGTCGTTGCAGGAACGCATAGTCGACGCCGGTGCGACCATGGTCATAACCGCCGACGAGCAGATGCGCGGCGGCAAGGCGCTGGCGCTCAAGCCCGCGGTCGACGACGCCATCGCCATGGGCGGCTGCGAGGCGGTGCGCGACGTCGTCGTTTATCGGCGCACCGGCGGCAAGGTCAACTGGTATCCCGAACGCGACGTCTGGATGCACGAGATCGAGGCTGGCCAGCCGGATGTCTGCGAGCCGGTCTGGGTGGGCGCCGAACATCCGCTGTTCATCCTCTACACCTCGGGTTCCACCTGCAAACCCAAGGGCGTCCAGCATTCGACAGGTGGCTACCTGCTGCATGCCATCATGACCATGAAGTGGACCTTCGACCTCAAGCCCGACGATGTCTTCTGGTGCACGGCCGACGTCGGCTGGGTAACCGGCCACACCTATGTCACCTACGGGCCGCTGGCCACTGGCGCCACCGAGGTTGTGTTCGAAGGAGTGCCGCTCTATCCGCACCCCGGGCGCTTCTGGTCGATGATCGCCCGCCACAAGGTTTCGATCTTCTATACCGCGCCGACGGCTATCCGCACCCTGATCAAGGTGGCCTCCGGCTCGCCCGATCATGCTCCGGACCGCTACGACCTGTCGTCGCTGCGAGTGCTCGGCACGGTCGGCGAGCCGATCAACCCCGAAGCCTGGATGTGGTACCACCAGCAGGTCGGCGGCGAGCGCTGCCCGATCGTCGACACCTGGTGGCAAACCGAGACCGGCGGGCACATGATTACGCCGCTGCCTGGGGCCCACACCCTCAGGCCAGGGTCGTGCTCGATGCCGCTGCCCGGCATCGATGCGGCGATCGTCGATGAGGCCGGTGCCGAAGTCGAGCGCGGCAAGGGCGGTTTCCTGGTGGTGCGCAAGCCCTGGCCAGCGATGATCCGCACCATCTGGGGCGATCCGGAGCGGTTCCGCACCAGTTACTACCCCGTCGATTTCCAGGGCCGTTACTACCTGGCCGGCGACGGCGCGCAATGCGATACCGACGGCAACTTCTGGATCATGGGGCGCATCGACGACGTGCTCAACGTCTCTGGACACCGGCTCGGAACGATGGAGATCGAATCCGCGCTGGTGGCCAACCCGCTGGTGGCCGAGGCGGCGGTGGTTGGTCGTCCCGACGATATGAGCGGCGAAGCGGTGGTGGCATTCGTGGTTCTCAAGCAGATGCGTCCCACCGGCGACGAGGCCAAGAAGATCGCGCTCGACCTGCGCAACTGGGTGGCCAAGGAGATCGGACCGATCGCCAAGCCGAAGGAAATCCGTTTCGGCGAGAACCTGCCCAAGACCCGCTCGGGCAAGATCATGCGGCGGCTGCTGCGCACGCTGGCCAAGGGCGAGGAGATTACACAGGACATCTCGACGCTGGAGAACCCCGCCATTCTGGATCAGCTCAAGTCGGCGCTCTGACCGGTTCAACGACATCCTGGCCTGGAGCGGAGCAACTGCGCCGCCTCAGGTCAAGGAGTGCGCCACACTGATAGAATTGCGGGTTCCGGAGAGGTGGATGAGTGGTTGAAGTCGCACGCCTGGAAAGCGTGTAAGGGTTAATAGCCCTTCGGGGGTTCGAATCCCCCTCTCTCCGCCAGAACTCGCGTAAGTCCTTGTAATATAAGGGTTTATTGTCGTAGCTGGTCTGCTGTAAAACGCGGTTGCTAATCAAGTTGGCACATAAGTGCTAACAACTTGGAGCAGCCACATGAGCAGATCACGTACCTTGCCCCCGGGGCTCACCGCCCGCCGCGGCATTTTCTACCACGTCCACACGCCGCCGGCGCCGTTTCGCATGGCCGGCGCGCGCAAGCAGATCTGGGTCAGCCTCAAGACCCGGGACCTCGCCATGGCGCTCACGCGTTACCGGATCGAGCAGGCCAGACTCGACGTCAAGTACGGCCGGGCCCTGCCGGACGGTGCGTCAGGCACCGTGCAGCGTCTCCAGGCCTCGCCGGGGCTGGCCAACCATCTGGCTGAGCTCCTGGTCTGGCAGCAGCTCGCTGCCGACGACAAGCTGCGCTCAGAGGGGCACTACGCCGGGCTCGACTGGCACGCGCAGGAAGAGCGCCTGGCGGAGCGCTGCGCCGGCTTGCGCGCGGCCTACGCCGGCGGCAGCCATGCCTCGATCGTCGAACCGATTCAACTCTGGATGGCTTCAAGCCTGCCGGGCGTCGTTGTGCATGGCGACTCGCCCGACGAGGTGCTCCCATTGCTGCGCCGCATGCACGAGGCGCTGATTGAACTCACCGAGGTTCAGCTCGCGCGCTGGCGCGGTGAGGTGCGACCGACCCCCGAGCCGCCGCCGCTTGTGAAGGCGGGAATCTCGTGGGCAGGCCTCGTCGAGACTTGGCAGCGCACACGCAAGACCGCGCCGGCCCCGGCCACGATCGAGCGCGCCGAGGAGGTGGTCGCCTCGATCCAGGCTCATGCCCGCGGAGTCCTGCCCGCCGACATTACGAAGGTCGAGATCCAGGGCTGGGTCGACCAGATGATGAGCACCCATGCGCCCAAGACCGTCGAGACCCGCCGCGCCATGCTGCGCACGCTCTTCCAGGCTGCGGTAGAACAGGACGAACTCACCCGCAATGCCGTCGACAAGACCGTTGTGCAGCTCACGCAAGAGCAACGTGCCGCGGAGGAGGCGAAGGGGGACGGCTGGCAGCACTACCGGGCCTTCACCGCTGGCGAGCTCAAGCAGGTGTTCGGCTCCAAAATCTGGGCAGAGGGTTGGCGCAGCGCCGACAAGAAAGCCGGCGGCGACGCGCAGGTGTGGCTGCCGATCCTGCTCTATGCCACTGGTGCTCGGGTGAGCGAGTTGGCGAAGCTGCTGCTTGCCGACGTCAGGTATCTCGACGGGGTTGGCTGGTACCTCGAGATCGGGCTCGCCAGCGGGCGGCTGAAGACGACCAAGAGTATTCGGGCGGTGCCGCTGCCCCAATGGCTGATCGACCTTGGTTTCGTTGAGCGGTTTGAGGGACTGCGTGCCGCCGGCGAAGAGCGGCTGTTCCCGGAGTTGAACGCTGACCACCGGGGTAATCGCGGGGGTGGGTTCTCCGAGTGGTTCTCCGAGCATGTCCGCAACAAGATCGGGCTTACGGACCGCTATCTGGCTCCGTGCCATTCCTTTCGCTCGACCTACAAGCAGCTGCTCGACCTCGCCGGCGTTGCCGAGGCCGACGCGCGTCGGCTGCTCGGACATCGCAAAGGGGATGCCCACGGCAACTACTCCGGGCCCTACACGTTCCCGCCGGAGCGCGCTGACCAAGTGGTGCGCTCGTTGGAGTGGCCGATGGTGCCCACGATTTCCGCGGCCCCGGCTGGGGCCGCACCTCGTGGTCGCAAGCATCACAAGGGGCCAGAAAGTGTGCGTGCCCAGCGCGCGTAAACAAGCGGTTCTATACGGGGCACCAGCGATTCCGCAAAGGGTCGCCTGCGCTGTCGCCTTACCCGCACGCTGGGAGGCGCATGCCCTTCTTTTGTCCTAAGGAGATAACCCGATGGCGGCGTTGAAATACCCAATCCCTGAGCTTGCCCGAAGAGAGGTCGAGGAATTCCGGGCTCAGGTGGAAGAGGCCCGTGAACGCGGGGAGATGCGCGAGGCAACGAGGGAGGAACATGCGGTGTTGGCGCGTCTTATCGACCGCGCGTTCCGGCCTTACTCCGGCCGCGACAAGTACGTCGCCGACTTCTTGCTGGCGTGGTGGAACGCCAAGGCTTGTGGCGGCTTCAATTTGGCCGAACTCTGGGGTCTCGATGCCGCGACTCGGGAGGACGTCAAAGTCGTCCTCGATATGATCTGCCGCTGCGGCGCGTACCCAGACACGCTCGGTTACCAGAATGAGTTTGTCCTTTTGGTGCATAGGTGGCGACCCGAGTTGTGCGGCGAAGATTTCTGAGGACTGCTCCTTAAGGTGCGGGCGCGGTGCGCAGCTTGATCACGTCGGACACCGGAGAGGGTCGCTCGGGCGCTAGAGCCGTGCGGACGCTCGCGGCCTGGATCGCGAAGGAGGGCGCTGCGGCGCTTGTCGGCCCCCTCGACCGACCTCGCGTAACCACCAGCGCGGAGCGTCGCCGAGTCGGTGAGAGACTGCGCTGGGTGCGTACCTGTGCCGGCTTCTCGCGGCGCGAGTTGGCGATGCTTCTCGCCCTTGGGGACGAACGCAGCGTCGAGCAGCGCCTGTACCGGTACGAGTCGGGGCGTGCGGCCGTGCCGATCGAGGTGCTTCAGCGCGCTGCCGATGTCCTCTCGCTCTCCATCGAATTATTCGTGGCCGTTGACGCGGCCGACGCACTTGCCCACACGCGTCTACGTCAGCACCAACGGGGCAAGTTCGCGCCAAAGTGAACGACTCGGCGGGTGTCAATCTCGCAATCCGAGATCGACCCTCGGTGGGCTTCGCCACAACATCCGGCGATGAACGAGAGCGCTGAAGACAGGGTTCCGCCCTTAGCGAATCCGGAAGGTAAATCGGGGTGCGGCGGCTGCACGATGTGTTGCAAGATCCGGGGTGTTCACGAATTGCGCAAATGGCCTTGGCGTTGGTGCGCGCACTGCGACATTGGGCACGGCTGCGCCATTTACGATCAACGACCGCCCTCCTGCGCCGAGTACGCTTGTCTGTGGCTGGTACATGAGCAGGAGGACGACCAGGATCTGCGTATGGATCCAGCGCTGCGGCCGGATCGCTGCAAGATCGTCATGGAGCACCCAGGAGGGGAGGGCAAATTATTCTTTTACGTGGACCCCGATCGGGTAGGGAATTGGCGGTCCAGGCCCGTGGATTGGGTCATCAATAACGTCGAAGCCGGCGGCCAAGTGGTCAGTGTCGCTACAAGCGGATCCAGGCTCTTGTATGCAAGCCCGAACCTGAGCGTCGATTTCACGTCGGCCGAGGAAGAAATGCGGCGGCTCGAGTCGAAGGGCTGACTGATTTAGGTATTTGGCTACCCAAGGTAGGGTGCCGCGGACATCCTCCGCCTCTCTTTACAAAAGCCCCAAACTGTAAGGCGCAGTTCGCGTTGACTGAGGACGGCGTCACGAGTTGAGGGCCAAAGTCAACAGCGACGAGGGGTTGGCACCGAATTGGGCGTTCCGGTCCAGCGCACGAAACCAGCCCAGGTAGTTGGGCAGGTAGGACGTGGCAACGCCGTTGAATCGGCGCATCCACTGCTTGAAGCGGCTGTGATACGCGTTGACGTTCTGGATGTGCCAGGCGCCCCGGGAGTGTTCGCCCTTCAAGGCATTCACGGCGTGATGCTCGATGCCGAGTTCGCTGGCGACCGTGGCCAGCAGTCTGTCCGTTACCGAACGGAACGCCTCGAAGTTGGCACTTACAGTTATTCGCGGCAAGTGTCTGCTCTGCACGACGCTCCCAGCCGTTGTTCAAAATAACTATAAAGAGGCACGCATGAATAAGGATTAAGTGAAAGGCCGTATCGACAAAGCGAAAGGCAATGCAAAAGAAGTCGCTGGCCAAATAATCGGCAATAAATGGCTAGGGCAAAAGCGAACAATCCAGAATTGTCGCGGCAAGATTCAGGCGGGGTGTGGGGACCTTAACAAAGATATCAAGAAAATCATCGGAAGCCGCTGATCATACCCGAATCGCAAACATTAGGTTTGGAAGGACCGGAGCGAGTTTGCCTTCCCGAAAAGCAATCGGATGACATCACGATCGTACAGTCGAGCCTTGCTTCGGTCCTGCAAAGCCCTATCGCAGATCATAGCGCTGGGCCGCTTAGCCTTCAGCGAAGGCTGTCAGAGATCTATCCAGATTTGGTCCGCAAGGAAGGCTTTCATGTGTAGGGGCTGACAGCGAATGATCTGCGTAGACTTTATAGTCAATGGTCATTTTTGACGATAGTTTTGTACGCTGCCGAACAGAAAGGCTTGGGCCTCAGAGTTTAAAATTCCAGATTAGGTGTGACGTTGTCGCGTAACCAATCTCGGAAGGAAAGTGGGATAACTGTTCTGAGCAACCCACCAGTCCGGATTTCCGTTGTATAGGGGAATCCACTTGCAAGTCTTTAAATTAACCGCAAATAGGAGATTTCAGATGGAACACGCCCTACCCCCGCTGCCTTACGCGATGGACGCACTGGCGCCACATATATCCAAGGAGACGCTGGAGTTTCACTACGGCAAGCATCACCAGGCCTATGTCACCAATCTCAACAAGCTGATCAAGGGCACCGAGTTCGAAAACGCCACGCTTGAAGAGATCGTCAAAAAGTCCGCGGCCGGCATTTTCAACAATGCCGCCCAAGTGTGGAACCACACTTTCTACTGGAACGGCCTCAAGCCCCAGGGCGGCGGAACCCCGACTGGCGCCCTGGCTGAAGCCATCAATATGAAATGGGCTTCGTTCGAGGAGTTCAAGAAGGCCTTCCAAGCATCCGCGGTCGGCAATTTCGGCTCCGGCTGGACCTGGCTGGTCAAGAAGGCCGATGGTTCGCTGGACATCGTCAACACCAGCAACGCGGCAACGCCGCTGACCGGTGCCGACAAGGCTCTTCTCACTTGCGATGTCTGGGAGCACGCCTACTACATCGATTACCGCAACGCTCGCGCGAAATACGTCGAGACCTTCTGGAACCTGGTGAACTGGGATTTCGCAGCAAAGAACTTCGCTGTCACTTCGTCAACTTAAACCGGAACAGGAACCACACGATGGCCGAAAAAGACCGCCAGCGTGCACTGGGAAGGGAAAGGCAGGGAAGGCCGGCGCACGATCAGCACCGAGACCGGTCAATTAAGCGTTACCGCTATGGCTTTGCCAGCCGCTTCGAGGACGATCGGCGCGGCACCAGCCCAGAGAAAATCCTTAGCGCCGCCCGTGCCGCGTGTTTCGCCATGGCATTTTCTTTCGCCTGCGATAAGGCCGGCCTGGCAACTGCCGACGTCGACACCACGGCCAGGGTGCGTCTTCCCAAGTCGGACCGAGGCTTCGTGATCGACCGCATGGCCCTGACCATACAGGTCACGGTGCCCGGCATCGACGAAGCGAAGGTCCGGGAGAGCGCGGCCGCAGCGAAGCGCGACTACTCGTCGTCGTAAGCACTTGCCGGCGTTCTGAAGATCACGCTGCAGACTACGCTGAGGTAAAGACTAGCCAATCGATTCAGTTCATCCATCATCGTTTAAAGGAGATTCTAATGAGTCAATACCCGATTGCCGTTATCATCGGCAGTCTTCGCCGCGATTCGTTCAATCGCAAGCTCGCAAGCGCCATTGTGAAATTAGCGCCGCCGGAGTTCTCCTTCAAGCAGATACAAATCGGCGACCTGCCGCTTTACAACCAGGATGATGACGAGAACCAGGCTGAGTCGGTGAAACGGTTCAAAGCGGAAATTGCCGCTGCCAAGGGCCTATTGTTCGTGACGGCCGAATACAACCGCTCAATCCCCGGCGTGCTCAAGAACGCGATTGACCATGCCTCGCGGCCCTATGGCCAAAGTGCCTGGGTGGGCAAACCTGCCGGTGTGTTGGGCGCTTCGATCGGCGCTATCGGCACGTCTATGGCACAGCAGCATTTGCGCAATGTACTGGCTTATCTGGACGTACCGACCCTTGGCCAGCCAGAAGCATTCATACAGGCAAAGGAGGGGTTGTTTGACGAGGCCGGCAACATTGGTGCAGACAGCAGGAAATTTCTGCAGGGATGGATCGATCACTATATTGCATGGGTGAAGAAGCACTCGAACTGATGCAGAAATGGAGGCTGACATTACACTCTAAGGAGATCAAGCATGCGAAAAGAAAAGACAACGAGTAATTCTGGAAAACATAAATATAAACAGGAACAGAACTCGGACCCAAACACAGATTCACGACTGGCTGCTGGCGGCGAGTTGCACCAGGTCGCCGGTGGAAAGCACCCTCCGCTTACTACGAACCAGGGCGTCTCACTTTCCGACAATCAAAACTCCCTCAGGGCCAATCCACTCGGCCCTACGCTTCTGGAGGATTTCATCCTTCGCGAAAAGATCACCCATTTCGATCACGAACGTATTCCCGAGCGTATCGTACACGCGCGTGCGACGGGTTTGCATGGATTCTTCGAACTTACCACCTCGTTGAAGCAATACACCACTGCCAGGGTGCTGACCGAGGTCGGCGAGAAGACACCCGTGTTCACCCGCATATCGACCGTTGCCGGCGGCTCGGGTTCGGTCGACACGCCGCGTGATGTACGCGGCTTCGCCATCAAGTTTTACACCAAGGAAGGCAACTGGGATTTAGTCGGCAACAACATCCCGGTTTTCTTCATCCAGGATGCCATCAAATTCCCTGACCTCATCCATGCCGTAAAAATGGAACCCGACCGCGGTTTTCCCCAATCGGCGACCGCGCATGACACGTTCTGGGATTTCATTTCGCTCACGCCTGAATCGATGCATATGGTCATGTGGATCATGTCCGATCGCACATTACCGCGTTCGCTGCGCATGATCGAAGGCTTTGGTGTGCATAGTTTCCGGCTGATTAACGACGCGGGCGAATCAACGTTCGTCAAATTCCACTGGCGTCCCAAGCTCGGCCTGCAGTCCACAATTTGGGATGAGACCGTCAAGATTGCCGGCGCTGACCAGGATTTCCATCGCCGCGATATGTTCAACGCCATTGAAGCCGGAGATTTCCCCGAGTGGGAATTCTCGGTTCAACTCTTCACGCAGAAGGAAGCGGACGGATTTCCGTTCGATCATCTGGACGCGACCAAGCTGATTCCCGAAGAACTGGTGCCCTTGCAAGTGATCGGACGCATGGTTCTTGATCGCTGGCCGAACAATTTCTTCGCTGAAACCGAACAGGTTGCGTACTGTCCTTCCCATGTTGTGCCAGGCATCGATTTCTCGAATGATCCATTGTTGCAAGGCCGCCTATTCTCCTATCTCGACACGCAGTTATCGCGCCTGGGTTCGCACAATTTCCACCAGATTCCGGTCAACGCGCCCAAGTGTCCATTTGCCAATCAACAGCGCGACGGACACATGCAGATGGCCCAACCGTCCGGCCGTGTTGCGTATGAACCCAACTCCTTGTCTGAAAACTCGCCACGTGAAATGCCAGCAAAGGGTTTTCATAGCGCTGCAGCAACCGAAACTGGAGACAAAGGCCGCATCCGTGCCGAGAGCTTCGCCGACCACTACAGCCAAGCGCGGCAGTTCTATCGCAGTCAAACCGCCTATGAGCAGGCGCACATCGCCTCGGCGTTGGTGTTTGAGCTTTCCAAGGTCGAACATGTGCACGTGCGCGAGGCGATGGTCGGTCACCTGCGACATATCGAAGCAGACCTTGCCAGCCGAGTTGCCGCGGGTCTCGGCTTCGAAAAAATTCCCGATGCGCCAGCGGCCGCAGCGTCCGTGCGGGAGTTGGCGCTTTCGCCCGCTTTGCAGATCATCGGCAAGATGAAAGACACGCTCATGGGGCGCGCGATTGGCATCCTGATCGCGGATGGTTCAGACGGCACTTTGATCGCGAAAATCAAGGCGGCTGCGACCAATGCCGGTGCTACCGTGAAGATCGTCGCACCCAAGGTGGGCGGGGCCAAGCTTGCCAACGGCGCGATGCTGGCGGTTGACGGACAGCTAGCGGGTACGCCTTCTGTACTGTTTGACGCTGTCGCCGTCATCCTCTCCGACGAAGGCGCCAAGGAACTGTCGCTGGAAGGCGCCGCGATCGACTTCGTGCGCGATGCTTTCGGCCATCTCAAGGCAATCGCCGTCGACAGGGGCGGCCGGGCGCTCTTGAAAATGGCGAATGTCGGTCAAGACGCGGGTGTCGTGGATGCCAGCGATGAAAAAGCATTTATTGCGGCGGCGAAAACGCGCCAATGGGATCGGGAAAAGTCCATTCGAACATTGGCATAAGAGATGGTCGGGTCAGTACTGGCGGCTCAGCCCAAAGCATTACAGCGGCATCTGCATGGACCATCATCGGCCATACCCGAGACGAGGCGGAGGCCGATATGAACAAGGTCACGTGTAAATTTATTAATGCAATTTCATTTCTAAGAGTAAGGACATGAGTTCAGATATAGAAGTCTCGCGCTTCCGCCGTCGTGCGTTGATGTTGGCCGGCAGTATAGTCCGTGTGCACACCGAGCCATGAGTAACGCACCAGCGGAACTAGAACTTGCGGAGGCACGTGTTGCCGCCTCCACGGCGAGCATCGTCGCGGAGGGTCAGGCGTCGGAGTTAAAGGTGCGCCGGCTGGTGACGTCGCCCTTCGTGATCGGCGGGCTGATCACCGCCGCTGCCGCCGTTAGGTACTTTGCCGTTAGGCGCAGCGCCAAGCCGCGAGCCCGATCCCCCCGCCCCGCGGCTCACGGAAACCTTACGAGCGTGCTGAAAACGGCCCAGATGCTGCTGCCATTGCTCGGCGCTCTCGGCGCCGCTACAGCGGCTCTTAAGCGAAACCAAGGCGCGTTTCCGCTCGTCTTACCGCAGCCGGAGAGCGCTGCGCAGAAGCAGGCGGCCGTGAAGCCGTGGGCGACGCTGCCGCAGGGAAATTGGTTAAGCCAACAATGGCAGCTGATCAAGGCGGCCGTCAAAGCCTGGGTGGATGATTACGCCCCGAGCATGGGCGCCGCCCTTTCCTACTACACACTTTTTTCGCTCGCTCCGCTGCTCATTATCGTGATCGCGGTGGCGGGAATGGTATTCGGGCAGCAAGCGGCGCAAGGAGAGATCGTCGCGCAGTTGCGCGGAATAATGGGTGAGCACGGCGCGGTGGCTGTGGAAGGAATTCTCAAAGCCGCGCGCGAACCGGCCAAAGGCGTGGTCGCGACCATTGTCGGCATCGCCGTGTTGCTGCTCGGTGCGACCGCAATCTTCGCAGAGCTGCAAAGCGCGCTGGACCGTATCTGGCGAGTGCCGGCGCCGAAGAAGGAGTCGGGCATCTGGCATCTGTTGCGCACGCGCTTGCTGTCATTCGGGCTCGTGCTCGGCCTGGGCTTCCTGCTGGTGGTATCGCTGGTCGTGAGTGCGACGCTCGCGGCCTTGGGCAAGTGGTGGGGTGGCTGGTTCGAAGGCTGGGATGTGCTCCTCGAGTTCCTCAATTTCGCGGTCTCGTTCGGCATCTTCACGCTGCTTTTCGCGATGATCTACAAAATCATGCCGCGCGCAAACATCCCCTGGCGCGACGTCTGGACCGGTGCCGCGGTGACCGCGTTGCTATTCACCATCGGGAAAGTGCTGATCGGCTTGTATCTGGGCAAAAGCAGCCTGGCGTCCGGATTCGGTGCGGCGGGCTCGCTCGTGGTGCTGATTGCGTGGGTCTACTACTCCGCGCAGATCTTCCTGTTCGGCGCGGAATACACCTGGGTGTACGCCAACCGGCATGGATCGCGCGTACAGACGCCTGCACCGGGCGACAAGCCTGCGGTGCCGGGCCGCGACCCTGACCGTTTTTTAGGCTCTCCGCACGATCCGCAATCGACTGCGACTGCCGCACTCAGAAATACTTTCTGAGGTGTCGTTGGAATTCGTATCCTTTGTTTTGATTCGGAAAGGATGTGTTGGCACCCGACAGCCGACACACAATGGACGGACACCACTAACCGTGAATGCAGGGATCATACGGGGCCACTAAAAACCTCCGCGAGGAGCACCTGTCGGAGCGTTTGGCAGCGCAATGGGCACGTGAATCCGCATTTTCAACGTTCGCGCTCGTCACAGGAGATTACATCCATGCACCCCTATCGCAACTTCTCGTTCATGATCATCGCCGCCTCCGTACTGATGTTCGGCCTGATGTACTTCAACTCGTACGAGCTGAGCCATGTCTGGTTCAGCCAAACGCGCATGTTCATGACCTTCATCATGGCTGGCTCGATGGCGCTGGTGATGCTGTTCTTCATGCGCCACACGTACAAGAATAGGAGAGCCAATGTGGCCATAGTCTTGGGCAGTGTTGCACTGATGGCCATGGGGCTTTGGTTAGTTCGAAGCCAAGCGACTGTAGCCGACGTGGCGTGGATGAAGGCCATGATTCCCCACCATTCGATTGCGATTCTGACCAGCGAGCGGGCGAAGATAACGGATCCTCGCGTGAGAAAGCTGGCTGACGGAATCATTGAGGCACAACGGCGTGAAATATCCGAAATGGAATTTCTGATCAACGATATCAAGCGTTGACCACAACACTGTGCGCAGCGCCTAGCCCGGCATGTAGCGCGGGTTCTCGCAACGCACTTGGAGACGATTACAGGCTCGACATGGAATCGTTCATTGCATCGGGCCGTCAGACGCTCGTGATTGGCGGCGGCGCGGTGGTTTGCAAGTGGCACGCCTCGATGTAGATGCGCAGAATCTGCGCCACCGGCAGCCCCGCTTCGCCTTCCTGCAGCACCGCAACAATCTGCGCTTCGCTGAATCTCGTCTTCTTCATCAGACTTCCTCCGACAGCAAATCCTGCCAGAAAAGTCCACTTCAAAATGTCTACCGGTTAGGGAAGCTTACGCATGAGTGTTTTCGTATCGGCCGCCAGGCGGGTGGCAATGGCCTGCACGTAGGGGCAGTGGTTGCAGATGAACATGATGAGCAAGCCCTTGTCGCCCAGGTTCTGCGACATGGTGAAGGCTTTGCCATCGGGGTCTTTCAGGGTGAAGTCGGGGGCTTGCCAGCCGAAATCACAGATGGGGGCGTCGAACAGCATGGATTCCTCTGTCTTGGAAAAGCGTCTCAAGCGGCGCTTTCAGGCGCCAGTTTGTCCTGGGTTTTCAGATCGAAATCAGACGCGTCATGGCGTTCGTGGAGCTGTTCTGAAGGCGCACCCCTGGTGCGGTTCACCATGCGTCCGCGCTGCACGGCGGGGCGCTCAAGGATCTCTTCGGCCCAGCGCCTCAGGTTCCGGTAGCTTTCGACCTGCAGGAACTCGCCCGCACCATAGGCCTCGCCCCGCACCAGGTTGCCGTACCAAGGCCAGGTGGCGATGTCGGCGATGGAGTATTCGTCGCCGCCCAGATAGCGGTGTTCGGACAGTTCGCGGTCCAGTACGTCCATCTCGCGTTTCACCTCCATGGTGAAACGGTTGATCGGGTATTCGAATTTCTCGGGCGCATAGGCGTAGAAATGCCCGAACCCGTCGCCCAGATAGGGTGCCGCGCCCTGCAGCCAGAAGAGCCAGTTCATGATCTCGGTGCGCGCCGCGACTTCCTTGGGAAGGAAATGCCCGAACTTCTCGGCCAGATAGAGCAGGATCGCGCCGCTTTCAAAAACGCGACTGCCGGTCCCGGTATCCAGGAGAGCCGGGATTTTCGAGTTGGGATTGACAGCGACGAAGCCCGTCGAGAACTGGTCGCCCTCACCAATCCGGATCAGGTGCTCGTCATATTCCGCGCCCGTCTCGTCCAGAGCCAGCAACTCCTCGAGCATGATGGTGACCTTCTGGCCGTTCGGCGTGCCGAGCGAATAGAGCTGCAACTGGTGTTTGCCACGCGGCAGCGTGGCCTAGTGGGTGGGCCCGGCGATGGGACGGTTGATCTTGGCCCATTCCCCGCCATTTGCGGCGTCCCAGGTCCAGACTTTGGGCGGTTCGTAATTCTTCGTGTCAGACATGATCCTGCTCTCCTTCTTTCGTGTTCGGGTCAGGCCCGACGCCCGGGCTCTGTTGGATTTCTGCCAACCGTTTCAGGATGCGCGTGTAGTTCT
>JAGXFG010000078.1 GCA_024637395.1 Burkholderiaceae bacterium | reverse complement strand
GCGACGGACGTAATCCGCGCAAATCTATAAACGCCAACGATGAGCGTTTCGCACTGGCCGCTTAAGGCCTATGCCGAGGCTGCTTTAGCCTTGTAACCAAAGAAAAGCCGGCGGGGACTTCGGTCCCCGTCGTCATTTCCGGGACCGTTCAGGGTTTCCCCGGCAGACCGCCTCCTATACTATTGGCGCAGGGCTTACAAAAGTCTTTCAAACAGACCCGGATAACGGGCGACAAGACGCGATATTTCGCGCTGATCCTGGCTTGGCGCCGGATCTACTGGAGACAGAATGCGGATTCTGGTGGCAGAGGACGACCCCAGTCTTACGGAGGCGGTCGTCTTTGCGCTCAGAACACTCAACAACTATTTCGTCGACTCCGTCCGTGGCGGCGATGAAGTCCAGAAGACTCTCGAGACCGAACCCTACGACCTGCTGATCCTCGATGTCGGGCTGCCGGGGCTCGACGGTTTCGCGGTGCTGCAGCACATCCGCGCCAGCGGGCTCACGCTGCCGGTGCTGATCATGTCGGGCCGCGATTCGCCCGACGACAAGGTCAAGGGGCTCAACATGGGAGCCGACGACTACCTCGCCAAGCCCTTCGCGGTGCGCGAACTGGAGGCCAGGGTAGCTGCCCTTCTGCGCCGCAGTACCGGTCCCGTGGCGAGCGCTCAGGCGCCCACCGGACTGGCTTTTGACCCGGACACGCGCACCATCAGCCTCGACGGCAAGGTGATCGCCCTGTCGGTGCGCGAAGTGGCGATCCTGAGCCTGCTGCTGAGGGAGTTCGGGCGCGTGGTCACCAAGGACCGCCTGATCGGGCACATGTATTCGGCTGACGAAGCCCCCGGCCCGAACGCCATCGAGGTCTTTGTGCACCGGCTGCGCAAGAAGCTGTCGTTTTCACCCTACGAGATCCGCACCCACCACGGCATCGGCTACCAGCTCGACCAGCGCTGATCCTGCCGCTGCTGCGGTTCGGTTGCGCTGACGGTGTCAATAGCGCACCCGCGCGAGGTACGACTTCTGGGCGGCGTCACGGGCCTGGCGCAGCGTCCTGATGCCCCGCTCGTTGAGCAGCGGAATCATCTTGAGCAGCACTTCGCCGGTGACGATCGCGTCACCCAGCGCAGTGTGGCGGCCGATCAACGGCACCCCGAAACGCTCGGCGATGGCCTCGAGCCGGTGGGAATCCTGGTTTGGCTGGACCACGAGTGAGAGCAGCATGGTGTCGAGCACCGGGTTGGTGAAATGCACCCCGGTGGCTTCCTCCTTGAGCTGCAGGAAGCGCATGTCGAAGGCGGCGTTGTGGGCTACCAGCACGGTGTCGGCGCAAAAGGCGTGGAAGGTGGGCAGCACCCGGTCGATCGTCGGCTGCCCGGCGAGCATTTCCAGGGTGATGCCGTGAATCTCGGTCGACTCCTTCGCCATTCGCCGGCGCGGGTCGATCAGCTGGTCGAAGTTCTCGTGGCGCAGGCGCCGGCCGTTGACGATGCGCACCGCGCCGATCTGGATGATCTCGTCGCCCGCCGAGGGTTCGAGCCCGGTGGTCTCGGTGTCGAACACCGTGTAGGTCAGCTCGCTGAGCAGGCGATCGTCGAGGTCGCGACGTTCGTCGGACTGGCCAAAGAGGTCGAAGTCGTAATACTCGGGGCGGCTCTCGCCGTGCACCGGCCAGCCCGCGTCGATGGTGTCCTGCGGCGCTGCCGCCGGGATCAGGAAAAGGAAAAAGGCGCGGTGCGCCGTGCGGTCGCGCTGCAGCCAGATTTCGCCGCCGTGGCGCTCGACCACTTCGCGCAGCGTCAGCGGCGTCGCTTCGCCGCCGCTGGTCATCGGCTCCAGTTCCCAGTTCATCTGCGTCTCGGTGGCGACGATCGCCCCCGACCAGATCAGGTCGAGATAGACCATCCGCCCGGCGGGAATCAGCCGCAGGCGGACTTCGCGCACCTCGTAGCCCTCCTGCAGTCGTGAGGCCAGGTAAGTCAGGCCCTGCAACAGCGAGAAGCTGTCGACGTTGACCCAGGCCTCGGCGTCGACCTCCTCAATCTTGCACGGCAGCTCGAGCCGCTTCTCGATGCGCCGCTGCAACGCTGCCACCAGGTCGGTGCCGAGCATCTCCTCCAGCGGCCAGCGCGCCTTGAGCGAACCGGCGTGGTCGCTGGCGGCGCGATCGATCCTCTGGCTGAGCGTCCCTACCTCCTCGACCACGATGCTCATGAAGCGCTCGCGCTCCTCGCTGTCCATGTCGGGATAGGCGACCAGATTCTCGACCGCGGCGCGGATGTTCGCGAGCGGCGCGCGACTGCCTTCGGTGAGCGACTGCAGCAGCTGGTCGCGGGCGCTGTCGGCCTCGAAGCCGCGGGTGATGTTGTCGATGGTCAGCACGTAGCCGCTCACCGTCGTCTTTTCGGCGGCAGCGTCACCTTCGGCGGCACCGGTAAGCACGGGCGCCATCTGCACCCGCAGCAGCTGTCCCGCTCCCGTGACAGTGACGAAGTGCGCGACCGGCGCCGAACCGGCGCGGCTGAGCCGGTGCTGCAGCTGCTCGAGCGCATGCGCGATCAGGTTGTGCTCGAAGACCGCGAAGATCGAGCGTCCCAGACCGATGTAGGAACCGGACTCGGGCGTGGCTTCGGCCATCGCCTGGAACTGCAGCCGGGCGCGATTGTTGTAGAGCAGGATGCGGCCGTCGAGATTGCACACCACCACGCTCTGGGTGAGTTCCGACATCAGCGCCGCCAGCCGGTTGCGCTCGGCCTCGACCGAGCGGCGGCCTTCACGGACGCGCTCCTCGACGTCTTGGCGCAGCGCATTCCTGTCGTCGGCCAGCTGGTTGATGGTCCGCGCCAGCAGTCGCAGCTCCCCAGTGCCGCTCTCGGGCAGGCGGTGATCGGGGTTGGCCTCGTGCATGGTGCGCGTGGCTTCGGCCATGCGCAGCGGCGCGGTCACATAGGCCTTGAAGACCGACTGCAGGGCTGCCCCCAGTGCCACCACCGCGAGCAGCGCCGTCACCACCAGCAACCCGCCGTGATCGCTCATGATTGCGCTGATGAGCGCTTGCTCGTGCGCGTTGAGGTCGGCCCAGAACAGGACCCCGGGCAGCGCCAGCCCGATCCCGACGACCACCAGGAAGGCAGCCAGCGCCAGCAGGTACTTGACCCGCTGGCTCACGCCGCCAGGCCGAGCAGGTTCTTGACCCGCGCCACCAGGTCGCGGGTCGAAAATGGCTTGGTCATGTAGGCGTCGGCGCCCAGCGCCAGGCCCTTGGCAACCTCGGTGTCGCGCCCCTTGGCCGTGAGCATGATGACCTTGGTGGCGGCGTGCGCCGGATCGGCGCGCAGTTCCTGGCAGACCTCGAAGCCATTCTTCTTGGGCAACATGATGTCGAGCAGGATCAGGTCGGGGTCGTGCTCGGCAATCTGCCGCAACGCAGCCTCTCCATCGGTGGCCACGAAGACCTCGAAATCCTCGCGCTTCATGAGGAACTCCAACGAGATGACGCTGTTGGGCTCGTCATCGACGATCAACACTTTCTTCTTCACGGCCATCTCCTCTCATCCTCAGGCGCTCGCCCGGTCCGGGCGGCTCCTGTTAGCTTTTTTTGGGTACTGACAGCGGCAGCGTAAACGAAAAGGTCGCACCTTCGCCAGTCCTGCTCTCCACCCAGAGCCTGCCGCCGAAATGCTCGATGATCTGGCGGCTGATCGGCAGCCCCAGCCCGGTGCCCTGCGGTTTGTCGGTCAGGGCGTCGCCGGCCTGGCGGAACTTCTCGAATATCACCTGCTGGTCGGCCGCCGCGATTCCGCAGCCGTTGTCCTCAACATCGACCCGCAACGCTCCCGGTACGATGGTCAGCCTGACCACGACCTAGCCGGTCTCCGGGATGACGAACTTGACCGCGTTGGAGAGCAGATTAAGCATCACCTGGATCAGCCGGTCGCGGTCGGCCAGCAGCGGCGGCACATCGGCGGCGAGCTGGCGCTCGATGGCCACCTCACGGTCCCGGAACAAGGCTCCGGTTAGTTCGACCGACTGCTCGATGATGTCGCGCAGGTTGATTTCGGCGTTGTGCCACTCGGCGCTCCCCGACTCGATCTTGGCCATGTCCAGCACCTGGTTGACCTGGCGGGTCAGGCGCTCGGTTTCCTTGGTGATGATCGCGAGGAACTCCTGGCGCTGCTCGGCGTCGATCCCGGGGTTGTCGTGCAGGATCTCCGAGAAGGCCCGGATCGAGGTGAGCGGCGTGCGCAGCTCGTGGGTGATCGAGGACATGAAGTCGTCCTTGAGCCGGTCGAGTTCCTTGAGCCGCAGATTGGCCGCGCGCAGCTCGCGGGTGGCGGCCTGGAGTTCATGCGATTTCTGTTCCAGCTGCCGGCTGTAGGCCCGCACCTGCGAGGCCTCGTCGAGGATATTCATCACTTCGTCGAGTCCGAGCGGTTCCTCCTTGACGACCGAAGACACCATTACCCGCGCCGATGCCGAACCGATCGCGCCGGCCAGCAGCGACTCCGCGAACACCACCAGGTCGGCATCGGCCTCCAGCGCCTCGATTCCCGCCACGCCGCGCAGCCGCGCATAGCGCGCAAAGGCGCTGCGCGCCCGCGCCGGCCCGAGGAAACGCCCGAGCAGCGGCAGCAGCTCGTCGACCGACGCACTGCCGCGCCAGAAGCGCGATCCGCCCCCCTGCGCGCTGCTGGCGAACGCATCGACGAAGAGCGTCGCCTGGCTGGTCTCGGCCACTCCCGGGCGCCCGGACAGCGAGACCCCGAGGAAACAGCCGACATTGGCCAGCATGCTCCAGAACAGGCTGTGGCTGATCTCGTCCAGCCCGGCGAGCCCGAAGAGCTGTTGCGGGCGCAGCAGTTCGATGCCGAACAAGCCGGTCTCGAGGAACTGCGCCGGCAGCCAGCCGGACTTGGCAAACGATGGCAGCAGCAGCGTGTAGACCCACACCGTGAAACCGGCCAGCAGACCGGCCATGGCGCCGTTGCGGGTGGCTCCGCGCCAGAACATCCCGCCGAAGATCGCCGGCGCGAACTGCGCCACCGCCGCAAAGGAAATCAGCCCGATCGAGACCAGCGCGTAGGCTTCGCCAGCCGCGCGGAAGTAGCTGTATCCCAGCAGCAGGATCAGGATGATCGCGCCGCGGCGGATCGCCAGCAGCAGGCCGGAGAGGTCCTGTTCGTCGTAGAGCGGCCAGAAGCCCTGGCGCAGCAGCAGCGGCATCACCAGGTCGTTGCAGACCATGGTCGAGAGCGCGATCGTTTCGACGATGATCATGCCGGTGCCGGCCGACAGCCCGCCGATGAACACGAACAGCGCCAGGCCTTCGGCGTGCTCGGCCAGCGGCAGGCTCAGCACGAAGGTGTCGGCATCGACGCCGCCACCGGGGAAATGCAGCAATCCGCCCAGCGCGATCGGCAGCACGAAGATGTTGATCAGGAACAGGTACAGCGGAAACAGCCAGATGGCCTTTTTCAGGTGGTTCTCGTTGACGTTCTCGACCACTCCGATCTGGAACTGGCGCGGCAGGAACATGATCGAGAGCATCGACAGCAGGGTCAGCGATGTCCAGGTGCCGTAGCTCGCGGGCGTGTTCTCCACCGTGAGCAGGGCCGCCAGATCGGGCACCTCCTTGGCGCGCGCGAATACGTCGCCGAAGCCGTCGTAGATGCCGAAGGTGACGAAAGCGCCCACCGCCAGAAACGCGACCAGCTTGACCACCGACTCGAACGCGATCGCGGCCACCATGCCTTCGTGGCGCTCGGTGGCGTCGAGGTAGCGCGCGCCAAAGAGGATCGTGAACATCGCCAGGATCAACGCAATGTAGAGCGTGGTGTCCTGCGACATCGTCACCACCTCGGGCGAGGTCACCGCGGTGATCGCCGGGTAATGCAGCAGCAAGGTGTAGCTGTTGGACACTGCCTTCAATTGGAGCGCAATGTAGGGCACCACCCCGATCACGGCGATCACGGTCACCATCCCGCCCAGCACCTGGCTCTTGCCGTAGCGCGACGCGACGAAGTCGGCGATCGAGGTGATGCGATTGGTCTTGGTGATGCGCACCATCTTGAGCATCACCAGCCACCACAACGCCAGCATCAGCGTCGGCCCGAGATAGATCGGGAGAAAGCCGATTCCGGTCGAGGCGGCGCGCCCCACCGAGCCGTAGTAGGTCCAGGTGGTGCAGTAGACCGCCAGCGAGAGCGAATAGACATAGGGGTTGGCGATGATCGAACGCCCGGCGGCAGCACGCCGGTCGCCCAGGTAGGCAATCGCAAACAGCACCAGCAGATAGAGGAATGAGGCCAGCGCAATGACCCATCCCTGCAGCATTTCAGCCCCCTGCCCTGGTCACGACTTGTCGCCCCGGAGTTCGATCACCAGGCACATCAGCGCGATCAGCCCGAGCCAGCTGCAGAACAGGTAGGCGTAGAGCACGGGGATGCCCAGTACCGTCTGGTGGCTGTTGAACAGGTACAGCAGCGGATAGTTGAACAGCACACAGCCCAGCAGGAACAGTGCAACTAGCCGCGGCCCTGTGATCGATGCGCGATGCATACCACCTCCAGTTGGTGGGCTGGATGCCGATTATAGGCACGCTGCGCTACCCTTGGTACCTGCAAAATACACCGCGGGCAGCACCACTGCTGTCCTGGAATGGGAGCTACCGTGATCTCGACCGACTCCGAAACTGCCACCGGCCCGAAAGCGATCGTGCCGGAATCGACGCTCACCTGCCCGGCTTGTGGCCACGCGCAGCGCGAGACGATGCCGACCGACGCCTGCCAGTGGTTCTACGAGTGCACGCACTGCGGCGCACTTCTAAAGCCCAAGCCGGGTGACTGTTGCGTCTACTGTTCCTACGGCTCGGTGCCGTGTCCGCCGATCCAGGAACACGGCAAGGGCAGTTGCTGCTGAGGAACGCTCCGCGCTCCCGAGCCAGCACCGGCTAGCGGCGGATCGCCGCTCCCCGCGGCCCGACGCCCCGCACCCGCTCGCGGTGCAGCACGTAGAGGCCGGCCACCACCATCAGCACGATGCCGGCCTGCGCCAACACGCTCGGTACATCGCCCCAGACCAGGTAGCCAAGCAGCCCCGCCCAGAGCAGCGCGGTGTAGCGAAACGGCGCCACCAGCGAAATCTCGCCATGGCGCATCGCGCCGATGACGGTGTAGTGACCGGTCGCGAGGAACACCGAGGCGATCGCAAGCCACCCGACGTCGATCCAGCGCAGCGGCTGCCAGCCGTCACCGATCAGGACCACCAGCGCCAGCATGGTCACCGCCAGCGCGGTGGCCAGCGTGACCAGGATCGACGGCACGTGCACCCCGATACGCCGCGTGATCAGGTCGCGGGTGGAGGCCAGCGCCGTCGAGAGCAGGCACACCAATGAAAAGGTGTTGAAGCCGGCTGCGCGCGGCTGGATCACGAGCAGCACGCCGACAAAGCCGACCACGGTGGCCGCCCAGCGATGAACCCCAACCTGCTCGCGCAGAAACAGCGCGGCAAGCACGGTTAGAAAGAGCGGCGAGCTGAGGTTGATCGCCGTGGCGTTACTAAGTGGCAGGTGAAACAGTGCGATCAGATACAGCATGGTGGCGACCGCGTCGAGCGCCGCGCGCGTGGCCACCCAGCCGCGGGTCATCTCGCGCACGCTGATGGTCGTACCCATCGCGCTGGCCACCGCATAGACCATCAGCGAGGTCATGACGCCACGCACGAAGATCAGCTGCGCGGTGGGCATCGAAGCACTGACGTGCTTGACGATGGCGTCGTTCGCGATGAACGACACCATCGCGCCGATCATGAACAGAATGCCGGCGCGGTTTGCGCGCAAGCGGGCTGCCACGTCGACCAGTTCGGTACTCGGGGGGGTCATGAAAGCCCTGTTCAGCGGGTTGCCGGACACGCGCGTCCGGCGCGACCACGGGGATGAGGTGATTGTAGAACGCCCGGCGACCGGAGACCGCGGCCGGGTCGCCGGCGGTTCCGCGGTTAGAATGTTGCTCCCGATCGCTTCCGATCCGAAGCGCAATCAGCGAAGGAGACCAAGATGCGCAACCCTCGAACTTTCCTCATGCTCGGTGCGGTCGCACTGGGACTGGCACTGCCGCTTTCCGCCGCGGCGAGCGAGACCCGCGTCACGCTCAAGTCGGCCAAGTCCTCGTCTTCCTACTACCTGATGACGGTGCAGATCGCCGAAGCGCTCAAGGCCGCGAGCGATGGCAGCTACGTCCCGACCGTGGAGGAGAGCCAGGGATCGGTGCAGAACGTCAAGGAATCCAAGGTCCGCACGGGGAACTTCATCTTCACGACCCCGCCCAGCCTGCTGGCCGCGGCCCGCGCCGGCAAGAAACCGTTCGAGGACGGTGCCTTCGACAACGCCCGCACGCTGTTCGTGATGCCCTTCGTCACCGTCCACCTGGTCGCCCGGGCCGATGCCGGCGTCAACTCGATCGCCGACCTGGCCGGCAAGACCATGATCCCCGGCGGCAAGGGCACCTTCTGCGGCCGGGCGACCGAGCAGATCCTCGCCGCCTTCAACCTCACCGACAAGGTCAAGACCGTCGAAGTCGAGCTGAGCGCGGCGGGACCGGCTATGCGCAACGGCAAGGTCGACGCGTTCGCCACCTGCTCGTCGCACCCGACCCCGCAACTGGTCGAGCTGGCGACGACCATGCCGGTGAAGATTATTTCGCTCAGCCCGGAGGAGCGCGCCAAGGTACTGGCGCTGGACCCGTCCTCTGGTCCGCTGACGATCGCGGCCGGCACCTACAAGGGCCAGGACACTGCCGTCGAGACCGTCGGCCTGCCGGTCGGCGCCTACACCACCACCGCGATGCCTGACGACGTCGCGTATTTCGTCACCAAGACCTTCTGGGAAAGCCGCGCCAAGCTGGCCGAGAAGAGCCCGTGGTGGAACGGTGTCGAACCCGGCATGGTCAAGCTGCTCGGCGCCCAGGTTCATCCCGGCGCGCTGCGCTACTACCGTGAGAAGGGAATCGCGGTGCAGTGAGCGCAGCCGCGCAGAGCGCCGGTCCGCAGAGCGGACCGGATAGCGAGACTGCCGGCACCGTGCCGGGTGTGACTCCCCCCGGCGCCGTGATCGCCGCGTTCGGGGTGCTGACGGTCGGCTTTCATCTCTACCTGGTGCTCTCGGGCCTGATCCCGAACCTGATCACCAGGCCATTGCACTTCATGCTCGCGCTGCCGTGGATCTTCTTGTTCACGCCAGCGCGTTCGCGCGCCGCAATGATTGCCGGCTGGATCGCCTGTGCGCTGGGCACGCTGGCCGCAGGTTACGTCGCGCTCAACAGCTCGGCGCTCGCCGACCAGTACGGGATCCTCTCCGGTCCGCTGCAGATGAGCGTCGCCGTGGTGCTGGTGGTGGTCGCACTGGAAATGGCGCGCCGCGCGATCAACCCGGTGCTGCCAACGATCACGGTGCTGGTGCTCGCCTATGGCATCTTCGGCCACCTCGTGCCCGGCACCTTCGGCCACGACCGGTTCGCGCTCGATTCGTTCCTTGGCGACCTGACGATCAGCGAGAGCGGATTGTGGAGCGAACTGACCGGACTGTCGGCCGAGACCATCGCGCCCTTCCTGATCCTCGGTGCCTTCATTTCGGCGGGCGCCGCCGGCACCGGGTTCATGTCGCTGGCGACCCAGATTGCCGGACGCTACCGTGCCGGCGCCGCCAAAGTCTCAGTGCTCTCGAGCGCGCTCTACGGGACCATTTCCGGATCGGCATCGGCCAACACCGCGTCGACCGGCATGGTGACGATCCCCGCGATGATCCGGCTCGGCTACCCGCCCAGCCTGGCGGCCGCTACTGAAGCAGTGGCCTCGACCGGTGGGCAGATCATGCCGCCGCTGATGGGCGCCGGAATCTTCGTGATGGCCGAGCTGCTCGCCCTGCCCTACACCACGATCATGGTGGCGGCCACGCCCGCGGCCGTCCTGTTCTTCGTGACCGCCTGGGTCGGTGTCCACCAGTACGCGCTGCGTTTCGACCTGCACGGCATGTCGGCTGACGAATTGCCGGGTTGGGCCCGGGTGCTGCGCACCATGCCGTTCTTCGTGGTGCCGTTTGGCATCCTGATTTTCGTGCTGGGCTGGACCCGTTACACGGCGCCCTACGCCGCCCTGCTGGCCACCGCGGCAACGGTTTTCCTGCTTTCCTGTGACACGGGCGGCCGCATCGACCTGCGCCACTGGGCCGGGCGGATGAGGGTGGCGGTAATCGATGCCGGCCGGCAGGTCGCGTCGATAGCGGCGATCCTGATCTGTGCGGGACTCATTACCGGGGTATTCAACAAGACCGGTATCGGCGTGAAGATCACCTCGCTGATCCTGTCGGCTTCGAGCGGCAACATGTGGTTCGCGCTCGCGCTGACCGCGCTGGCCAGTTTGATGCTCGGGATGGAGTTGCCCACCACCGCCGCCTATGTGATCTGCATCGCGGTCGCCGGCGACGCGCTCCAGAGCTTCGGCATCGCGCCGCTCTACGCCCATCTGTTCGTCTTCTGGTACGCGCTCTTGTGCACCATCACCCCGCCGGTGTGCGGCAACGTCTTCATCGCCGCCGGCATTGCCCGCACCCCCTGGCTGCCGGTCGCCGGGCGGGCGATGACCCTCGGCGTCGGGCTGTTCATCCTGCCGCTGGGCTTCATCGCCAACCCCTGGATGCTCAAGCTCGCGACCAGTCCGTGGCTGGCGCTCTTCGCCACGCTCAAGGTCGGGGCCGGGCTGTGGCTGGTATCGGTGGCATTGATCCGGCCCATGCGCCGCAACTGGCTGCGGCCACTGGTGCTCGTCGCCGGGCTCGCCCTGATCTTTGTCGACGCCTACCAGTGGGGCACGGCAGCCGGCGGATTCTGAATCAGTTTGCGCCCGGCCCGGTTACCAGTGCTGCAGCCCAGGTAACCAGCCGCCGCGGCGCGAAGCGCACGCCAAACGTAAGCAGCCAGTTCAGCGCTCCCGGCACCACCACGCCGCGGCCAGCGCGCATCGCCTGCCAGGCGGCACCAGCGACCACTTCGGAACTCGGCATCTTGACCAGGTGAAGCATCGCCGCCTTCTGCATCCTGGCGCGCTCCTGGAAACCGGTCGCGGTCGCCCCGGGGCAGAAGCTCGTCACGGTCACGCCGGTGTCTTTGAGCTCATAAGCCAGCGCCTCCGAGAAATGCAGCACATAGGCCTTGGAGGCGTAGTAGACGGCCATGTGTGGGCCAGGCTGGAACGCGGCTGTCGAAGCCACATTCATGATCTTGCCGCGGCGCGCGATGATGCCCGGCAGCAGCAGCCCCGTGAGGGTCGTCAGGGCCTCCACGTTGAGGCGCAGCAATTCCTCGGTCTCTGTGACTGAGGTAGCGGCGAAATGCCCGTAGGTGCCGAATCCGGCGTTGTTGACCAGGTAATCGATCGCCAGGCCGCGTTGGTCTATTTCCGCTGCCAGTTCCCGCGCCGCGCCAGGACGGGCCAGATCGAGCTCAATCACGCTCACTGCGACCCCATGGCGCTGACGCCAATCCGCAGCCATGGCCTCCATCTCGGGGCCATGGCGCGCCGTCATCACCAGGTTCACGCCATCGGCGGCCATCAAGGCGGCGAGCGCTGCGCCGATTCCTGACGAGGCGCCGGTGACCAGCGCTGTTATGGTCGGCTCAGTTGCTGCTGTTGCAGGCATTAGTGGTTCCTCGGTACATGCGGCGCGAAGCGGCGCACCATGGCACCACGCGCGGCGACTTTGGCCGTGCTCAGGGCTGCGGCTGAGTCAGGCGGCGCACGCCCTTGACAAAGCGTTCCAGGGTCGGTGAGAGCGCGCCGCGCGCCAGCATCGCCTCGATCAGCACGAACTTGCCGCGCTGGACGGCGGCCGCCTCGAGCGCCTCGGCCAGTTCGCGTTGGGTGTGCACGCGCATGCCGACGCCGCCGAGTGAGCTCGCGGCATCGGCAAAGTGCCAGTCGTCGAGATCGTTGAATTTCGATTCCGGCTGGAAGGTGCGCAGCATCTCCCAACTGCAGTTGTTCAACACCACCACGATCGGGTCCCAGCCGTAGCGGGCGCAGTTGCCGAGTTCCCAGCCGGTCATCTGGAAGGCGCCGTCGCCCACCAGGATGATCGGGCGCTGGCCGCTGGCTTCCTGCAACCCGAGCCCGGCGGGAACGCCAAAGCCCATCGTCGCGTAGTAGCCGGGCGCCACCAGAGTGGTCTGCTCGATATCGAAGGCCGTGAACAGGCAGTCGCCGATATCGCACGCCAGCGGAAACTTGCCGTGGCGCGCCACCAGGTCGTTGATCCCGGCCGCGATCGCTCCCGGGGTGAGCGCGGTGTCGTCGGCCACCAGGCCGCGACTGAACACTACCGGCTCCGGCCGCGCCATCGGCTTGACGTCGGCTTTGTCCGCGACCCGCGCGAGCAGCGCCGCGACATAAGCGCGCAGTTTCACCCCGGCATAGGTGTGGTAGCCCATCGACACCGCGCCGTCGGCGGCGAGGATCGCGCGCCGGAAGTCGATCGCGCGGGCCGACACGCCAAAGTTGGTGTCCGAAAGAATCACTCCAAGCATGAACAGTCCGTCGGAGTGTTCGACCATCTCGCCCAGCGCCGGATCGCCCGCCAGTCCCAGGTAGGTGCCAAACGGCGGCGTGTCGGTGTCGACCATCAATCCGCGGCCCATCATCGTGGTGACCACCGGGATGCCGAGCTTCTTCGCCAGTTCTCCCAACTCCTTCTCGAGGCCGAAGCGGCGCACCTCGACCCCGACCAGCATCACCGGCGAACTCGCCGCCGCCAGCCGCTCGAGAGTCTCGTCGACACAAGCCGAGAGCGACGGCAGGTCATCGGATTCGGGCGCCAGCGGCGGCACCTCGGCGCACGGGACAGTGACCATGTCGCGCGGCAATTCGATATAGACCGGCCGCGACTCGCGCTTGCAGCTCGCCAGCACCCGCGCGATGTCGGCGGGGGCGCGCAGCGGGTCATCGAGCTGTGCCTGGTCGCAGGTGATCTCGCGAAAGACCGCGAACTGCGAGCCGAGGGTGCGGGCCTGGTGGTGCAGGCTCAGTCCCGAAGCCGACTCGCGCCGCCCCGGAGCACCGGAAATGACCACCAGGGGAGATTTTTCGGCGTAGGCCCCGGCGACCGGGTTGACGATATTGAACGCGCCGGCACCATAGGTGATCGCCGCCACGCCGAGCCCGCCCTGGTAGCGCCCGGCCGCGTCGGCAGCGAACCCCACTCCCGGCTCATGGCTCAGGGTGCGCAGCGGCAGGATTCCGGATTCTTCGATGACCTTGAAGAACGGCAGCGCAAAGTCGCCCGGAATCCCGAAGATCTGGTGAGCACCCTCGCGGGCAAGGGCGTGCAACAGCTGTTCGGCAAGCATCATCGCAGTTCTCCGGGAGGCAGACTCCGATTTTAACCGAGCCCCCGGAACCGCCCTGATGGCCGAGCGCGAACTGCCCCCTAGCGCGAGCGCTAGACGCCCCCGAACGCGAGCGCTAGCTCGCCTTCAGGTCGCGCCGCTTTTCCTCGAACTCCACCTTGTCGATCTCGCCGCGCGCGTAACGCTCGCCCAGCACGTCCAGCGCGCTCGAGTTCGCGCCAGCCTTGCCTCTTACGGAAGACGAAAAGAGGTATTTCAAGATCGCGGCCACGCCGCCGGCCACCAGGACCCACATCAGGATCATGAATATCCAGCCCAGAAACCAGCCGCCCTGACCCATTACTCCGTAGCCACCCATTGTCTGGTTACTCCCGTTGACCGTGACGCGTCAGTATCGACCGCCCGCCCATCATAGCGCGGGCGCGCCCAGCAGGCTGCCGATGGCGTAGGTGGCAACGCCGGCGGCGGCCCCGATCAGGAGCATCCGCGCGCCGGACCACAGGGCGCTGCGCCCGGTGAACAGCGACAGCAGCGCGCCCACCGCGAACAGTGCCGCGGCGGCACTCAGCACTGCGACCCCGAAGGCCCCCCCGCCGTCCATCACCAGGAATGGCACCAGCGGAATCGCCGCGCCAATGGCAAACGCGAAGAACGACGCCAGCGAGGCGCCCCAGGGCGAGCCGAGCTCGTCGGGATTCAGGCCGAGTTCTTCCCGGGCGAGGGTGTCGAGCGCACGCTCGGGGTCGGCAATCAGGGTATCGGCCAGGCGGCGCGCCTCGGCCGGCGGAACCCCCTTGGCCTCGTAGATGATCGCCAGTTCCTGCGCCTCGGCCTGCGGATACTCCTCGAGTTCGGCGCGCTCGAGACCGATCTGGTATTCGAACACCTCGCGCTGCGAGCGCACTGAAACATATTCGCCGGCGGCCATCGAAAATGCGCCCGCCAGCAGCCCCGCGACCCCCACCAGCAACAGCGTTTCCGAACCGACCGATGCGCCCGCCATCCCGAAGATCAGGCTGGCGTTCGATACCAGCCCGTCATTGACGCCGAAAACCGCGGCGCGCAGGTTGCCGCCGCCGACCTTGTGGCGCGCCCCGATCTGGCTGACGTGCGTAACCGGGGCGTGGCCGCTGGTCGCAGTGGTGGAATAGACCACCAGTCCGCGCACCTTGAGCACCGAGAGCAGGCCGCGCACCGCGCCCACGCCCATCCGGCGCGCGAGCCAGAGCACGATGCCGGCACGCCGGCCGATCGTGATTTCGCCCGGGACCTCGGCGCCCATCTCGCGCAGCCGCTTTTCCCAGAAGGTCGACTGCTCCTGCGCCGCGGCTCCGAGCTGCTCGAACATCCGCGCCAGCCGCGGCTCGGTTTCGATCTTGCACAACTGGGCGTAGATCAGTGACGAGCGCCGTTCCTCGAGAAAACCCTCGAGCGCGGCGGCGGGGTCGTTGGTCCCGTGGGCATGGGCGCTTTGTTGCCCGGAATTCGCCGCTGGCGTCTTATCCATGGGACACGATCTCCTGTCAGTGCTGGCCAGTCATCATTCTATTCCCGGGGTCCGGCCGGGAGATCACGCACTGAGCGGCCGAGAGAGCGCCAAAAACCCAGCGTTGCCGCGGCCGCCTGGCCGGCGTCGGCGGCGCTCATCGTCTCTTGCGGGCTGTGGCTGACCCCGCCATTGCCGCAACGCACGAACAGCATCGCCATCGGCATCGCGCGGCCCATCATCATCGCGTCGTGCCCGGCACCCGAGGGCATCCGGCGCGCCGGCAAACCGAGCGCCGTCACGGCAGCCGCGAGAGCGTCGACCCAGGCTGGCGTGCAGGGCGTCGCCGGCACGTTCATCGTCAGCTCGCTTTCGAAACCCACCCCGCGGCGAGCGGCAATTTCCCGGCAGGCCTGCAGCACGTCCGCGAGCGAGCGGTCGCGCGGGCCATTCTCGGCCGCGCGCAGATCGATGGTGAACCGGCACTCGCCCGGAATCACGTTGGTGGCGCCGCGCACCACCTCGAAGCGTCCCGCGGTCCCGACCACCGCCACACCCTCGGCTGCGCGGCAGCGCGTCTCCAGCGCGAGCACCATCTCGGCCGCTGCCGTGCCGGCGTCGTGGCGCAGCGGCATCGGCACTGTGCCGGCATGACCGGCGGTGCCGATTACCCGGCAGGAATGGCGCACGCCGCCGGCAATCGACGTCACCACCCCGAGCGCTTCGCCGGCCTGGAGCAGCACCGGCCCCTGCTCGATATGCACTTCGTAGTAGCCCAGCAGGCGCTCAGGATCGCGGCGCAATCCCGCGATACCGTCGGGATCGAGCCCGGCGTCCTTCATCGCATCGCGCATGCGAACGCCACTGGCGTCGCTGCGCTCCAGCACGCTGGCGTCGAACTGGCCGACCAGGGGGCTCGAGCCCAGGAAGGTGCTGGCGTAGCGCAGCCCCTCTTCCTCGGCGAAGGCGATCACCTCGAGATCAAAGGGTAGCCGCTCGCCAGTTTCAGTGAGGTGGCGGGCGAGCGCGATCGGCAACACGATGCCCAGGCGCCCGTCGAAGCGTCCGCCGTTGCGCACGGTGTCGAAATGGCTCCCCGTGATCAGCGTGCGCGCGCCGGTCCGGCCGCAGGCGAGCCTCCCGAGAACGTTGCCGAGAGCGTCGACCGTGACCGTCAGGCCGGCAGCCGCCATCGCTTCCTGCAGCTCGGCGGCGACGGCTCGATGCGCCGGACTGAGGTAGGCGACCGTCAACCCGTCGGGGTCGTCGGAATGGCGTCCGAGCTGTTCGCAGGCAGCGATTATTTCCTGGCCGATCGACAAAGTTTCCACCCTTCCTCCACTGCGTTTCTAGTGAGCCGGCATGCTCGCCGCGATGCTTGCTCCGCAAGCGGCTACCATACTACCGTTGGCACCAGCGGTTAGCACCAGCGCCGCCGGAAGATAGCACCGCCATCGCACCGCCGCTCCATCACGACCAGGGAATGCCATGACCACGAAGAAGAAGCCCACCGACCTACGCAGCCACCGCTGGTACGGCGTCGACACCCTGCGCGCCTTCGGGCACCGTTCGCGCACCCTGCAGATGGGTTTCACCAAGGAGGAATTCGCCGGCAAGCCGGTGATCGCCATCGTCAACACCTGGAGCGACATCAATCCCTGCCACTTCCACCTGCGCCAGCGCGCCGAGGAGGTCAAGCGCGGCATCTGGCAGGCGGGCGGGTTCCCGGTCGAGATCCCCGCGCTGACGCTTGCCGAGAACATGCAGAAGCCCACCACGATGATGTACCGCAACCTGCTGGCGATGGAGACCGAGGAAATCCTGCGCTCCTACCCTGCCGACGGCTGCGTGCTGCTGGGCGGCTGCGACAAGACCGTGCCGGCGCTGCTGATGGGGGCGATCAGCATGGACCTGCCGACCATCTTCATGCCCGCGGGACCGATGCTGCGCGGCAACTGGCGCGGCAAGACCCTCGGCTCGGGCAGCGACGCCTGGAAGTACCACACCGAATTGCGCGCCGGCAACATCACCCAGCAGGACTGGGACGAAATCGAGGGCGGGATCGCGCGCTCGTTTGGCACCTGCATGACTTTCGGCACGGCCTCGACGATGGCCTGCATCGCCGAAGTGCTCGGGCTGATCCTGCCCGGCGGCGCCACCATTCCGTCACCGGACTCGAACCACGTGCGCCTGGCCACGCTCTCGGGCAAGCGCATCGTCGAGATGGTCTGGGAAGACCTCAAGCCCTCGGACATCCTGACGCGCGCCAGCTTCGAGAATGCGATCCGCGTGATGATGGCTGGCGGCGGCTCGACCAATGCCGTGATCCACATCGTCGCGCTCGCCCGCCGCGCCGGCATCGACATCACGCTCGCCGACTTCGACCGGATCTCGGGCGCCACTCCGGTGACGCTGAACCTGCGGCCATCGGGCCAATACCTGATGGAAGACCTCTACTACGCCGGCGGCAGCGAAGCCTTCTTCGCCTCGCTCGGCGACCTGCTCCACCGTGACGCCCTCACCTGCACCGGACGCACCCTGGGCGAGAACATCGCCAACGCGACTATCCACCTTCCCGACGTGATCTGGCCGCTAACCGCGCCGCTCGAAAAGGAAGGCGGGGTGGCGATCCTCTACGGCAACCTGGCGCCGGGCGGAGCGGTGATCAAGACCTCGGCCGCGACCCCGGAGCTGCTCACCCATACCGGTCCGGCAGTGGTCTTCGACGACTACAACGAGCTTGAGCGCCGCCTCGACGATCCCGCTCTCGAGGTCGACGAGAACAGCGTGCTGGTGCTGCGCAACGCCGGGCCCCAGGGCGGGCCGGGGATGCCGGAGTGGGGCATGCTGCCGCTGCCGAAGAAGCTGCTCGAGCGCGGGGTACGCGACATGCTGCGCATTTCGGATGCGCGCATGAGCGGGACCAGCTACGGCACGGTGGTGCTGCACATCTCACCCGAATCATTCATCGGCGGACCACTGGCGCTGGTGCGCGAGGGCGACCTGATCACGCTCGACGTGCCGGGGCGCAAGCTCCAGCTCGAGGTCTCGGACGAGGAACTGGCCAAGCGCCGCGCAGCCTGGCAAGCACCCGCGTCCAAGTACAGCCGCGGCTACGGCGAACTGTACGCCCAGCATGTCGAGCAGGCCGAGCACGGCTGTGACTTCGACTTCCTGGCGCGGGGCGGGCGCACGGCGGACCCGGAAATTCACTGAGCGAGAATTGCCCTTGACGGGGTGGTCCGAACGGCATCGAAGCCACCCAGCAAACTACTTCGCCGCCACCTCCCCGAAGAGTCGATATGTCACTGCACGCGGTTTTGACGCATCTTCGGGCGTGGTCGGGACAAAGGAACTCTTGCCACCTTCCAGCTCGATCGGGAGGACCATGACTCGGACGAATGCGCTGCTCCCGGAGTGGATATTGGTACCAATCACCGGGTCGCGTCCCGTCTCCAGCCAGGCCTGCCCGGCTTCGATACGCTCGAATTGATCGCCGACCTCGGCCAGCAACCTGCCATGGGTTAGACGCCGCATGCCCGGGCCGCGATGGCCGTGACGCGGAGTCACCGAGCCCCACTGCGACTCGACCCGGTCTGCACGCAACAACCAGGGTGGTCCAAAATCAAAGCTGACCCGTTTCGAGAGCACGATCGAAACAGCGGGGTCCTTCAGGAGTTCCCGCCCATTCGGGCCGACTTCATAGACCCAGACAACGCCGTTGCCCCGGATGTGCGTCCGACCCTTCCGGAAGGCGCCGTCGCCGAGCTGAATTTCCACCTCGGAGCCGCCGTTCTCCAGGAACGCGCTTGTTTGCTGCGCGTAGACAAAGTAATGCGCTTCTCCAGGCAGCTCGACCAGTCCCCTGCTGAGGTCTGCGTCATAAACCGTCATCCGCCAATCGTTTGGCATCGCTATCTCCCAATCAAGTTTGTCTTTAGCCAGATCTACCAAGAGTCACGCGGTTGCCGCTGCTTTCGCGTCAGGCTGGCAGCTTTGCAACGTTGCCTTGGTGAGCGGACTGTCCGGTAGGAGGTACTGCTGAATGATGTCGAAATGGTTGTAGCCGGGCAGCACATGCACCTCTGGATCATGACCATGGCGCCTCAAAAAAGAAGAATATTGGAACGACTGATTGATCCAATGCCACGGCTCGAGTCCGCCCACGAACAACCAGGACGGACAGTGCACCAGTGGCGGCTGCTTTTCGACGTTGTGACGTTCGGCGGTCTCTGCGGTGAGTCGCAATTCTTCATTGACCGTCGTGCGAATCGCCGGCGTTGGATCAAAGATTCCGCTGATCATCAGGGCGCCGGCGATGAAGTCGCGCTCCACACCACGCGCGCGCCAATCGATCGCCATGGCCTCTGCGCACAGGTGCGCGCCGGCCGAATGCCCCGCGATGCTGACCCGTGATGGATCCCCCCCATACTCGCTTATGTGACGATGGGTCCACTCGACCGCGGCGATAGCTGACTCCGCGACGCCATCCAGCGTTGAAGCCGGGCAAAGTTCGTAGTTTGCGATGACCGTGGTAATGCCTGCGGGGACCAGACGTCCAGCAATAAAAACAAAATTTTCCTTGTCTTGCGCGCGCCAATAACCGCCATGGAAGAACAGGAGGACTGGCCCGAGGCTGCGACCCCGGTTTGGCGCCGGATAAATATCCAATTTGCGCAATGGATGAGCGCCGTAAGAAACATCCAAATCACTCGTCAAGACCGCCCGCGCTGCCGCATTCGCGGCCACGCGGGGCGCTTGAAAATCCTTGAAATTCGGGAAGGCACGCTGCGGGTTGTAGTGGAACTCGTGCTCCTCGTCCGTCAAGGGTGAAATTGCAGCTCGGAGAATATCCATCGACAAATCCTTGGTGTGGTTATAAGCGGCAGACAATTCGTTTCGCGCGCCGCGCCAGATTAACCGCGACTCATCGTGTCGTTTAGCGCTGATCGAGGCGACGCTGCAGGGCGCGGCCCACCAGCATCAGCCCGAGCGCAGTCACGAGTATCGCGATCCCTGGAAAGGCGGATGTCCATGGGGCCAGCAGAACGTAGTCCTTGCTTTGTTGGAGAATAGCCCCCCAATCCGGAGTGGGAGGCTGCACGCCCAGGCCCAGGAAGCCCAGCGCCGCCTGAATCTGCAGAACGAGCGGAAAAAGGATGACGTACTGCACCAGGATGAGCGGCGTGACATTGCGCAACACATGACGAAACAGGATCGCCCGCTCGGTCAGACCGATGCTGCGCGCCGCCTCGACATAGGTTTGCCCCGCCTCTGACATGGCGCCGGAACGAGCGATGCGAAAGAAGACGGGCATATAGACGGTGGCGAGAGCAAAGACAAGGTTGATCGTTTTCGGCCCCAGGATGCCGGTCACCATAATTCCGAGAATCACGGGCGGAAAACTCAAGACCACGTCGACCACACGCCCCAGCAGCAGATCTGCTCGCCCGCCCACAAAACCCGATATCAGCCCCAGGCCTCCGCCAAGCAGCGCCGAGATGACCAGTGCACCAGCACAGATTGAAAGCGTGACACGTGTGCCGTAAATGACGCGAGCAAAGACGTCGCGTCCCACGTCGTCGGTACCGAACCAATGTCCCACCGATGGAGCTTCCAGAGCCCGGTCAACGTTGACAGAAAAAGGCGACTGGCTTGCGAACACGCCGGGAGAAATGGCAACGACCGCAATCACGAGAATCAAGAGAATTCCGATCATCAAATCGGGCTCCCGCTTCAACCTCTGCAGACGTCCGACTCCGGTCGCTTCCGGTTTGGCGCTTGATTGGATCGCGGTGGTCATATCAGACGATTCAACTCAGACGAACCCGGGGGTCGATCACCTGGTACAGGAGATCAACGACCAGGTTGACCGAGATGGCAATCGACACAACCACCAGAAGCCCTCCCTGAAGCACCGGGTAGTCGCGGGTTTCGATCGATGACAGCAAGAGGCGGCCTAGTCCGGGCAGTGCGAACAGGCTCTCAATGATCACCGTGCCGCCCAGGATCTGGATCAGGATCAGACCCATGAAGGTGATCAGCGGAATTCCGATGTTGCGCAGAATGTGCTTGAAGAACACGCTCCGGGTTGGAACGCCCATGGCAATCGCCGTGCGCACGTAATCCTGGTGGAACGCCGAGACAACACTCTGGCGCACGAACTGGCCGTAAGCCGCCGCCTGCAGGAGCCCGAGGCTCAAGATCGGCAGGGCCAGGATGGCAAGGTTATCGGTTAGGGACTGATTCGGCGGCACAAAGAGGAGCGGCGGGGACCATCCGATCAGGGAAGACACCCCGACGAGCAGCATCAGCCCGACCCAAAAGACTGGAGCGGCTAGCCCAATCAAGTTGAACGACTGAATGAGACGGTCCAGCCAACGGCCCTCAAAGATACCGGCAATGAGACCCAACGGAACGCCAACAAGAGTTGCCACCACAAGGGTCATCAGTCCGAGTTGCAGAGTGACGGAAAACGCGTCTCGGATCATCTGGCCAACGGGATGCCCTCTGGTCCAGCTCACGCCCAGATCACCGCTCAGAACACTCGATAACCAGGAGATATACTGCACATAGATCGGCTGATCCAGACCGAAGAACTCTCGCAAAGAGCGCGCGGCAATCGGGTCACTGGTCTGGCCCATCATCTGTGCCACTACATCGCCAGGCACACTGCGCACGAGAAGGAAGACGATGAGCGATGCCAGCACAGCGGTGACAACCGAAGCGAGCAGTCTTCTTGCAAGATGGCGAACCATTGATTCCTCGATTCCGCTGATGCAAAAACCGGCGCTGGGCCGGGATTCCCCGGCCCAGCGCTCTTCTTATTGCGCGAGGAAGGTTCGAGCCAGCCCGTAGTACCACCCGGTTGGGTGCTGAGCGTAGTTCTGCACCCGATCACCGCGCACGGTAATTAGATCCGCGCTAAACAGCATGATCGTCGGCACCGAGGTAGCGAGTTCCTTCTGAAACTTGAAATAGATCTCCTTGCGTTTGGTCAGGTCGCTTTCGGCCCGCCCCTCGTCAAGGAGCTTGCTCGCCGCTTCGTTCTTCCAGTTCCGGAAATCCGCGCCCTTTGGGGCCATGTGGAAATGCCGGTAGAACAGCAGACTCGGGTCAGGCTGGGTGGCCCAGTCGTTGAAGGTCAGACCCATCTGTTTGGACTGGAAGTTCTTGATCCATACGCCAAGGTCGATGCGCTGGATATTCAGCTTGATGCCGACTTTCGCCAATTGCTCGCGTAGCGTCACTGCGGCGGGATCCATCCAGTCATAGCCGATGATCGTCGTCAGGTTGAGTTCAAGTCCGCCGGGATACCCCGCGTCAGCGAGGAGTTTCTTCGCCCTTTCCAAGTCCAGTTTCTGGTTGGGCAGGTCTGCGAGAGGAACGCCCCAACGATCCTGCATCGCAGCAACCATCGTCCCGATCGTTTGTCCAAGCCCGCCGATTGCGGCGCGCATGATTTCATCCTTGTCCACCGCAAGGGCGATCGCCTGGCGCACGCGAACGTCCGAGAGCGCACCATATTCGCTGCCGAGGTCAAGCGCCTTCTGATTCAGCGACGGCCACCGCTCTATCTTAAGTCCGGGCACGCGTTCGACCTGCTTGACGTCCTGGGGTCGGGTGAGCACAGCAAGATCGGCCCGCTTGTTGGTCAACGCGACCAGCATGCTGGCGCTGCTGGGCAGGAAGACAAAATTGACCCGGTCGAGGTAGGGAACGCCCTTTTCCCAGTAATCCGGATTCCTGGCCAACATCAGATTGCTGTTCGGTTTGAACTCGACGAGTTTGAAGGGTCCCGTTCCCACACTCACCTGGTTCATCTTGCCCTTGGAATCGGGCGCATCGAAATAACCTGCCGGAACCACCGCCCCGTACTTGTTGCCGAGGGTCATCGGCAGCGTAACGTTGGGCTCTGTAAGAGTGAACTTCACAGTGTGATCGTCGACTACGTCGACCGCCTTGACCGCACCGAAATCCCCCGCCCCGGGCGACCCGTTCTTGGGATCACGGATGTAGTTGTAGCTATAGGCCACATCCTTCGCAGTCATGGTCTGGCCAGTATGGAACTTCACACCCTGACGAATCTTGATCGTATAGACGAGCTTATCGGGAGAAACCGTGTAGCTTTCGGCGAGCAGCGGAATCGGTTCCCCGCTCGCCTGTTCATAGAAGAGGCCCTGGTACATCAGCACGGTGACGCGAATTCGCGCATCGGCTCCTTGATGGAAAGGGTCCAATCCGGGTGGCTCCAGCAGGGAGCCCATCGTGAGCGTTCCACCAATGTGGGGATTGCTGGCGGCGGGTCCGTAGAATTCCTGTGCAGAGACAGCCTGGGAACCAAGAATTGTTGCAAGGCAAAAGAACGACGCAGCGATCTGTCTGCGCAGTCGTTCCAGCCGTTTCGCATCTAGCACGATAGTCTCCTCTGTCGGCCCGTATAGTGCAGTGCATGCGCTCTCATGAAGCGGGCCACTCCTCCGAGAGATCTGCAGTTTGTTGCCATCACGGCAACTTACTCTGAATCAATCACGGAACGCAACGATCATTTCGATCTCGACGGCGGCGTTCCGCGGTAATTCGGCGACGCCAACAGCGGCCCGGGCGTGGCGGCCGCGCTCACCGAAAATCTCGACCAGCAGATCAGACGCAGCATCGAGGACCTTCGGCTGATCGTTGAAGCCCGGAGCCGACGCGACATAGCCGTTGATCTTGAGAACCTGCTCGATTCGGTCCAGCGATCCGAGCGCGCTGCGCAAACAGGCGAGTCCCTGCAAGATGCAGATCTTCGCCTCTTCGCGCGCCGCTACGACATCAACCTCGGCACCGACCTTCCCCCGGACTTTCACCTCACCATCGATCTTGGGCAATTGACCGGCGACGTAGGCGACGCCCCGATGCACCGTGACAGGGAGGTAGTTGAAGGAAGGCTTGGCGGCCTCCGGCAGTCGGATACCAAGTGCTGCAAGACGTTGATCAACCATATCCGGTTTCCTTAGGCGAGCATCGCCTTGGTGAATGCCTTCAGATCAAAGAGAGTCCCAAACCGGACGTCATGGCATAGACGGACGCCGGAAATGAGGGGGAACAACACGATAGGTCGGACCACTTCCAGCGCAATTTGTGCGTCTGGTTTCTGGCGTTTTAGCTCTTGGACGAGATCGGAAGCGCGCGCCTTGAAGCCCGCCAGGTTATAGGTCGGCTGGAGCTCTCCGACATGCCGCAAAACGCCGAGCACGGCTGAACCGACATCGCTTACGTGGATCAGATCCATTTCCTCGTCGTGGAACTGAAATCGGTAGGGCCTCCCCGCTTTGGCCGCCTCGAATAACTGGGCTAGCGCCGCTGCGGCACCAGCGTACCAGAGACCCGGGCCCAGCACGAGCGGAAGCCGCAACCCGACGACCGACATGCCATGACGACGCGCGTAGTACGCGGCGACTTCCTCTGCCAGCGTCTTCGTCAAGCCGTACAAAGTCATGGGCGCCGGCGCCGCCTGTTCATCGACCGGCTGCACCGCGTAGCTCTGGGGTGGTCCATAGACGACTGTTGAACTGGTCCAGACCACGCGACGGACCTTTGCCTCCCGCGCGCAGTCGAGCAGCTTGTGCAGCCCCAGCACATTGGTCGCAAGGGCCGCATCGGCATCGGCCTCCCCGGACTGCATGAGCCCAAGGCGGCCGGTGCTATGTGCCGCGCAGGAAACAATGGCTTGGGCACGCGAGGCACGCAGGGCTTCCCGAAGCGAGTCCCGTGAATCGATTGAACCCTCGTATTCGTCGAAAAAACCGGTGAGATCCGCCAAACGGTCCTCGACCATGGGCGGACCGAAAAGCTGTGGCCGTGCGCCCGCCGCTGCGAGCGCACGCACGATGTGAGAACCGATGAAACCACGACCTCCGATGACGAGAACCCGCTCATCGGCGAGGCCCCGGGAGGGATCGTCAGAGTGTGAGGTCATCTCGAATGCACGCCTTGAAATGTCCGTCGTTCACCTCGCGCAGAGCCGGACGTTCGTCCGCGCATCTCTCTATGACAAACGGGCATCGGGTTCGGAAGACGCAACCGGAAGGCGGGTTGCGCGGACTCGGAATTTCGCCGGCAAGGACCAGGCGCGTCCCGGCCCGACTTGCACCTGGCGCCGCCTGCATTAGCGCGAGGGTATAGGGATGGGTCGGGTTGGCATAAAGCGCCTCGGTCGGAGCGATCTCCATCACGCGGCCGAGATACAGCACCATCACGCGGTCGGACAGGATCTCGACAACTGAGAGGTCGTGACTGATGAACAGCAGCGAGAGTCTTAGCTTGCGTTGGAGGCCCTGGAGAAGATTGATCACTTCCGCCTGGATCGATACATCCAACGAAGATACCGGCTCGTCGGCGACGATGAACCGCGGCTGCGAGGCGAGCGCACGCGCAATGGCGACACGCTGACGCTGCCCCCCGGAGAACGCGCGGGGATATCGATCCAGGTGTTCCCGAGTCAACCCTACCTGGCCAAGCAGTTCCGCAGCGGCCCCCTTCGCATCGGACTTCGACAGACCTTGATGCAGACGAATCGATTCCATCAAAGCATCACCAACCGTCATCCTGGCGTTCAGACTCGCATACGGATCTTGAAAAATCATCTGCATGCGGCGCCGAAACTTGCGCAACTCACCAGGCGGCATGCCAGACAGGTCTTGTCCGTCGAAATGGATCTCTCCGGCCGTCGGCTCGAGGAGACGCAGCAACAGCCGCCCGAGAGTTGATTTTCCGCAGCCGGACTCGCCGACCACACCCAGCACCTCCCCGTGTCGGATCTCGAGCGAAACGGTGTCGATGGCGCGGACCCGCTGGTCCTGACCCCGCAGGAACCCCCCCGCGCTCCCGAATTCCTTGGTCAGGTTCGTGGCGCTTAACAAGGGCTGCACCGCGTGCGGCGCTGGCGCCTCAGCCATGCGGTTCGTCATAGGGTGATGTCTCGCCAACGAATGCAACGCGTGACATGCGCATGTTCTACGGCTGCAAGTTCCGGCTCCGTGGCCTCACAATGCGCGGTCGAAAAACGGCAGCGGGGATGGAAACGGCATCCGGGCGGCTGCGCGAAGGGGCTGGGGAGACTGCCAGCGATCGGATGGAGTCCGCGGGTTCGAGCATCTCCGCGCGGCGTGCAATCCAGCAGCGCCCGCGTATAGGGATGACGCGGCCGCCCCAGAACGGTGGCTGCCGGCCCCTGCTCCACGATCTGGCTCGCATACATTACCGCTACCTGATCTGCGATTTCCTCAACGAGTTTCAGGTCGTGCGTCACAAAAATCAACGCCATATTGCGCTCGACTTGGAGCCGCTTGAGCAGGCTGATGATTTGTGCCTGGATGGTCACGTCCAGCGCGGTGGTGGGTTCATCGGCGATGAGGAGTGTGGGGTCGCAAGCGAGCGCCATCGCGATCATCGCCCGCTGCCGCATGCCTCCCGACAACTGGTGCGGGTAACTATCCACCCGTGTCTCCGGGTCCGCGATCCCGACCTGCCGCAGAAGATCGATGACCTCGCGCCGTGCCTGCTGGCGGTTGACGCCCTTGTGTATTCGGATCGGCTCGGCGATCAGCGTACCGATGGAGAAGACCGGATTCAGGCTCGACATCGGATCCTGAAATATCATGGCAATTTCGCGACCGCGAATCTTGGCCATCTCGGACTCCGAGATAGCTAGAAGATCGCGCACTTTTCCGTTTCGCTCACAAAACCTGATCCGGCCCCCTTCGACGCGTCCCGGTGTTCGCCCGAGCAAGCGCATGATGGTCAACGCGGTCACCGACTTCCCCGACCCGGACTCGCCGACGATGGCAAGCGTCTCGCCTTTGCGAATCGCCAAGGTCACGCCATTTACCGCGCGAACGATCCCGGCATCCGTATGAAAGAAGGTCTTGAGATCCTCGATCTCCAGCAAGGGAACCGATCCGCATGGCTTACCCGGGGACGAATGAGAACCTGCGCTAGCGCACGGCATAGCGATCCACGGCATCCCAGTCGATTTCGATACCTAACCCCGGCGCATCGGAAACCGCGATCGAACCATCGATGGGCTTCAACGGGTTCTTCAGCAACCCCTCGCGCAACGGGTTTTCGCCCACATCGTATTCGACGAGTGGAGCCTTCGGCACATTGTCGGCATGAGGATAGCTTGGGAGGGCGGCGACATAATGAACCGCCGCCGCGAGACCGATCCCGCTTCCCCAGACATGGGGTGACAGACGCAGATGCTCGAGCATCGACATCAGAGCGATGGCCCGGCCTTGCCAGAATCCGCCGCACAGCGACAGGTCGGGCTGAAGCACATCGACCGCGCGGCGATCGACGAGCCGTTTGAAATCGTAGGCGGTGTAGAGCGCTTCGCCCGTCGCGATCGGAATGGGGCTCCATCGCTGCAATTGCTCGTAGCCTGCGTAATCCTGCGGCGCCAGCGGCTCTTCCACCCAGCCGATTTCATACTCCGCGAGGCGAGCGATGCTCTCGCGGGCGAGGTCGTAGGTGTAGTTGGAGTTGATGTCGACCATCAGGTTGACGCCGTTTCCGAGGATCTTGCGCGCAAGAGCGGTGCGCGCTTCATCCGATTTCGGCGACAACCCGATCTTGATCTTGGCGGCGCGGTGCCCTGCCTCAGCCATAGCGACAATTTGCGGCTCGAAATCCCGGTCGGGATTTTCCGTGATGTAGCCACCGGAGGCATAGACTTCCACTCGCTCCCATCTCTTCCCGCCGATGAGCCGGTGCACCGGAACGCCTAGCATCTTTCCGGCAGCGTCCTTGGCCGCGATATCAATTCCAGAGATGCACGCCATGATCGGGCCCTGCACCCCGAAGTGATAGTGCCTGGCCATGATCCGCGAAAACGTTTGCTCCACGTCAAGGACATCGGTTCCGATCAAATAATCCTTGAGGAAAGGCAGGTAAGCCTGATTGACCGGCGGCATTCCCCAAGCTTCCCCATAGCCTTCGGTCCCGTCCTCGAGAACAAGGCGGACCAGCGTGGTCTGGCGCGCTGTGGCCAGCGACTTCGACATACCGTAGGCCTTGCCTTTCGGCAATTCCGCAAGCAGCGAAATGAAAACGATATCGCGGATCTTCAATGGCACCTCCACTGCCATCGAGCGATGGCCATGTTTGCGGGCTGTCCAAGTCAGTCAATCTTTCATGTGAGGCAACCGCGGGCGAGGGCCGACGAGGCCCGTGGTAAGGGCAGTGCCGGTAAGGATCACGACGGTCCCGGCAACCATGTTGGCCGTTACCCCCTCCCCGAGGAACACCCAGCCCCAAAGCATACCGAAAATCGGTACCAGAAAGGTAACCGCGATGGTGCGGGTGGCCCCGAGCCGCACGATCAGCCGGAAGTAGAGCAGATAGGCGAGCGCCGTGCTCAGTACCGCCATCGCAATCACTGCGAGCCAGGCGATGGCGTCGGGAATAACCGCGGGCCAGAACACGACCGTCAATGGTGCGAGCGTGAGCGCGGCACCAAGCTGTGTGCCGGCCGCATTAGCGAGCGGCTCGATCGCTGCGAGCCTGTGCTTCGCATAGTTGGCTGAAATTCCGTAAAGCAGGGTGGCGCTGAGCGCCGCTACGATAGCCGGACCGGAACCGCCGACATTGAAATTCACCCTGCCCCAAACCAGCACTACCACCCCACCAAATCCGATGAAGAGACCCACGATCCGCAACGGCGTGAGCCGCTCGCGGAACCATGTGAAAGCCACCAAAGCACCCCAAAATGGCGCCGTCGCGTTGAGAATTGCACCAAAGCCAGCCTTCAGGGTCAAAGAAGCGAAGCCGAAGAGCACGAACGGCAGCGTTGAATTGAGTACCCCCATCACGAGAAACGATGCAGGGGCGACATAGAGTTCGTTGCCTCGCCCACGAAACAGAAGCACAGCGACGAGTATCAGTGCCGCGATCCCGGTGCGCAATCCGGCCATCGGAATCGGACCGAACTGGGGGGCACCGATGCGCATGAACAGGAATGATCCGCCGAAGAGTGCCGCCAATAGGAGCAGATCGATCACGTCGCGCGCCCGCATTGCGATCGGGCCCACCGACACAGTGGGCCGGTGGGGGCCGCCCGGCGCGTTCAAAGCGCGCTTTCGAGCGTCAGCAGCGCCTCTTTCCGGTCCAGCCCGCCGGCGTAGCCGGTGAGCGCTCCGTCCGAGCCGATAACCCGGTGGCAGGGGACGATCACGCCGACCGGGTTGCGGGCCACTGCGCCGGCAACCGCGCGTGCGGCCTTGGGCATGCCCAGCGAGTTGGCCAGTTCGCCGTAGCTCACCGTACCGCCGCAGGGGATCGCCCGCAGCGCCTGCCACACCGCGCGCCTGAACGCCGTTCCTTCCGTGCGCAAAGGCACGTCGAAAGCGGGCAGTTCACCGCGCTCGTAGCGTCCGAACTGCTCGCGCACCAGGGGAAACGGCGCCACCGCAGCGTCGTTGAGCCAGTCACTTCCAGCGCTCGGCTCGTGCTTCTGCCCGATGAAATAAAGGCCGGTGAGCGCCGCGCCATCGCCGGTCAGGCGAATCCGTCCGAAGCGGCTGTCGAAATCACAGTAGAAAACCGTCATGTTGCCTCCTCGCCGAAGTGTTGCCCGGCGCCCTCGCGCGGGATTTCCGCAAGCCCAGATTGTCGCACCACTGCGGCGGGCACGCTGTGAACCGGGGAATCGACTACGTACAATCAGCCCATGGTCAAAGCACCCTTCCCGCCGGCTGGTCCGGACACCAAATTCATCGACCGGTGGATCGACGCGAACCATGGCGCCCAGGTCGCTTTCCTGCGCGAAGTGGTGCGCCTGCCCACCGACATGCCGCCCGGCGACAACGCGCCGGCGGCGCGGGGCACGGCCGATCTGCTCGCCGCGCTGGGCTTTACGGTCGAACGTCACGCCGTGCCGGAGACCGTGGTTCGTGACAACCGCATGGTCAGCGCCACCAACCTGATCGTGCGCGAGCGCTTCGGCAGCGGTCGCGGACCCACCATCGCGCTCGCCGCCCACGGCGACGTGGTCCCGCCGGGCGCCGGGTGGACGCGGCCGCCCTATGCCGGCGTGGTCGAGGATGGCCGGATGTACGCTCGCGGAGTGGCGGTATCGAAGTCCGATATCGCCACCTACGCCTTCGCGCTCGCGGCCTTGCGCCAGTGCGCAGCGCAGGGCACGCAGCTCGACGGTGGCGTTGAACTGCACTTCACCTATGACGAGGAATTCGGCGGCAATGCCGGGGTCGGGTGGCTGCTCGAGAACGCCCTGAGCAAACCCGACCTGGCGATCGCCGCCGGCTTTTCCTACCAGATCGTCACCGCCCACAATGGCTGCCTGCAGCTCGAGGTGAGCGTGCACGGGCGCTCGGCGCACGGCGCCATGCCTCAGCTCGGGGCCGACGCGCTCCGCGCTGCGGTCGCGATCCTGGATGCGCTCTACGCGCTGGTGCCAGGATTGGCCGCGCAAGTCTCGCAGTTCCCCGGCATTGAATCGCCCACCATGATCGTCGGCACCATTGCCGGCGGCACCAACACCAACGTCGTGCCCGACCTGGTTACGTTCCGGCTCGACCGGCGCCTGATTCCCGAGGAAGACCCGGTCGCGGTCGAAGCCGAGCTGCGGCGCGCGATTGACGCGGCGATCGCGGACCTGCCCGGGATCAGCGTCACCACCAGGTGCCTGTTGCGCGCCGCCGCCTTGCGGCCGCTGCCGGGGCACGAGCGCCTGGTTGCGGCGCTGCAGTCCCACGGCAAGCGGATCTTCGGGGAACCGATTCCAGCCACCGGCGTGCCGCTCTACACCGACGCCCGCCACTATGCCGCCCACGGCTGCCCGGTGGTGCTCTACGGTGCCGGACCGCGCACCCTGGCCGAGGCCAACGCCAAGAGCGCCGACGAGAACCTCGTGCTTGAAGACCTGCGCCGCCCTACCAAGGTGGTCGCTGCCGCCGTCGCCAACCTGTTGCGTTAGCGGACCTTGCCGGAGTTCACCCCGCGAAGCGCCGCATCAGAGCGATCAGCTCGGGTTCACCGTGCTCATGCACGAGACCGGCAATCGCGCCCTGGCGATCCTGGGCCACGCGATTCTGGCCCAGCTTGAACTTGGCCTCGACCCGCTCGACCCTCATCTCGAAGGCCACGATGGCGCCGAGCAGCGCGTCGAGCGTCGCCGGTTCGAGCCGCATCTCCCAGGGCTGGTGCCGGGGCGATTCGAAATGCGCCACCAGTTCTTCGAGCAGGACGCGGGCAGCCGCGCGATCCTCGATCAGGGACACCGCACCGTGGCAATGGACGGCCGCGTAGTTCCAGGTCGGAACCAGGCCGGGAGAGGGGTACCAGGCCGGCGAGATGTAGCCGTGCGGCCCGTGGAAAATGGCCACGGTCGGAGCCTGAGGCAGCATCTCCCAGTGGGGATTGGCGCGCGCCACGTGACCGCTGAGCACCAGTGACCCATCGCGCTGCCGGGCAGTGAGCGGCAGGTGCGTGACCATCGGAGCTCCCGCGGTGCTGCTCGCCAAAGTCGCGAACGGATAGCTATCGATCAGTTCGCGGGCTTGTGCCGGATCCTGGCAGGCGAAATGGGTGGGCATGTACATTGGCTGGGAATCCTCGACAAAGTCGTGATCCTGGAGCGCCCGCGGCAGCTGGGGCGAGAGCTCAGGCTTCGGGGTCGAGCGCGATGGTCCGCCCAAAGTCTCCCTGGTGAAAGACCAGCGGCAAGCCGGGGACGCGCGCGCAACGCAGCACCCGGCCGACAAACAGCAGGTGGTCGCCAAGCTCCTGGACGCTGACGGTCTCGCACTCGAACCAGGCAATCGCCGCGTCCACCAGCGGGCAGCCCCCGAGCCCCTCGTGATGGGCCACACCGGCGAAACGATCGGGCGCGGACACCGCGAAATGCCGCGCCAGTGCGAGTTGACCGACCGCCAGCACGCTCACCGAGAAGTGGCCGGCCGCGCGGAACAGGTTGGCGTTACGGGCCACCCGGCGCAGGCTCCAGAGCACCAGTGGCGGATCGAGTGAGAGCGAGTTGAAACTGTTGACCGTGAGCCCCACTGCGTCGCCCTCGGGTGCGCGCGTCGCGACGATCGTCACGCCGGTCGCGAACGCTCCCAGGCAGCTGCGAAAATGCAGCTGCAAGCCGGGATCGGGCGCATTTTCGGTCGGATGAGTCACGGCTCGAACTCGAGCAGCAAGTCGTGCGCGGCGACGGTGTCGCCGACGGCGACATGCACCGCGCGCACCCGGGCGTCGCGCTCGGCGCGGATCTGCGTTTCCATTTTCATGGCCTCTATCGAAACCAGCGGATCGCCCGCCTGCACCTGACGACCCGCTTCCACCATGACCGTGACCACCATCCCGGGCATCGGCGCCGGCACGTGCTCCGGGTTTCCGTCCCGCGCTTGCGCGCGCTGATTGGGCTTGACCGCGCCGGCCTTGTCGATACGCAGGGTGCGCGGCTGGCCGTTGAGTTCGAAAAAGACCCGCACCACGCCTTCGTCTTCGACCGGTGCCATTCCCTGTAGGCGCACCATCAGCGTCTTGCCCGGATCGATCTCGATGGCAATCTCCTCGCCCTCTTCCATCCCGTAAAAGAAGGCGCCCGATGGCAACCGGCTCAGATCGCCGAAGCGCTCTCGGGAGGCAGCGAAGTCGACGAACACCTTCGGGTACATCAGGTAGGACGCGAGGTCGGTATCGCTGATCTGCGCGCCGGTTTCCTTCTCGGCCCGCGAACGCTCCTCCTCGAGGTCGAGCGCAGGCAAAGTGTCGCCCGGACGGTACGGCACCGGCGGCTCGCCCTTCAGGACCTTGCGCGAGAGTTCCGCCGGGAATCCGTCCGGGGGAAAGCCCAGCTCGCCGCCAAACAGCGACACGACCGATTGCGGGAACGGGATTTCGCGCTGCTCATCGAGGACGTCGGTCGCACGCAGATCGTTGGCGACCATCATCAGCGCCATGTCGCCGACCACCTTCGAGGTTGGCGTGACCTTGACGATGTCACCAAACAGCTGATTGACCTCGGCGTATGCGCGGGAGACCTCTGGCCAGCGATGGGCGAGCCCCAGCCCGCGCGCCTGCTCGCGCAAATTGGTGTACTGGCCGCCGGGCATCTCATGGCGATAGACGTCGGCGGTGCCCGAACGCAGGTCGGATTCGAACGGCGCGTAGACCGGCCGCACCCCTTCCCAATATTGAGAAATTTGCTGCATTGCGCCCAGTTCGACGCCGCTGGCGGCGCTGCCAGGGCCATCGAGCCGGCACGGGTCGCGCGCACTGCCTGCAAGCGCCGCGACGATCGAATTGAGGTTGGGCTGCGAGGTCAGTCCGCTCATCGCCGCGAGCGCGCCGTCGACGGCATCGGCACCGCCGTCGATGGCGGCCAGCACCGAAGCGGCTGAAATGCCGCTGGTGTCATGGGTATGGAAGTGCACCGGCAGTCCGGTCTCGGCCTTGAGCGCGGCGACCAATTCGCGGGCCGCGCGCGGCCGGCATATCCCGGCCATGTCCTTGACGCCGATTACGTGCACCCCGGCCGCCTTGAGCTCGCGCGCGATGCCCAGGTAATAGCTGAGCGCGTACTTCGGTCGCTCGCGATCGAACAGGTCGCTGGTATAGCAGATCGCGCCTTCGCACAAGGCGCCCGCCTCACGGACCGCGTCGATCGCCACGCGCATGTTCTCCACCCAATTGAGCGAATCGAACACCCGAAACAGATCGACGCCGTTGCGTGCCGCCTGCGCGACGAAATAGCGCACCACGTTGTCGGGATAGCTGGTGTACCCGACGGCATTGCTGGCGCGCAAGAGCATCTGCAGCAGGATGTTGGGCACCGCCGTGCGCAACTCGCCGAGCCGCTGCCAGGGATCCTCCTTGAGAAAGCGCAGCGCGACGTCGAAGGTGGCCCCGCCCCAGCACTCGAGCGAGAGAAGACCGGGGAGCAGACGCGCGTAGTGCGGCGCGACGCGCAGCAGGTCGACGCTGCGCATCCGGGTGGCGAGCAGCGACTGGTGCGCGTCGCGCATCGTGGTGTCGGTCAGCAGCACACGCGGCTGATCGAGCATCCATTGCGCGAATTTTTCCGGCCCAAGTTCCTGCAGTCGCGAACGCATGCCCGGCGGCGGCGGCTCGGCGAGATCGGCCGCGGGCAGCACGCCCGTTACCTGGCGCACATTGGGAAGCGCCCGGCCCCGAACATCAGCGTTGCCGTTGACGTTGACGTCGCCCAGGAACTGCAGCAGCCGGGAAGCGCGGTCACGCCGCAAGGTGAACTGAAACAGTTCCGGCGTCTCGTCGATGAAACGGGTCGTGACCTCGCCGGCCACAAATGCCGGATGGTTGATGACGTTCTCGACGAATTGCAGGTTGGTCGCCACCCCGCGGACGCGGAATTCTCGCAGCGCGCGGTCCATCCGCCGTACGGCGGCCGCGGGCGTCTGCGCCCACGCCGTGACCTTGACCAGCAGCGAGTCGTAGTAAGGCGTGATCACCGCGCCCGAATAGGCGGTGCCGCCGTCCAGCCTGATGCCAAATCCCGCGGCACTGCGATAGGCCTGGATGCGCCCGTAGTCGGGGATGAATCCGTTCTCCGGATCCTCGGTGGTTACCCGGCACTGCAAGGCATGGCCGTTGATGCGGATTCCGGCTTGTTCCGGAATCAAGCAATCATCGGCGCCGATTCGGGCGCCCTCTGTGATGCGGATCTGCGCCTGGACGATGTCGATTCCGGTGATCGCCTCGGTGACCGTGTGCTCGACCTGGATGCGTGGGTTGACCTCGATGAAATAGAACTCGCCATTGTCGACGTCGAGCAGGAATTCGACCGTGCCCGCGTGGGTGTAGTCCACGGCGCGGCCAATGGCGAGCGCCGCCGCGCACAACGCCTCACGCTGCGCGTCGGTGAGGAAGTTCGCCGGGGCTCTTTCGACCATCTTCTGGTTGCGCCGCTGAACCGAGCAATCGCGCTCGTAGAGGTGAACCAGATTGCCGTGCATGTCGCCCAGCAGTTGCACCTCGACGTGGCGCGCGCGGCGCACCAGGCGCTCCAGATACAGCTCGTCCTTGCCAAAGGCCGCGCCTGCCTCGCGCCGCGCCCCGTCGATCTGGGCGACGAGATCGGCCTCGCTTTCGATCACCCGCATTCCCCGCCCGCCGCCACCCCAGCTCGCCTTGAGCATCAGCGGATAGCCCACGGCGGCGGCCATCCGCTTGACTTCGTCGAGCGCCACCGGCAGTTCCGCAGTGGCCGGCACGACCGGCACGCCGGCGGCCCGGGCCGCCTCGCGCGCCGAAACCTTGTTGCCGAGGCGCACCATTACCTCTGGCGTTGGCCCGATGAACTCGATCCCCGCAGCAGCGCAGGCACGGGCAAAGTCCGGATTCTCCGACAGGAAACCATAGCCGGGATGGATCGCGTCGACCCCGGCGCGGCGCGCTATCCGGATCACATCGTCGATGTCGAGGTAGGCCTGCAAGGGCTTGCGGCCGGCGCCAACCAGGTAGCTCTCATCGGCCTTGAAGCGGTGCAGCGCGAAGCGATCCTCATGGGAATAGATCGCCACGGTACGAATACCCAGTTCCGAGGCAGCGCGCATCACCCGGATCGCGATCTCGGAACGGTTGGCAATCAGCAGCTTCGTGATGCGGGTCATGGCCCCTCCATGCAACAGCCTGTGGGTGATGATAACCGTCCCCCGGTGCACCGCTAACATCCGCGCCATGGTCTTTTGCAGCAGCCCCGGGGAGTCGCGGCGGCCGACAGACGGTAGGCGCCAAAAACCCTCCAGGGGTGCGCGCGCGCGCCGGCAGCGATACACTTCGGCAACGACTCCCCGTTGTCTACCAATCATCGACAATGACCCTGCACCCCACAGACTGCCATCCCCGGTGGCGACACCCGATGATCTGGGCCCCGGTAGCGTTGCTCGCCACGCTGCTCGCGTCATGCGGGGGCAGTGGCGACGGCAGCTACGTTCCGGCCGCTCCCGGCACTGAGCTCAACGAAGCCTCGTGCTATTTCCAGTACACGATGCCGGGGACGCTGCTGCCGCGCAGCGGTATCGATCCGATGTTCGGCCTGCTCTGGCATCTGCAAAACACCGGCCAGGATGGCGGTACTCCCGGGGAGGACATCCGCGCCCTGCCGGCCTGGAACCTGAACAAAGGTGATGGGGTGCGGGTGGCGCTGCTCGACGACGGGCTCGAGCTGTTCCACGAGGATCTCTTTCAGAACGTGGTAGAGGGCGGCAACTACGACTACCGCCGGCGGAGCTACGGTTATCCGCTGCCCTGCGCCGCCGATGACGTGCACGGAACTACGGTGGCGGGCGTGCTGGCCGCGCGTGACGGCAACGCGGTCGGGGTCGCCGGGGTGGCGCCTCGCGCCGAGATCGTGGTTTTCAATGTTCTTGCCAACTCGACCACGTCGAACATCGCCAACTCGCTGGGTCGTGACTCGCAATTGAACTCGATCTACAACGCGAGCTGGGGATCGACCGACGACGGCGTGCTGCACCGGGTGGACTCGTCATTCGCCACTGCGATTGATCTGGGCACCTCGAGCGGCCGCGGCGGCAAGGGTTCGATCTACGTCTTTGCAACCGGCAATGGCGGCTGTTTCGCCAAGGACAACAACGACGTCTGCCAATCGGACAATCCCAACTTCGACGGTTACCTGACCCATCGCGGCGTCAACGTGGTCTGTGCCGTGGACAATCATGGCCTGCCCTCATGGTGGGCCGAAACGGGAGCGAACACGCTGCTGTGCGCGCCCTCGAGCGGCAACGATGAACATAACCCGCCACTGGGGTTCATCACCAGCACCGCGGTCAACGCCACCACCGCCGACAACAAGACCTACACCCGCGAATTCAGCGGCACCTCGGCATCGACCCCGATGGTCTCGGGCGTGGTGGCGATGATGCTGGCCGCGAACCCCAACCTGAGCTGGCGCGACGTGCCGCTGGTGCTGGCCAAGAGCGCGCGCCGCAACGATCCGGCGAATCCTGCGTGGAGCAGCAACTTCGGGCTCAACTACAACCCGCGCTACGGTTTCGGGGTGCTCGATGCCGGCGCCGCGGTCGCGCTTGCCACCACCTGGCAATCGGTCGGGACGAGCGCCACGCTGCGCTCCTGCCAGCCGCTGGGCACGGGCCAGGTGGTGAACATCGCCCTGCCTGACGCCACCGCCGGCGGCGTCGTTTCTCCCGTGACCAACGCGGTCAGCGTAAGTGGCGTCGCCTGCCCGATCAGCAAAATTGAGCATGTCGAGGTGCAGTTGACCGCCAACCACGGCTACATCGGTGACCTGCGGGTCGAATTGATCAGCCCCAATGGCCTGGTCAGCCTGCTTGCCAATGAGCGCATCTGCACCGACAGCTGCGGCAGCTACAGCACGGGGTGGACCTTCGGCTCGGTGCGCCATCTCGAAGAGGCGGCGCCCGGCACCTGGACCTTGCGGGTCACCGACGAGCAGAACGGCGACGTCGGCACCTGGGTCAGCTGGAATATCCGTTTCTGGGGACGGTGATGAAACTGTTCGCGCCATTGACTATCGTCGTGCTGCTGGGACTGGGCCACATGCCGGCACAGGCCCAGCCAGCGAACCCGCAACAGCGCCCGGTGGTCGCCAAAAAATCGGGCGCCGCCGCGCCGGTTGCGCCCGCCCAGGCCTACTGGTACGACGGCGCGGTGCGCCGCGGGCTGCAGATCGACCCGGATCAGGTCGCCGACTTCACCCAGCCCGGGAGCAGCGTGCCGCGGGGACGACCGCAACTGACGAAAGCTTCGGCCCCGGTGGCCAACAAGGCGGGCGCCAAAGTCTCGCCGGTGTTTCGTGGCGTCGACGCACCAGCATCGGCGGTGCGCGCCCTGCCCGGGGGCATCATCGTGACGCTGCGCACGGCGGGCAGCGAGGATCTCGCCAACCAGGCGCTGGCGCCATTCGGGCTGCGGGTCGCGCGCGCCGTGGACAGTTCCGGACTGCGTTGGGTCGTCACCACCGCGCCGGGAATGGTCGCGCTCGAAACCGCCAACCGCCTCCACGAAAGCGGTGCCTTCACCTCGGTCACACCCGACTGGTGGGTCGGCGTGGCCAAGAAGTAGCGCTCGCGCCGCGCTCAGCGCGGCACTTAGATAACGATCCGGCCCTGGCGGTCCCGGATCGCGAGTCGCAGGGCCCCTCGTAGAACATACAATGTTCCCTTCTCCACCCAGGTGCGACGATGCGCTCGAAGCCCGCGCAAACCATCAATAGAAGCGACTACACGCCACCAGCATTCCTGGTGGACGAGATCGAACTCGAGTTCGATCTGGAGGCCGCCTGCACGCGGGTCCGCTCGACGCTGCGGGTCCGCCGCAACGGCACCGCGGCTGGTCCGCTGGTGCTCGACGGGGAAGATCTCAGGCTGGTGGAACTGCGCCTCGACGATCGCCTGGTGCCGGCCACTGGCTTCACCCTCGACGAGGCTGGGCTCACCATCCACGATTGCCCGCCCAGCGCCGTGATCACGCTCGTCAACGAGATCGCGCCGGAGCTCAACACCGCTCTCGAGGGGCTGTACCTCTCGAACGGAAATTTCCTGACCCAGTGCGAGGCTCAGGGCTTCCGGCGCATCACCTTCTTTCCCGATCGCCCCGACGTCATGGCCCGGTACCGGGTCATGGTGCGCGCCGAGCGCTCCTCCTGCCCGGTGTTGCTCGCCAACGGCAATCTGCTCGACCAGGGCGAGTGCTCAGGCGATCGACCCGGCTGGCACTGGGCGCTGTGGGAGGACCCATTCCCGAAACCGTGCTACCTGTTCGCCCTGGTCGCCGGCAGGTTCGCCGTGCGCGAGCAGCGCGTCACAACCAGCTCGGGGCGTGAGGTGCTGTTGCAGGCCTGGGTCGAGCCCGGCAACGAAGCGCGCAGTGCTCACGCCCTCGAGTCGCTGGTCCGGGCCATCGCCTGGGACGAGCAGCGTTTCGGGCTGGAACTCGATCTCGAGCGCTTCATGATCGTCGCGACCGACGATTTCAATATGGGGGCGATGGAGAACAAGGGCCTCAACATCTTCAACACCAAGTACGTGTTCGCCAACCCGCGGCTGGCCACCGACGGCGATTTCAGGGCGATCGAGTCGGTCGTGGCCCATGAATACTTCCACAACTGGACCGGCAACCGGGTCACCTGCCGCGACTGGTTCCAGCTCACGCTCAAGGAAGGCCTGACGGTATTTCGCGACCAGGAATTCTCGGCCGACATGCGCGCCGCCCAGGCGGCCAGTCCGGCCGCGGCAGCGAGCGCGCGCACCGTCGGGCGCATCGACGACGTGCGCGCGCTGCGCGCCTCGCAGTTCCCGGAAGATTCCGGGCCAATGGCCCATCCGATCCGCCCCGAGAGCTATCGCGAGATCAACAACTTCTACACCACCACCGTCTACGAGAAGGGTGCCGAGGTGGTGCGGATGCTCCAGACCCTGGTCGGGGTCGAGGGCTTTCGCAAGGGCATCGAATGCTATTTCGCACGCCACGACGGCCAGGCCGTTACCTGTGACGACTTCGTCGCGGCAATCGCCGCTGCCAACGGCCGGGGCCTCGGGCAGTTTGCCCGCTGGTATTCCCGCGCCGGCACTCCGGTGGTCGAGGCGCACAGTTCCTACGACAGCGCCCGCCAGGAATTCACACTGACGCTCACCCAGTACAGCGGCGACGGGCTGCCTCCGCTGCAGATTCCGTTCGCCTTCGGACTGGTTGGCGACGACGGGCGCGACGTGCCGCTGCGGATTGCCGGCGAGGCTGCCAGCCCGGGCGCCGAGGGCACGGACACGGACTCCGAGGGCACGCATACGCTGGTTCTCGACCTGAGCGAGGCCGAGCGGCGCTTCGTATTTGCCGATGTTCCACCGGGCTGCGTGCCGTCACTGCTGCGCGGTTTCTCGGCTCCGGTGATCGTCGCGGCCGACTACAGTGACGACCAGCTGTCGTTCCTGGCCAGCAACGATCCGGATCCGTTCAATCGCTGGGAGGCAACCCAGAGCCTTGCGCTGCGCGCGGTGCTGGCGGTCCTCGCCGGAGCCGCGCCCGCGGCCGCCGGCGCAGCCCTGCTCGCGGCCTGGCGGCACTGCCTCGGCGACGAATCGCTCGACCCGGAGTTTCGCGAGCAGCTGACCGCGCTGCCGCCGGAAGCGGTCATCGCCGAGCACGTCGAGGTCATCGATCCGGTGGCGCTGCGCAACGCCCGCAACTCGCTGCGCCGCGAACTTGCCAACTCACTGGCAACCGTGTGGCCGCAGTTATGGCGCAGCCTGCGCGATCCGGGCCCTTATCGCCGCGCTGCCGCCGCGAGCGCCCGGCGGGCACTGCGCAATGCCGCCCTGTCCTACTGGGTGGCAACCGGCGAGCAGGCGGCATTTGCCGCCGCCGCGGCTCAATGCCGCGACGCCGACAACATGACCGACCGCGCCGCCGCACTGCAGGCGCTCACGAACAGCGCCGCGCCCGAGCGCGAGCCGGCGCTGGCGGCGTTCGCGGCCGAATTCCACGACGAGCCGCTGGCACTCGACAAGTGGTTTGCGATCCAGGCCACCATGCACCGCCAGGCCGGCGAGCCCCCGGTGCTGGGGCGGGTCCGCGGGCTGCTCCGCCACCCCGCCTTCTCGCTGCGCAACCCCAACCGGGTGCGCGCCCTGATCGGCAGTTTCTGCCACGGCAACGCCGCCGAACTTCACGCCGCCGACGCTTCGGGCTGCGCCTTCTGGATCGAGCAGGTGCTCGCGCTGGACGCGATCAATCCGCAAGTGGCGGCGCGGATCGCGCGCGCGTTCGAGCGCTGGCCCAAGTACCCGCCGGAGCGCCGGCACGCGATGCGCTCGGCGCTCTTGGTGGTTGCCGAGCAAAGCGACCTTTCAGCCGACGTGCGCGAAATCGTCGACCGTTCGCTGGCCCAGTAAAATTCCCTTACCAGTCCATTCCCGCCCGGAGTACCAGATGAGCTCACCAGTAAGCCTGACCCAGTACCTGATCTTGAAGCAGCGCGAGAAGGGTCTGATTCCTGGCGAACTGCGGCTGCTCATCGAAGTGGTGACCCGTGCCTGCAAGCGCATCAGCATCGCGGTCAGCAAGGGGGCGCTGGGCGGGGTGCTGGGTGACAACGGCACTGAAAACATCCAGGGTGAATCGCAGCGCAAGCTCGACGTGATCGCCAACGAGACCTTGCTCGAAGCCAACGAATGGGGCGGACACCTGGCGGCGATGGCCTCCGAGGAGATGGACCACTCGTACACCATTCCGAACCGCTACCCCAAGGGCGAATTCCTGCTGCTGTTCGATCCCCTCGACGGCTCGTCGAACATCGACGCCAACATCTCGGTCGGCACGATCTTCTCGGTGCTGCATCTTCCCGAAGGGGCGACGGAACCGCGCGAGGAGGACTTTCTCCAGGCCGGAGTGCACCAGCTCGCCGCCGGCTACGCCATCTACGGCCCGTCCAGCCAGCTGGTGCTCACCGTTGGCGATGGCGTCGCCTGCTTCACGCTCGATCGCGAAGCCGGCAGCTGGACGCTGACCGAAGATCAGTTGCGCATCCCGGAGACCACCCGCGAGTATGCAATCAACGCCTCGAACCAGCGCCACTGGGAGCCACCCGTGCATCGCTACATCGGCGAACTGCTGGCCGGAGCCGATGGCCCGCGCGGGGCCAACTTCAACATGCGCTGGGTGGCCTCGATGGTGGCCGACGTCCATCGCATCATGACCCGCGGCGGAATCTTCATGTACCCGCGCGATGCCCGCACCCCCGACCGGCTGGGCAAGCTGCGCCTGCTCTACGAGGCCAACCCGATGGCTTTCATCGTCGAGCAGGCCGGCGGCGCCGCCACCAACGGCCACCAGCGCATCATGGAGATCGAACCGCAGGCGCTGCACGAGCGGGTGGCGGTATTCCTCGGGTCGAAGGAAGAAGTCGAGCGGGTCACTTCGTACCACCGCGACGCCTGACCGGCGCGGCGGCGGCGCTGGCCGGCACCGCAACTCTGGCCGCGTCTGTGGCCGGCGCGCGGGCTGCGGCGCGCCGTTGACCGCGCCCTCGCGCGCTCAGGCCGCTTCCGACTCGACCGTTTCCGGGTTGCCGGCTTCCGGCTCGATCAGGTCCTTGGCGACCAGCCACAGGGTCGGATCGTCGGGGTCGGGAGTGACCTTGAAATCCAGGTGCCGCATCAACCCCAGCATCGCCCGGTTGGCCCGCAGAACCACCCCCTGCATCTGGCGCAGCCCCTTGTCGGTGGCGGCTTCGATCAGGGCCTTCATCATCTGCGAGCCCAGGCCACAGCCCTGGTAGGCGTCGGAGATCGCCACCGCGAACTCGCAGGTCTCGCGGTCGGGGTTGAGCAGGTAGCGCACCACCCCGATGATGCGCTCCGGGACGCCCGGCGCGGGCGGGCTCAGGGCACCGTCGGCACCGATCACCGCGACCAACGCCAGTTCGCGATCGTAGTCGATCTGGGTATAACGCGCCATCATCTTGGGCGTAAGTTCGCTTATCGTCGAGATAAACCGGAAATAACGCGATTGTTCAGAGAGCGAGCGCATGTGCTGCTGGAGGGCCTCGGCGTCTTCCGCCCTGATCGGCCGCAGGCGGCACGACTTGCCGTCGCGCAAGGCCAGTTCGCGCACCATGTGCGCCGGGTACGGGAGGATCGCCATGTGCGAGTAACGCCCGCGACCGATCGCGGCAGCGGGTTCGCGCACCAGGACCACCCGGGCATCGACCGCGACCGCGCCGTGCTCGTCGACGATGATCGGATTGATGTCCATCTGGGCGATCGCGGGAATCTCGCAGACCATCTCGGAAACCCGCACCAGGATGTTCTCGATCGCCGCCAGATCGGCCTTGGGCGCGCCGCGAAACTCGCCCAGGACTCGCGCGATGCCGTTGCGCTCGATCATCCGCCGGGCGAGGAAGCGATTGAGCGGCGGGAGCTCGAGCGTGGCGTTGCGCATCCACTCGATCATGGTGCCGCCCGCGCCGAAGGCGATCACCGGCCCGAACAGCCGGTGACTCATCACCCCGACGTAGAGTTCGCGCCCGGTGCGCACCTGGCGCATCTTCTGGACGGTCACCCCTTCGATCCTGGCCCCGGGTGCAGCGGCCCGCACCGACGCCAGGATCAGTTCGTACTGGACCTTCACCTCGGAGGCATTGCGCACGTCGAGCACCACCCCGCCGACATCGCTCTTGTGGCTGATGTCGGCCGAGGCGATCTTGAGCACCACCGGGTAGCCGACCTTGGTCGCAATCTCCTCGGCGTCTTGCGCGCTGACAGCCAGGTAGGCGTGGGTGACCGGGATCTCGAAGCCGCCCAGCAGGGCCTTGGACTCGCGCTCGGTCATTACCTCCCGCCCGCTGGCGAGCACTTCCGCGACCAGCGCGCGCGCGCCTTCGAGATCGGGGCTCGACTCGCCCGAGAGCGAACCCGGCATCCGCTGGAGCAGCAGCTGGTTGTCGTGAAAGGTGGCGACGTTGAGGTAGGCGTCGACCGCCGCCTCCGGGGTGCGAAATACCGGGATCCCGGCCCGGTCGAGCCGCATCCGCCGCTCGCGCGCCGCGGTGTCGCCCAGCCAGCAGGCGAACAGCGGCCGGGACAGGGTCGGCGCGATACGGGCAATCCGGTCGGTGATCGCGTCGCATTCGATCCCCCGCCCCGGCACCAGCAGCGCCAGGATCGCGTCGACGCTGCGATCTTCGGCAATGGTGCGCACCGCGCGCTCCCACTGGTCGGCACCGGCATCGATGTCGAGGATCAGCGGATTGGACGGCTGCACGTCCGGCAGCGCCGCCGCGAGCGCGCTCACGCTTTGCTCCGAGAGGCCATCCACCGTGACCCGGCGCAGCACTGCCTGGTCGATGGCCAGCAGCGCCGGCCCGTAACCGTTGGAGATCAATGCCAGGCGCTTGCCGATCGGCCATTGGCGGGTCGCCAGGTAGCGTGCGGCGGTGAACATCTGCGTGAACAGGTTGATCTGCACCGCGCCTGCCCGGCGCAGCGCCGCGGCGTAGACCGCATCGCTGCCGCAGATCGCGCCCGAATGCGTGAGCGCCTGGTGCGGCGGCCAGTCGCTGCGCCCGCCGCGCAGCACCACCACCGGCTTGATGGTCGCCAGGGAACGCAGGGCGCTCATGAACGCCCTGCTGCGCTGCACCGCGCCCAGGTAGACCACCACCGCGCGGCTGCGCGCGTCGTTGGCCAGGTAGTCGAGCACGTCGGGCAACTCGACGTCCATTTCCGCGCCCAGCGCCGCGACCAGCGAAAACCCGATCGAGGTCTCGCCGGCCCAGTCGATGATCGACGCACTGAGCGCGCCCGACTGGCTGACCAGCGCGACGTTGCCGGCGACCGCCAGCGGCCCCGACCGCCCGATGTTGAGCCGGCGCGACGGGCGCTGGAAACCGAACCGCCCCGGCCCGAGCAGCCGCATGCCGAAGCGGCGCGCGAGCGCCAGCCAGGAGTCGCGGTTCCTCGCCTCGTCCGGGTGCAGCAACAGGACCGCCGACTTTGCTCCCGCATAGCCGGCGATCTTCAGCGCCCGCTCAACCTGGTCCGGCTCGACGTCGATGACCGCGAGGTCGATGCCGCCATCGATCTTTTCGCGCTGGTCGCGATGCAGCCCCACCGGGAAGAAATACGCCGGGACCCCACTGGAGCGCAGCTCCTGGTACATCTGCTCGCGCCAGCCCGCGAACGGGTCATCGCGGTGCACCACCAGCACCGAGGCTGGATCGAAGAGCGGGGCAAGATAGTGGCGCTGTTCCATCGCTGGCTCCGGCTCAGTCGACCTCGAGCAGCGCGCGCAGGTGCGCCTCGACGCTGCGCGCCAGCGCCGGCAGGTAGTAGCCGCCTTCGAGCAGCGAGACGACCCGGCCCTGGGCAAACTCGTTCGCCACCACTACTATCTGGCGGGTCACCCAGCCGAAGTCCTCGTCGCGCCAGGCCAGCCGGCTGATGTCGTCCTCGCGGTGCGCGTCGAAGCCGGCCGAGATGAAGATCAGCTCGGGCTCGAACTTGCGCAGCAGCGGCAGCCAGTGTTCGGTGACGGCCGCGCGCAGGGCGGCGCCGTCGGAATAGGACTTGAGACCGACGTTGCACATGTTGCTGCCACGCGGTTCCTCGCCCGAATGCGGATAGAGCCCCTGCTCGAACGCCGAGACCATGAAGATGCGCTCGTCATTGGCGACGATGTCCTCGGTGCCATTGCCGTGGTGAACGTCGAAGTCGACGATCGCGACCCGATCGAAGCCGAGCACGTCGAGCGCGTGGCGGGCCCCAATTGCGATGTTGTTGAAAAAGCAGAAACCCATCGCCTGGCCCCGTTCGGCATGGTGCCCGGGCGGTCGCACCGCGGCGAAGGCCCGCGTATAGCCCTGGAGGGCGACCAGCTCGGTGGCGAGCACCGCAGCGCCGGCGGCGTGCAGCGCTGCCGACCAGGTGTGCGAGTTCATCGAGGTGTCAGGGTCGACCGCGGCATAGCCGCTCTCCGGTGCCAGGCCGTGCAGCTCGTGGTAATGGTGGGCGTCGTGGGCCCGCATGATCTGTTCGGCGCTCGCTTCCGGCGCCTCGAACGGGGTCATCAGGTTGAGCAACCCTTCGGCCAGCAGCCGATCGCTGATCGCGGCCAGGCGTTCAGGGCTCTCGGGATGCCAGGAACCCATTTCGTGAAGCATGAACGAAGGGTGGGTGATGTAGGCTGTATGCATCGTTAACTCGCTCGCTCCAGCACGGTGGTACCGAACCTCAATCATTGCGGCAATGCCAACGCCCACAAACACCCCATTGGCCGACGCCGGGAATAGAGTAACGGATTTCAGTCGCTGCTATATTTGACAACCATGAAGACCCTCAAGATTATCGCCGCCCTGATCGCGCTGCTGGTGATCGTGACCATTGCCGGCGTGGCGTATCTCGCCGCGACTTTCGACCCCAACAGCCAGCGTGCCCGGATCGTCGAACTGGTCAAGGAGAAGACCGGGCGCGACCTGCACATCGACGGCGACCTCAAGCTCACGTTCTTTCCCCGGCTGGGGGTGGCGCTCGGGCGCGTCGCGCTCTCTGAAAAACCCTCCGCCGCGGGTCGCGCACCCACGGCACCATTCGTGCAGATCGAATCGGCCCGGGCGTCATTGCGCGTCCTGCCCCTGCTCGCCGGCAGGGTGGCCGCCGACCGGCTCGTGCTCACCGGCCTGACGGCCGAGTTGGTCCGCCACCGCGACGGCAGCACCAATTTCGACGACCTCTTCGGCGCTGAGTCCGGAGCCGCCAGCGCCGAGTCTGCTGGCAAGGCCGGCGAGAAGGCTGACGCTGGGCAGGGCGCGGTGCCGATCACGGCCATCGACGTCGCCGGGATCGAGATCACCGGCGCCAATGTCGGCTGGCGCGACGAACGCGATGGCTCGACGCTGCGCCTGAGCGAGCTGTCGCTGAAAACCGGCCGGATCGTCGCCGAGAAACCCGGCGAACTGACGCTGAGCGGCCGAATCGCAACCAGCAAGCCCGAACTTGCACTGCAGGCCGAGTTGACGACCGGCTATCGCTTCGAGCCCGGTGCGCGCTCGCTGCACCTCAGCGGGTTTACCTTGATGCTGCGCGGCGACGTGCCCGGCGCACCCGGCCTCGATGTCACGCTCTCGGCGGTGGATGCGGCGATCGGCACGACCACGCGGCGCCTGGAACTCGACAAGCTGCGACTGATTGCCCGTCATGCGGGCGGCTTCACCGCGGTGCTCACCGTGCCGCGGCTAAGCGCGACGCCCGATCGTGCCGAAGGTGACGCCGCGGCGCTGACGGTGAACATCGATCGCCCCGGCCGCAAGCTCGCCGCCACGGCCGAACTGACGGCGCCGAGCATGAACGGCGAGCGCGTGTCCTTCGAGCGCCTCGGCGCGACCATCGACCTGCTCGACAACGGACTGGCGGTGAAGGGCGAAATCGGCACCCCGATCATGGCCGATCTGGCGGGCCGCACCGTCTACCTGCCCCAACTCGCCGGGAAATTCCGGCTGACCGGAGAGCAACTGCCGGCCGACGGCGTGGCGCTCGAGATCTCGGGCGGCGGCGCGCTGGACTGGGGCCGGGAACTGGCCACCGCGGAGCTGAGCGCTCGTCTCGACCAGTCGAACCTCAAGGCGAAGCTGCGCTCGGGCGGCTTCAGTACGCCGCTGCTCGAGCTCACGCTGAGCGTCGACCGGCTCGATCTCGACCGCTACCTGCCGGCCAAGCCCGCCAAGGACGAAACGGCATCAGGGGCCGACACCCCGGTCGAACTGGGTGCGCTCGCCAGCTTCAACGGCAGCGCCACGCTGCGCGCCGGCAGCCTGACCGTGAAGGGCGTCACCGCGACCGACCTGAACCTCGGACTGCGCGGGAGCGGCGGCAAGCTCCAGGTCGAACCGCTGCGTGCCGGGCTCTACGGCGGCAAGGTGCAGGCCAGCGCGCGGGCCGACGCCGCCAGCGGCGCGCTCTCGGGCAACGGCGCACTCACCGGCGTCGAGGTCGGCCCCCTGCTGCACGACCTGGCCAAGACCGACGTGCTCACCGGGCGCGGCAACGCCCGCTTTGCGCTCGCGAGCCGCGGGACCAGCGTGGCCGCGCTCAAGCGCGCGCTGGGCGGCACGGCCTCGATCGCGCTGCGCAACGGCGCGGTCAAGGGAATCAACCTGGCGCAGGCCATCCGCAAGGCCAAGTCGGCGATTGGCCGCGGCGGCACCGCCGAACAGGGCGGCAGCGCCACGGAGCAGACCGACTTCAGCGCGCTCGACGCGAGCTTCGTGATCAAGGACGGGGTGGCGCGCAACGATGACCTGGCGCTGAAGTCGCCGCTGCTGCGCGTCGGCGGCGCCGGCTCGGTCGATATCGGCGCGGGCTCGGTCGACTATCTGCTCAAGACCACCGTGGTCGGCTCGCTCACCGGTCAGGACGGGGCCGACATGGAGAGCCTGCGCGGGGTCACGATCCCGGTGAAGATCACCGGCCCCTTCGAGAAGCTCTCGTACCGGCTCGATTTCTCCGGGGCGGTGGCCGACGCCGCCAAACAGAAACTGCGCAGCACCATCGAGCAGCGGCTGGGCATCGGCAAGCCGGCCGGAGGCAGCGCCGACAAACCGGCGCCGACGCGCAATCCGGCCGACCTGCTCAAGGGGCTTTTGGGGCGGTAGTGACGCGCAATGCGCTGGCCGGCGCTACGCCAGCAGCGCACGCCCAAGCTCGAGTGTGAAGCGCACGGCGCCGCTCACCGCCAGCGCCACGCCCACCGAGAGCGCCACCGAGATCAGCGCCTCGCGCCGGCCGATGGTGCGCAGCATCACGGCGAAGGTCGAAACGCACGGCACGTAGAAGGTCAGGAACAGCAGGAAGGTGACGATCTGCAACGAGCTCAGCACCGCGCCGACTTCGAAGGTGCCCAGCGCCTGGAAGATCATCATCAGCGAGAGTTCCTTCCTGAGCACGCCAAAGAGAATCGGCACCCCCAGCGCCACCGGCAGGCCGAGCCACCAGACGGTGATCGGCGTGAACGCCGCGTTGATCACCGCGTCGGCGCCAAAGTGACCCAGCAGCGCCAGCACCACGCTGCCGCCCACGAGCAGCGGCGTGACAATGGTGAGCACGTCGCGCGTCCGGTCCCAGGTTTCGTAGGCCAGCGTGCGCAGCCGCGGCAGCGCGTAGGGCGGAATTTCCTGCACCTGGCCGGGGCCGACGTTGGGGTTGTGCCGCGCCAGCAACCGGCCCATCACGGCGATCACCAGCAGCGTGAGCGCGAAGATCGCGAACACGCCCAGGCCCCCGAGGTACTTGCCCGCGAGCGCCAGGATGATCGCCGAGCGCGCCGAACACGGCACGAAGGTGATCAGCACCGAGGCGATCACCCGTTCGCGTCCCGAGGCCACGCGCGCGGCCGCGGCGATCGCCGGCACGTTGCAGCCCAGCCCGAGCAGGAACGGCACCGCGATGCCGCCGTGCAATCCGATGCGATGGAACGCCCGATCGACCACGAAAGCGATGCGGTGCATGATGCCGGTCTCCTCGAGCACGATCAGCAGCAGCACCAGCGGAATCATGTAGGGAACGACGATGCCGATGAGCCCGATCAGGCCGTCAGCCACCGCGCGCCCGACCACCCCGCCGAACGTGGTGGGCTGCCAGGCCGTCGCCATCTCGATGAGGCGCGCCGCGGTGACGCTGTCCAGCCAGGTGCTGACCTCGAAGACCATGAACAGCACCGCGGCGAACACCCCCAGGCTACCCAGCAACCCCCACTTCGGGTGGAGGAACAATTCGTCGAGCCAGTAGCGCCAGTTGCGGCCCTCGTGGGTCGGCCCGAGCCGGGCACTGGCCTCGTAGAGCAGCGCCGCCTGGTGGTGGCGCTCGGCGTGGATCTCCTCGGCCAGCGGCCGCGGCAGGCCGCGCGCCGCCACCACGAGCAGGCGCTCCAGAGCGGGCATCAACGCCGGGAAATGCGCCCGCAATTCATCGGAAAAGTACTCGCCGCCCTGCGCCACCTGCGTCACCAGCAAGCGCGGCGGGACCCGGAACGCGGCGCTGATCTCGGGCCGGTCGAGCGCGCTGCGCAGCCCCTCGAGGCCGTGCTCGAGGCGCGTGGTGAGGGGCTGGGGCAACGGACAGGAACGGGCTCGGGCCGCGTCGGTGACGGTGCGAAAGAGCTCGGGAATGCCCTGCCCGCGCAGCGCCGCCATCGGCACCACCGGCACCCCGAGGAGCTGCGAGAGCGCGCTGACGTTGACGTGCACGCCCTTTCTCCACGCCTCGTCCATCATGTTGAGCGCGATCACCAGCGGGCGGCCGAGTTCGACCAGTTCGAGTGTGAGCTCGAGGTGGCCACGCAGGTTGGTCGCATCGACCACCTGCACGATCAGGTCAGGCGCGCGAAACGGCGCCGGCGGCCCGCCCGCCTCGTGCTCCGAGACCGACGGCCGGTCGCGCCCCCAGAGCAGGTACTTGAGCGCCGGCAGATCCTTGGCGGCCACGGGGGAAAGCGATTCGAAGCTCGGCAGTTCGATCAGGCTGGCCTCGTCCAGGCCGATCTTGACCCGGCATTCCTCGTAAGCGCGCTCGGTTCCGACCAGCTCGCCGGTGCGCGGTGCGGCGCTCGATACCGCCCGAAAGAGCGTGCTCTTGCCGGCGTTGGGCAGGCCCACCAGCGCGATACGCAGGCGCCGTTCGCCACGAAAGAGCGGCAGCTGCAGCGCCACCGTTTGCTGCTGGGTCGAAGTCTGGTTCATCTCGTCGATCGCTAATTGCGAACCATTATCATTTAGCGCGGAGTGCGAGTCAAATCGCGCAATCCCGCGCCGCCATCATAGAATGGCCGCGTCGCCATCCCTAGCGCAGGCATGATGAACAACCGACCGGCGTCACTGGCCAAGACGACGCGACCGACGCTCTCGGGCGTGGTGCCGCGCGAGCGTCTGTTCGGGTTGCTGGAAGCCGCCAGGGAAGTGCCGGTCACCTGGATAACCGGACCACCGGGCAGCGGCAAGACCACGACCGTTGCGAGCTACCTCGATCAGGCGGGCATCACCAGCCTGTGGTACCAGCTCGACGACGGTGACACCGACGTCGCAACCTTCTTCTACTATCTGCGCAGTGCCGCCGAAGAGTTCGAGGTGCAAGGCAGCGAGCCGCTGCCCTTGCTCACCCCCGAGTACCAGGGTGGGCTGGCGAAATTCGCGCGACGCTATTTCCAGATCCTGTTTGCGCGCCTCAAGCCACCGTTCGCGGTGGTGTTCGACGGTTACCAGGAGATTCCGGCATCCTCCGAACTGCACGAGGTGATGCGCGTCGCGCTGCGGGAACTTCCTGCCGGCGGACGGGCGATCCTGGTGAGCCGCGGCGACCCGCCGTCGGCGTTCGCGCGCCTGAGGGCCAGCCGCGCACTCGCGATCCTGGGCTGGGACGAGTTGCGCCTCACCCGCGACGAAACCGCAGCGCTCGTCGCCCAGCGCCGGCCCGGCACCGCGGGCGCAGCGCCCGCGGCAATGGGCGCCGGAGAACCGGGCTGGGATGAGACCACGCTCGACGAACTTCACGCCAAGACCCAGGGTTGGGCAGCCGGGCTGGTACTGATGCTCGAGCAGGCGCGCACCACCGGGTCGATAATCGACCCGCCGGACCCTTCCACCCGCAAGATCGTGTTCGACTATCTCGCCGGCGAACTTTTCGAGAAGTGCGACGCCCGCACCCAGGGATTCCTGATCGCCACCTCGTTCCTGCCGCAGATGAGCGAGCGCATCGCGCAGGACCTCACCCGCGATGCCGGGGCCGGTGAAATCCTCGCCGACCTCTATCGCAACAACTATTTCGTAACCTACCGCCCGGCCCGCCCGGAACCGGTCTACCAGTACCACCCGATGTTTCGCGAGTTCCTCCTCGAGCGCACCCAACACGCGCTCACCAAGGAGCAGCGCCGACGCCTGCAGGGCAGCGCCGCAGCGCTGCTCGAGGAGTCCGGCCAGGTCGAGGACGCGGTGGCGCTGTGGCGCGAGAGCCGCGAATGGGTGCGAATGGCGCGCATGATCGAACAGCATGCCGCGGAGATGCTGGCCCATGGGCGCGGCGAGACGGTGCTGCGCTGGGTCGACGAATTGCCGCTCGAACTGCAGCAGGAGCGGCCCTGGACGCTCTACTGGGCCGGGGCGAGCCATGTCCAGACCGCGCCACGCAAGGGCCGTCTGCTCTTTGAAGAGGCTTTCGAGCGTTTCGCCGCCGCGGTCCCGCCGGAGCGCAACGGCATGATCATGGCCGCCTCGGGCGCGATGGACGCGATCCTCTACGAACTCGACGACTTCGCACTGCTCGATCGCTGGATCGCAGTGCTCGATGATGCCGCCAGCAGCGGGCCCGATTTCGACAATCCGTCGCTCGCGGCGCGGGTCGCCTGTTCGATGGTCTTCTCGCTCACCCTGCGCCAGCCTCACCGCGACGACATCGGCGCCTGGATCGAGCGCGCGATTGCCAGCGCCCAGGCCACCGATGACGTCAACCTGCGCATGTTCGTCCGTTGCCTATCGGCGCTCTCGATCATGTGGGCCGGGGCGTTCCCGCAGGCACAGGCGCTGATCGCCGCGGCGCAGGCCGAGGCCGAGTCGGCCACAGCGACTCCCTTCTCGCGCATCACTCTGCACAACGTCGAGGCGATGTTCCACATGCTGACGGCCGAGCGCGAGCAGGGCCGCGCCGCGGAGGCCGCCGGCCTGGCCCTGGCCGAGGCGACCGGGGTCGGCACCTGGACCGTGCAACTGCTGGTTCATGGCTACGGCAGCGCCCTCTCCGCCAACGACCTCACGGCCGCGGCAGAAATCCGGCAACGGCTGGAGCCGCTGGCAGCCGGCACGGGCCGTCTCAACCAGTGCCTGATCCACCATTTCCAGGCCTGGGAGGCGGCGCTGCGCGAGGACATGATGCTCGCGCTGCAACACGAGAAGCGGGCGCTGACGATGGCGATCGAGGTCGGCGGCCCCTACTTCGAGGTGCTGTGCCGGCTGTCGCTGGCGCAAATCCTCGCGGCCTGCGGCGACGAGAGCAAGTGCGTCGCCCACCTGCGCCGCCTGCGCGAGATCGCGCGCGGCATCGACAACAAGCACCTCGAATTCACCGGCCTGTTGAGCTTCGCGCAGATCGCGCTGGAGAACAATCGGCCACGCCAGGCCCTGGCGGCATTGCGAGCCGGGTTGGCGCTCGGACGCCAGTATGGCTACCGCAACTTCCTGTGGTGGCGCCCGGCGGCGGTGGCGCGGCTGGCAGCGTATGCGCTCGCGCACGGCATCGAAACCGATTACGTCCGCAACCTGGTGCGCGCGCGCGCGCTCGCACCCGATGAGCCGCCGCTGGGAGTGGCCGACTGGCCCTGGACCTTCCGGGTGCAGACGCTCGGCGGGTTCCGGCTCACCCGCCACGGCGAGGCAATCGGCGAGACCGGCAAGGCCCAGCGGCGACCGCTCGAACTGTTGCGCCTGCTGATCGCCTGCGAAGGCGAGCAGATCAGCAAGGAACAGGTGGCCGATGCCTTGTGGCCGCGCATCGAGGGCGACTCGGCGCAGCGCTCGCTCACCACCACCCTGCACCGGCTGCGCAAGTTGCTCGACGATCCGGCGGCAGTGGTGCTGCGCGAGGGCCGCCTGACGCTTAACCGGGGGCTGTTCTGGGTGGACGCATGGGCGCTCGAGCAGGCCGGCGCCGAGTTCGAGGCCGCGACGCACCGCCCCGGCCCGAAAGCCCCCAAGGCCGAAGTCGACGAGATTCGCGCCCGCATCCGCGAACTCTACCGCGGGCCCTTCCTGGCGTTCGAGGTCGACGCGCCGTGGGCCATTCCAATGCGGGAGCGGCTCCAGGAGATGGTCGATCGCGCCCAGGGCACAGCCGAATAAGTAAGCCAGAAGTAAGCCATCGGTAAGCGCCGCGTAGGCGCGCCTCCGCCAACATGGTTTCACGGGTGCCGGGAATTCGAGCTCCCGCAACCAGGCAAGGAGGCAACATGAAAACGCACCGATCGATGAAGACCGCGGTCCGCACCGCGATCGTGCTCGGCATCGCCGCCACCACGCTGACTGGCTGCTACGTCGTACCGGTGGTCGACGCCGATGGCCAGCAGACCTACTACACCTACCCGCTGCCGCCGGCCGGCACCGTGCCAAGCAGCGCCACGCCGGGGGCCCCTCGCGGCGCCCCGATGCCAACCGCATTGACTGCCCGGCTCTATCCTGAAAACGACATCGCGACCGCGACCGGGATGGTCACCGGGACGGTCACCAACATGATGACCGGCAAGGGCCGCTTCCAGCTCCAGTACGGCAACGACGTGCTGGTGGGCGAAGCCACGCGCGTCTCGGGCGACGAGCGCCGCGGCATCGCCAGCGCCTACGGCGCGGGCGGCACCTACATGAGCTGCGAGTACCAGATGAACACCCCCCGCCAGGGCGCGGGCACCTGCCTGTTCTCGAACGGGGCCAAGTACACGGTGCATCTGGGGATGTGATCTCGCACCGTCCGGCCGGCGCCAGGGTAACCACTCCCGGCGCCGTGCCGTGCCCTGTTCCCGGATCTCTCATGGCATACTGGCATCGACCCGCAGGCTGCGCGGGCCGATTTCAATGATGGCGCGGCCGCCGCTTCGGTTCGGCACCGTCGGTGGACCATGCCCGGCGATGGGAGACTATTCTTGGCCAACCCGCAGGCGCTCGTCACCTTTGTCGGCGTGCAGAAGACCTACGACGGCACGACCCTGGTCGTGCCGGACCTGAATCTCGAGATCCAGCGCGGCGAGTTCCTCACCCTGCTGGGCCCCTCGGGGTCGGGCAAGACCACCTGCCTGATGATGCTGGCCGGCTTCGAGAGCCCGACCGCCGGCGAGATCCTGCTCGACGGCCAGCCGACTTCACGCACCCCGCCGCACAAGCGCAACTTCGGCGTGGTGTTCCAGAACTACGCGCTGTTTCCCCACCTCACCATCGCCCAGAACGTCGCCTATCCGCTCACAGTGCGCAAGGTCGGCAAGGACGAGTGCGCGCGGCTGGTGGCGCGGGCGCTCAACATGGTGCGCCTCGAGGGCCTGGACGCGCGCTATCCGGGCCAGCTCTCGGGCGGCCAGCAGCAGCGCGTGGCGCTCGCCCGCGCGCTGGTCTTCGACCCGCAGCTGGTGCTGATGGACGAGCCGCTGGGCGCGCTCGACAAGCAGCTGCGCGAACACATGCAGATCGAGTTGAAGGAGCTGCACCGCAAGCTCGGCGTGACCTTCGTCTACGTCACCCATGACCAGGGAGAGGCGCCCACGGCACGCCGTTTCGCCGCGCGCTCGAGGAAGGCCTGCTGCGCTGTGATCGGGTGTGGCAGATCGGCCTGCGCGGCAGCGGCTACGCCGCCGACGATTTCGACTGGTCGGTCGCGCAGGGCTTCACCGTGGTGCAGGCCCACACGCTCTGGTACCAGTCGCTCGCGCCGCTGATGGCGCAGCTGCGGGCCAGGATCGGCCCCGAAACGCCGGTGTACCTGAGCTTTGACATCGACGGCATCGACCCGGCGTTTGCCGGCGGCACGGGAACGCCGGAGGTGGGCGGCCTGACCGTGCCCCAGGGGCTCGAGATCATCCGCGGCTGCCAGGGGTTGAACCTGGTGGGCGCGGACCTCGTCGAGGTCTCACCGCCCTACGACACTAGCGGCAACACCGCGCTCTTGGGCGCCAACCTGCTCTACGAGATGCTGTGCGTGCTGCCGGGGGTGGGGGTGCGCTGATCCGGACCACCCCTGCTTCAACTTTGCTCGTGGAGATACAAGCGCTGTCGCCGCTCGCGACTGTTGGCCAGATGGGTGCGCATCGCCGCGCGGGCGGCCTCGGTGTCCTGGTTAATGATGGCAGCGAGGATGCTCTCATGCTCGCCGTTGACTCGGATCAGGTAATCGCGCCATTCGCCCCCCATCGCGTCCTGTCGATCGAGCCGGGCGCGTGGAATGACAGTCGTCCCGAAGGATGCCATCAGGTCGACGAAATGCGCGTTCTGGGTGGCGCGGGCAATTTCAAGATGGAACTGGAAATCCGGCCCGACCGCGTTGCGGCCTGCCGCGACCGCCTCGCTAAACAAGTCGAGTGAATCGCGCAGATTCGCGAGGTTCTGCGCACTGCGGCGCTGTGCCGCCAGCCCGGCGGCCTCGGTCTCGATGCCGATGCGCAACTCGAGGGCGGCGATCACGTCGCGCAAGGTCGCGTACTGCTCCGGGGCAATCCGAAACGAAGTCGCGTCCCCGAGCCCGAGCACGAAACTGCCGATGCCGTGGCGTGTGACCACCATCCCGCCGGCCTGCAGTTTCGAGATCGCCTCGCGCACCACCGTGCGGCTCACGCCGAATTCTTCCATGAACGCGGATTCGGTCGGCAACTTGTCCCCTGGGGCGAGCCGTCCGTCGCGAATCCGGTCACCGATTGCTTCGACCAGTCCCAGCGCCAGGCTGCGGGGGCGCCGGCGCGGGATCGGAGGGGGAGGAATCATCGCACCTCACGAAAATTTTCGCGCCGAATCGCTTGACAGCAGCCCGGCGCCGTTGGACTATCTCACTAGTTATACGACAACTGATGACTCGTGGCAATGGACTCGAGGTCGCCGCTGGTTTCAGCAGGTCTGCGCTTCGGCACCACGAAGCGGCATCCGTCTTCTTCGACCACACTTTAAGAGGAAACCACCATGACGCGCGCCCATCGAAGTTTTCACGCCGCCTGGAGCCTGTCACTCGCCTGTGTCCTGGCCGCTCTGGCCATGCCGCTGCAAGCCGCGGACGCCTATCCCCAGAAACCGATCCAGGTCATCGTCCCGGTCGGTGCCGGCGGCGACACCGACATGAACGCGCGCATCTTCGGCAAGTACCTGGAGAAGGAACTCGGCCAAGCCATCGTTATCGTCAACGTCAAGGGCGGCGGCGGCACGATCGGCATGAAGCGGGTGATGGAAGCCGCCCCGGATGGCTACACGGCGCTCTTCTATCACGGGGAAGCGATGATTCCCAAGCTCGCCGGGCTGGTGGACTTCGGGATCGAAGCCTTCGAGATGGTCGGGATCGGCGTCATCGACGACACGACGGTGCTGGCGACGCACTCCGGCAAACCCTACAAGACGATGAAGCAGTTCGTCGACTATGCCAAGGCGCACCCGGGTGAAGTCGAATTCGGCATCATGACCGGGGGCTACCCGCACCTGGTCGGGGTCGCGCTGGAGAAGATCGCCGGCATCAAGCTCAACCTGGTCGACGTCGGCGGCAACGCTGCCAAGACGGTCGCGCTCAAGGGCCACAAGATCGACGTCATCAACACCCAGTACGGCCTGACCCAGGACTACTTCACCGCGGGCGACTTCGTCTCGCTCGGGCTGCTCTCGGAGAAGCGCAATCCGCTGTTCCCGAACATCCCGACCACGAAGGAGCAGGGCTACCCGATGAGCTTCAACAAGTTCTTCTTCTACGGCATGCCCAAGGGAACCCCGGCCGACGTCGTGGGCAAGTTCTCGGCGGCGATGAAGCGGGTCGTGGACAACCCGGCGTACCAGGCCGAGGCGGCGAAAGTCTTTGTGACGCCGACCTACATGAATCCGGCCGATGCGAGTGCTCTCGCGAGCAGCCAGGAGAAGTTCTTCGCGACCTTCCAGGACCTGTTCCGCGCCGGCAGCAAGAAGTAGCGAGTTGACGCCGGGCTGATTCAACACGCGCTGGAGGCAGTCGACCCGATGTCCTGGCTGGGCCGACATAAGGACGTCGTGACGGGCGGCGGCGCGATCGGGCTCGCGCTGCTGCTCTTCTTCGCCAGCTTCGACGTCAAGGATTTTGCAGCTACCGGCGTCGGCGCGGCCTTCCTGCCGCGCGTCGCCGCCGGGCTTTTTGCGCTGCTGGGCACGCTCCTGATTCTTGCCGACCGGCGCAAGTCCCGGCTGGACAGCGCACCCGCGCAGCCCGCGCAACCGGCCGCCCCGAGTGCGCCCGGCGCCGGGCCGGGCGGCGATCCGAAGTTCGGCGGGGCGGCTGCGGTGCTCGCTTCGCTGTTGCTGATGGGCGTCTATGTGGCGCTGCTGAGCCGCGTCGGCTTCATCCTCACCACCGCCGGCTACATCTTCCTGCAGGTCCTGATCCTCACCGCGGCGCCACGGCGCCGGCTTCTGCTGTTTGCGGTGGTGGCGAGCGTCACCGCGGTGAGCACCTATTTCCTGTTCGTGCGCGTGTTCCAGGTGATGATCCCGCCCGGCATCCTGGGCCGATCGCCGCTCCCCCGACCCGCTGATGATCACCGCCGGCATCCTCTCCGTTCTGACCCTCAAGGCGCTCGCGCTGATCCTGAGCGGCACGGTGGCGGGCATCGTCATCGGGGCGATCCCCGGGCTCACGGTGACGATGGGCGTCGCGCTGTTCCTGCCGATCACCTTCGGCATGTCGCCGATCTGTCTCTTATACACATCTCCGAGCCCACGAGACGCTCAT
>JAGXFG010000077.1 GCA_024637395.1 Burkholderiaceae bacterium | reverse complement strand
GCGGGGATCGATCAATATGCGAGGCATGGTGATCGATATGAACGACGAACAAATGAGTACGCTGGCCCAGCTACGGGCGTTTGTTGAAGGAACAGTAGCGATTGATTTCACAGTGGCGGCAGACGAGCGGTACGACTTCATCGCCCGCACCGTAAAACGTTTCGGGTATGGCCGGTTGAAGCGAGCCGACAAAGCGGTGGTTCTGCGCTTTCTTGAGCGCGTCAGCGGCTACTCACGGCAACAGATCACCCGACTGGTCAAACGCAGCGGTGAGCGCCGCCAGTTCATCAAGCGCTACCATGGCTCCCGCACCAGCTTTCCGCGCACCTACACGGGCGCTGACGTGCTCCTGCTGGCGCACACCGACACCCTGCATGGCACGCTATCGGGCTTGGCGACCAAGAAGCTCATGGAGCGCGCCTACGTCATCTTCGACGATGCCCGCTATCAACGCCTGGCGACAATCTCGGTGGCTCACCTGTACAACCTGCGCCAGCGCCCCGGCTACCAGCACCAGCGCCAGGTCTGGACCAAGACCCGCCCCACGACGGTCCCAATCGGCGAGCGTCGCGCGCCAGCCCCCAACAATCGCCCCGGCTATTTGCGCGTGGATAGCGTTCATCAGGGTGATCAGGACGGCCTGAAAGGGGTGTATCACATCAACGCCGTGGACTGCGTTACCCAGTACGAAGCTGTCGCCACCTGCGAGCGGATCAGCGAAGCGTTTCTCATCCCGGTGCTTGAAGCGCTACTGGCGAGTTTCCCCTTCGTCATTCTTGGTTTTCACACCGACAATGGTGCCGAGTACATCAATCAATTCGTGGCGAAATTACTCAACAAATTACTTATCGAGGAGCAAACCAAATCGCGCGCCCGGCACTGCAACGACAATGCGTTGGCCGAGTCCAAGAACGGCTCCGTCGTGCGCAAGCATCTGGGCTATAGCCACATCCCGCAACGCTTTGCGGCACCGGTCAATGAATTCTGCCAAGATCATCTCAATCCGTACATCAATTTCCATCGCCCCTGCCTGTTCGCCGAAACCATCACCGATGCCAAGGGCCGACAGCGCAAGCGCTATCCCTACAAGCTGATGATGACGCCCTACGAGAAATTCAAGTCACTACCTTTGGCAGCCGAATTTCTCAAGCCAAACATTACCTTTGAACTCCTCGACGCAGAAGCCAGCTCAATGAGCGACAATGAGGCCGCCGAGCGCTTGAACCGCGCCCGCACACTTCTCTTCAAAACCATTTTTAACCGATCGAAAACTGCGGCCTGACCAGGCAAGAAACCACAAGCGCAGGGTCTATGGATATGTTGACAGTTCGCCTGGCGGCGAAGCGGACAGCTTGCCGTGGATAACGATGAAGCCGTTACCCACCGCGCCGTCCTCTGACCACAGATCCACAGACCCCCAAACCCAAGTTCTTTTTTGATATTTTCTCAACGTCAAAACCGATCGCTCAGACTCAAACCTGGATTGGAATGGACTCGTATTCCACGCCATCTGGACAGTGATTCCACGCGCAACTGGACACGCATTCCACGGCGAACTGGACACGCATTCCATATGAAACTGGACAGTCGGAGCGTAGCGACGCGGGGTTCAAGGGTTTTACTCTGAGGCAGGTACTTGGGTCAAGTTTTTGGTTTGGCGAGGTTCATGCCGTTGGGTTTCTGGAGGCTGGTTTATGGCACGGCGCAGAGTTATCCACCGTCGCCCGCCAGACTGCGCTCCCTCTATAGCAGGCTGGCTGGCGGGCGGCTGTGGGTAACTCGTTGTGCATGACGAGGAGGTCATTCGGGTTTCTCGTTTTTACGCAGAGATTCACCATCGAGATCCAGGGTATGCGCCTGATGCACGATGCGGTCGAGAATAGCGTCGGCCAGCGTCGGGTCGCCCATCGAGGCATGCCAATGCTTGACCTCTAGTTGACTGGTGATGATGGTCGAACGTGCGCCATGGCGGTCATCGAAGATTTCCAGCAAATCTCGGCGCCCCTCGTCGGTGAGGGGCGCCAGCCCCCAGTCGTCAATTACGAGGACGTCGGTTCTGGCGAGTTGCGTCAGCGATTTTGCGTAACTGCCATCACCGCGTCCGATGGCCAGAGCCGGCAAGAGCCGAGGTAAGCGCACATAGAGCGCCGAACGTCCCTGGCGACACGCCTGATTCGCCAGGGCGCACGCAAGAAATGTCTTGCCGACGCCGGTAGGGCCGCAGATCAGGATGTTCTGGTGCTCAGCCACCCAGCGGCCCGTCATCAGCCGGGCGAACAGTGCCCGGTCGAGTCCGCGCGGATGCCGGTAATCCACATCCTCCGGCGTAGCCGCGTGTTTGAGCTTGGCGCGTTTCAGTCGGGACGCATTCTGTCGCGACTCGCGTTCGGCGAGTTCGCCGTCGACGATCAAGCCAAGACGCTCGTCGAACGATAGCTGGCCGATCTCGGAGTTTTGCGCCTGGCTGGCCAAGGCGCGGGCCATGCCGGTAAGGCGCATTTGGTGAAGTTTATCGACGGTGGGATGGTTCAGCATGAGTGAGACTCCTTCTTCAGTGGTAGTAATCAGGACCACGCACATTGGCGTGTGCCAGGGGTAAACAGGTTTGCGCCGGAGTGCTGGTCCGCTTCTTGTCGAGCCCGTTCTTCAGGATGGATTTCAGGCTGCTGTAAGACATAGCTCCGATGTCGATAGCCCTTTCGCAGGCCGCTTCCAGGCGGTCATCGCCAAAGATCTTGCCCAAACGCAAGATGCCCAGGCAAGAGCGGTAGCCTGTTAACGGTGTCGAATTTCCGTAGAAATCTGGCGGCCGCAAGTTGGGAGCGCAACAAAGCGAGCTGGTAGTGATTTTGGTTTTTGATTGTCAGGCATGAATATGCCGGTTTTACGCTTTGCTGCCCGCAGGGCTTCCGGCGGATGGATTGCGCAGCAATCGTCGTCTGGCAAGCGAAGCGCGGCAGATTTGTAGCGGATGGGGTAGAAAGCGGACCGGCCGGTGGAAACGCAGGCGCGACACCGGTCCCAACCACCAAGCCAGTTCCGATGCCGCGCCCCGAAGCCCCCTTCTGCCGGGGACGACGTTGCGTACGAAGTATGTCATGACGCAGGTGTTCTCGGCACCCACCCCATTGGCCCTGACTGCCAATGGACTTTCCCGGAAGACGCTACCTGTGCGCCGGTTGCCGCACAGCCGTGCTGATCTGCCGCCGCTGTGATCGCGGCAATCGCTACTGCACCACGACCTGCGCCCAGCAAGCCCGCCACCACGCCCTGCGTGCGGCCAGCCGCCGCTATCAAGACAGCCTGCGCGGCCGTCACGCGCATGCACAGCGGCAGCGCCGTTACCGGGCCAAAGCGCAGAAAGTGACGCATCAGGGTTCCCCACCTGCGGCCCCGCCTGCTCAACTGACATCTGAACCGACGGCGCCGGTAAATCGGACGCCTTGGCACTGCTGGCGCTGTCGCCACGCCTTGCCGGAGTGGGTACGCCAGGACTTCCTGCGCTCGTCGGTTCGTCGAACCCCAACCCACAGGAGCGTCCATGGCCCTTACCCCCGAAACTGAAGCGCAGATCCTGCGCTACCACCACGCCGAACGCTGGCCCATCGGCACCATTGCCACCCAACTACAGGTGCATCGCGACAGCGTTGCCCGCGTCCTGGCGCAGGCCGGCTTGCCGCGCTTGGGCGTCGTTCGCCGGCCCTGTGCGATTGATCCCTACCTGCCGTTCATCCTGGAGACCTTGACGCAGTTCCCGCGCCTGCGCGCCAGCCGCCTGTACGACATGGTCAAGGAGCGGGGCTACCCCGGACGCCCGGATCACTTTCGCCACCTGATCGCCCATCACCGGCCGCGCCCGAAGACGGAAGCGTATCTGCGCCTGCGCACCCTGCCCGGCGAACAGATGCAAATTGACTGGGGTCACTTCGGCCACCTGGAGATCGGCCGTGCCCGCCGACCCCTGATGGGGTTCGTCGCCGTGCTGTCGTGGTCGCGCCAGATCTTCCTGCGCTTCTACCTCGGCGCCCACATGGAGAATTTCCTGCGCGGCCATGTCGGCGCCGTCACCGCCTGGGGTGGTTGCCCGCGTGTGGCGCTCTACGACAATCTGAAGAGCGCCGTGCTTGAGCGCAGCGGCAACGTCATTCGTTTCCATCCGACGCTGCTGGCGCTGGCAGGTCACTACCGCTACGATCCCCGCCCGGTGGCCGTGGCGCGCGGCAACGAGAAGGGGCGCGTGGAGCGGGCCATCCGCTATATCCGCGATGCCTTCTTCGCCGGCCGCACGTTCAAGGATGTGGACGAGCTCAATGCGCAGGCCGACGCCTGGGTGCTCGGGCTTGCCGGTGAGCGCCGCTGCCCGGAGGATGAAACGCTGACGGTCAGTGAGGCATTCGCCCAGGAGCGGGAGCGCTTGCTTGACCTGCCGGGAGATGCCTTCCCGACCGACGAGATCAAGGCCGTGTCCGCCGGCAAGACGCCCTATGTGCGGTTCGATCTCAACGACTACTCGATCCCGCACACCTGTGTGGCGCGCACCCTGACCGTCGCCGCGAGCCCCAGGGAGGTCCGCGTCCTTGACGGCCAGGCGGTGATCGCAACGCATCCGCGCTCCTATGACCGCCGGCAGCAAATCGAAATCCCCGAACACATCGCGACGTTGGTCCTGCACAAGCATCAGGCGAGCGCTCATCGCGGCACGGATCATCTGGTTCAGGCCGTGCCGGCAAGCCGCGATCTGCTGGCCCAGGCCGTGGAACGTGGCGAACCGCTGGGACGGACGGTTCGTGCGCTGGCCGATCTCCTGGAGCGTTACGGCGTGGCCGAACTCACGGCGGCGATTGCCGAGGCACTCGGGCGCGGAGTGCCACATCCGAATGCGGTCCGTCTCGCGCTTGAGCGGCGGCGGCACTCCGACGGTGGGCCGCCGCCGCTCCCCGTGCATCTGCCCGATCACGTGAAACGCCGGGATGTGCCGGTGCGCCCCCACAACCTCGATGACTACGACACCTTGATGGAGAATGACCATGACGACTGCTGATGTTCGCCAGCGGGCCACAGCCTTGCAACTGCACGGGATACTGGCCCATTGGGCGGAGTGTGCCGACCAGCCTTGGCTGGATCCATTACTGGCCTGGGAAGAAACCGAACGCGCCCGCCGCTCGCTGGAGCGACGGCTGCGCTGCGCGCATATTGGGCGCTTCAAGCCCTTGGCCGATTTCGACTGGGCCTGGCCGCAGCAGTGCGATCAGCGCGCGATTGCGGAACTGATGACGCTGGACTTCCTGCCCTCGGCGACCAACGCCATCCTGGTCGGCACCAGTGGCCTGGGCAAGACGATGATTGCCCAGAACATCGCGTATCAGGCCATCTTGCAGGGACACACGGTGTTGTTCGCCACGGCCGGGCAGTTGCTCGGCGATCTGGCTGGTCTGGACAGTGATTCAGCACTGCGTTACCGGTTGCGCCGCTATGCGGCGCCCGATCTGCTCGTCATCGATGAGGTCGGCTACCTTTCCTATTCGAATCGCCATGCCGATCTGCTGTTCGAGTTGATCAACCGCCGCCACGAGAAGAAGAGCACCTTGATTACGACCAACAAGTCATTCTCGGAGTGGTCCGAGGTGTTTCCGAACGCCAGTTGTGTGGTGGCGATGATCGATCGCCTGGTCCATCACGCGGAAATACTCTCGATCAAGGGCGAGTCCTACCGGCGCAAAGAGGCCCAGGAACACGCAGCCGCGAAATCCAAAAAGCGCAAGGCGAAGGAATCGCCGTGAAACGCTATCACCAACCATCCGGCCTGCAGCGCGGTCTGGAACTGCTGATCGATCCGCACTGGTCCCCGGAACAGGCGATGGCGGTCATTGAGTTGCTTGATGATCTGCGCGACCGGATCTGGGCGCATTACGAAGTCACTTTGTTGACCCAGTTCCGCGAGGAGCGCGTTACCCACCATAACGTCGAGATATCCGATCCGCCGTTCTGACCTGATTCAGATCCTGCATCTCTCGGGGGCCCGCGTGGCCCCTGTTTCGCCTACTCAGCCCCCACTTTCCGCCGCCAAATTACGCCACCATTTATCGCCGCCAGATTTCTACGGATTCATGCCGCCGGCAACAGCTTTCAACTGCCGTTTAGAGGATGAAGTGAGCAAGACACCTGTCGCAGCGTACTGGTTTGATTTTCGCGACGAGTTACTGGAGTCTGACGACGATCTACAGCGTTACGTAGATGGGCTTGTCGGGCCACGGTATTTCTCAGAGAAGTTTCCGCCGGATCTCCGCTGGAACCACTACCTTTACTTTGTTACTGGTGATGCTGCTAGATGATCCAATATCGCACATTGATGACTTGAACACATTGTCTTTCTTGGACTATTTGCGTGACCTGACGATCGGAGGTCAACGGCAAGTATTCTTCGCGACGGCCG
>JAGXFG010000076.1 GCA_024637395.1 Burkholderiaceae bacterium | reverse complement strand
CGCCACGCTCGGCGCTGTGGCTCGACTGGCGCGGCGAACGGATCGGGCCGGAACCGATGATGAGCGGTTTCGACACCCGGGAGCTGGTCACCCGGGTGTGCGCGCAGCCGCAGCAGTATTCCTGGCAGCTGTTGAACCGGCGCATCGCCATGAAGGAACTGGCCATTTCGGGCTCGGAATTCAACCCTTCGATGCGCAATCGCAAGATCCTGGCAACGCTGCGCGACCTGCTGCTCGGCAATCGCTGGCTCTATCGCCAGCTGACCGAAAACTGCGCGGACGTCGTGATTGCGCCCAACCTGCGCGAACTGGTCGCGGCGATGAATCGCGCCAATGGCGACGAAGCGGTCGAATTCGAGCGGGTCGAGGCCGCGGTCAAGCGCTACGACGCGGCGGTGGCGCGGGGCGCGCCCTATGACGATCCCCAACTCGCCCGGATCGCGGCGATGAAGGCCTGGCGCGGCGACCGGGTGCGCACCGCCAGCTCGCAGCGCATCGTCGACGACGGCGCGCTGCCGCTGGTGGCGATCCGCGAGTTCGTGATCAGCCGCAAGTCGCTCGGCGGCATCCAGACCGACCTCTCGTGCCGGGTGCTCGACGCTCGCGGCGAGCCTATCCCGGGACTATTCGCTGCCGGCGAGGCCGCGGGCTTTGGCGGTGGCGGAATGCATGGCCTGCGCGGCCTCGAGGGCGGGTTTCTGGGAGGCTGTATCCTCGGTGGACGGATTGCCGGTCGGGCGATCGGCGGAACATCAAGCGGGAATCAACCATGAACAAGACTGCCGCCTGGCTGGCCGTGCGGGCCCTCGAACAAATCGGGGTGCGGCACACCTTCGGAATTCCCGGTGTCCACAACACCGAGCTCTACGACGAACTCAACAGTTCGAAGCTGATCACTCCGGTGCTCGTCACCCACGAGGGCGGCGCGGCATTCATGGCCGACGCGGTCAGCCGGGTCTCGGACTCGATCGGCACCATAGTGATCGTGCCGGCCGCCGGCGTCACTCACGCGGCCAGCGGCATTGCCGAGGCCTTTCTCGACGGCATCCCGATGCTCGTGATCTGCGGCGGGATTCGCACCGATACCGACCGGCGCTACCAGCTCCACGAGATCGACCAGCTGGCTTTTGTCGCGCCGTTGACCAAGGCGGTGTTTCGCGTCGACAGCCATGAACGGGTGATGCCGACGATCTTCGAGGCCTATCGGATCGCCACCGGCGGGGTGCCGGGACCGGTATTCGTCGAGCTGCCGGTCAACCTCCAGCTGTTCGCCGGCGAAGTCGGCGAGATCCCGAAATTCGTCGGCGGCGCGCCGGAAGCGCCGCCCTTGCCAGCGGCAGCCCGCTTTGCCGAAGCGGCAGCGCTGCTGCGCTCGGCCCGCCGGCCGGCGATCTTCGCTGGCTGGGGGGCGCGCGACGCGACCGCGACACTCAGGAAGATCGCCGATTATCTGCAGGCGCCGGTGGCGACCACGTTGCAGGGGTTGTCGGTGTTCCCGGCCAACCATCCGCTGCATGTCGGCTTCGGCTTTGGACCGGCGGCAGTACCGGCCGCCCGCAACGCCTTCAAGGACTGCGACTGCCTGTTGGCCGTCGGCACGCGTTTCTCGGAGATCGCCACCGGCAGTTTCGGGGTCACGGTCCCCGAGAACCTGATCCACCTCGATATCGATGGGCGGGTCTTCAACGCCAACTATCCGGCGAAGATCGAGCTCGCCTGCGACGCCGGTGACGGGCTCGAGGCGCTCTGGCAGGCGCTTTCGATGGACGAGGCCGGCGTGAACGAACTCGCGCCGCGCGCCCGCAACGACGCATTGCATGCCGCGATCGCCCGCGACAAGCGGGCCTACCGCGACGAGTGGCTCGAACACGACAGCAAGGAGCGGGTCAATCCGGGCCGCTTCTTCGCGGCCCTGCGCCACGCCGTTCCCGACGACGCGATCGCGGTGGTCGACGACGGCAACCACACTTACCTGACCGCCGAACTGTTTCCGGTCCACTCGCCCAAGTCGTTCATCCTGCCGACCGATTTCAACTGCATGGGCTACGCCGTGCCGGCGGCGATCGGCGCGAAATTGGCGCAGCCCGAGCGCGAGGTGTTCGCGATTGTTGGCGACGGCGCCTTCATGATGACCTGCATGGAGATAGCAACGGCGGCACGCCAGGGCCTGGGCGTCATCTATTACGTGTTCCACGACGGCGAACTGTCGCAAATCGCGCAGGCGCAGGAAATCACCTTCAACCGCAAGTCCTGTTCGGCGCTGGGCGCCCTTCAGGTCGAGGGCGTGGCGCTCGCCACGGGAGCCGCCTTCGTGACCATCGCCAACAACGACGAGATCGAACCGGCGATCGAACGGGCACGCAGCGCGGCCGCCGGCGGCTGGCCGGTGATCGTCGACGTCCAGATCGACTACACCAAGCGCACGGCGTTCACTCAGGGCGCGGTCAAGACCAATTTCAGCCGCTTCAGCCTGGCCCAGAAGCTGCGTCTCGGGGCGCGGGCGCTGTTGCGCAAGATCACCGGCTGAGCGCGCGTAAACTAGCGCCCCATGCCCTCGGCCAACCCAGCGCGCCACGCGATTCTCGACGTCTTCGCCAACCGCCGCATCGCGGCGATGATGGCGCTCGGTTTCGCCAGCGGACTGCCGCTCGCGCTCTCGGCCGGGACGCTGCAGGCCTGGCTGACGGTGGAGGGCGTCGATATCCGCACCATCGGCTTCTTCGCGCTGGTCGGCCTGCCCTACACCTTCAAGTTCGTCTGGGCGCCGCTGGTCGATCGCTTCGAGCCGCCGCGCATCGGCCGCCGCCGCGGCTGGCTGATCATCACCCAGGCCGGGCTGGCGCTGGCGTGTCTGGCGATGGCCACGCTCGACCCCGGCAGTCAGATCGCTCTGGTGGGCGCGGCGGCCGTGGCGATCGCGTTCCTTTCGGCATCGCAGGACATCGTCTTCGATGCCTACCGCAGCGACCTGCTGGAACCCGCCGAGCGCGGCGCCGGCGCGGCGGTGTCGGTGCTCGGCTACCGGATCGCGATGATCGTTTCCGGGGGTCTGGCGCTGATCCTCGCCGACCAGGTGCTCGGCTGGCCCAACACCTATCGGCTGATGGCGCTGATCTTCGCCTTGTTCACCATCGTCAGCATGATGGTGCCGCGGCTGCCCAGGCCGGAGCTGAACAGCGCCCCGGTGGGGGTCGAACTGCGCGGTTTCGTGGCGATGGTGGGCGCCGGAGTGGGCGCGTTCTTCGCGCTGCGCTGGTTCTCCGGCGATTGGGTCGGTGGCGACGGCTTTGCGCGCCTGGCCTACAACTCGGTCACGATGCTGGTCGCGTTCGCGGCGGCACTGCAGGCGGCGCGTTGGTCGGGGTTTCCATCCTTCGTGGCGCCCTGGGATGCGTTCTTCGAGCGCCGCCACGCGCTGGCGCTGCTCGCGCTGATCGTGCTCTACAAGCTGGGCGACGCGTTTGCCGGCAGTCTCTCGACCACCTTCCTGATCCGCGGTGCCGGCTTCAGCCTCACCGAGGTCGGTGCGGTCAACAAGGTACTCGGGCTGGTCGCGACCATCATCGGCGCGCTCGCTGGCGGCGCCTGGCTCGCCAAGCGTCCGCTGTATTCCGCCCTGATGATTTTCGGTGTGCTCCAGGCGGTGTCCAATTTCGGCTATTGGCTGCTCGCCGTATTGCCCAAGAGTTTTGGGTTGATGGCCACCGCGATCGGGGTCGAGAATCTCTGCGGGGGCATGGGCACTGCCGCCTTCGTGGCCTTCCTGATGTCGCTTACCGACCGGCGCTTCTCGGCCGCGCAGTTCGCGCTGCTCTCGGCGCTCTCGGCGGTCGGGCGCGTCTATGTCGGTCCGGCCGCCGGCGTGATGGTGGCGACCTGGGGATGGGCGGACTTTTTCCTGGTCACGGTGGTGACCGCTTTGCCGGGACTGGTCCTGCTGCGCTGGCTGCGCGCCGATGTCGACGCCGCCGATGCCGATGCCGCACGGCGCGCGGCAGGTAAACTCTGAGGTTGCGTCCGGCTGGCGGCGCAATCCGAGCCTACGAGGGAAGTTGATGATCAACAAGATTGTGGATTCGGCGCAGGTGGCGGTGGCTGATGTGCCTGATGGCGCCACCATCCTGATTGGCGGCTTCGGCGGCGCCGGGATGCCCCACGAACTGATCGAGGCGCTGATCGAGCAGGGCGCGCGCGACCTGGTGGTGGTGAGCAATAACGCCGGCAATGGTGAGACCGGGATCGCTGCCCTGCTCAAGGCTGGGCGGGTGCGCAAGATCGTCTGCTCGTTCCCGCGCCAGGCCGATTCGCAGGTCTTCGACGATCTCTATCGCCGCGGCGCGATCGAGACCGAACTGGTGCCGCAGGGCAACCTCGCCGAACGGATCCGGGCCGCCGGCGCGGGGATCGGGGCATTCTTCACCCCGACCGGATTCGGCACCACGCTCGCCGAGGGCAAGGAGACCAGGTTGATCAATGGCCGCGACTATGTGCTCGAGCACCCTATTTTCGGCGACTTTGCGCTGATCCGGGCCGAGTTGGCGGACCGCTGGGGCAACCTGACCTTTCGCAAGGCGGCGCGCAATTTCGGTCCGATCATGGCCAGCGCGGCGCGCTGCGCGGTGGTGCAGGTAAGCGCGACGGTCGAACTCGGCGCACTTGATCCGGAAGCCATTGTCACCCCGGGAATATTCGTCCAGCGCGTGGTGTGCATCCCGCCCCCGGGAACTGCTGCCGGCGCCCGGGCGGAGGCACGGCAATGAAGCGACTGACACGTCAACAGATGGCGGCCCGGGTCGCGCAGGACATCCCCGAAGGGGCTTACGTCAACCTCGGGATCGGGCTGCCGACCATGGTGGCGGACAAGTTGCCGGCCGGTCGCGAGATCGTGCTGCACAGCGAGAACGGCATCCTCGGGATGGGGCCGGCACCGGCTCCCGGCGAGGAGGACAGCGACCTGATCAACGCCGGCAAGCAGCCGGTGACGCTGCTGGCGGGCGGGGCCTATTTCCACCACGCCGACTCGTTCGCGATGATGCGCGGTGGGCACCTCGACATCTGCGTGCTCGGCGCTTTTCAGGTGTCGGTCAGGGGCGATCTTGCGAACTGGCACACTGGCGCGGCCGATGCCATTCCGGCGGTGGGCGGCGCAATGGACCTCGCAATCGGCGCGCGGCAGGTATACGTGATGATGGAGCACCAGACCCGCAGCGGCGAGAGCAAGCTGGTCGCCAACTGCACTTATCCGCTTACCGGGGTCGGGTGCGTGAGCCGGATCTATACCGACCTGGCGGTGATCGAAGTGGGCGGCGAGGGGCTGGTGGCGCTGGAATGGGCCGCGGGGCTGGGCTTCGACGAGTTGTGCAAATTGAGTGGCGTGCCCCTGCGGGCTGCGCCGGGCGCGGGCGATACCTTGGGAGTGTAATGATGAGTGAAGCGTTTATTTGCGATGCGATCCGGACTCCGATCGGCCGTTACGGCGGTTCCCTGGCGAGCGTGCGCACCGATGACCTCGCGGCGATTCCGTTGCGCACGCTGCTGGCGCGCAACCCGGGGCTGGACCCGGCCGCGATCGAGGACGTGATCATGGGCTGCGCCAATCAAGCCGGGGAGGACAACCGCAATGTTGCCCGGATGGCACTGCTGCTGGCCGGTTTGCCGCAGGAGGTTCCCGGCGCCACCGTGAACCGCCTGTGCGGCTCGGGAATGGACGCGGTCGGCACCCTGGCGCGCGCGATCAGGAACGACGAAGTCGAACTCGGGATTGCGGGCGGGGTGGAGAGCATGTCGCGGGCGCCCTTCGTGATGCCCAAGGCGGACTCGGCCTTCAGCCGCAGCAATGCCGTCTACGACACCACGATCGGCTGGCGCTTCATCAACCCGGTGATGCGCAAGCTCTATGGCGTTGACCAAATGCCCGAGACCGCCGAGAACGTTGCCGCCGACTACCAGATATCGCGCGAGGACCAGGACCAGTTCGCCCTGCGCAGCCAGGCTCGTGCCGCCGCGGCGCAGCGCAGTGGGTTCTTCGACGCCGAGATCGTCCCGGTGGAGATCCCCCAGCGCAAGGGCGATCCGGTGGTCGTGGCGCGCGACGAACATCCCCGCGAGACGACCATTGAATTGCTCCGCAAGCTCAAGCCCTTCGTCAAGGCCGACGGCTCGATCACCGCGGGCAACGCCTCGGGCGTCAACGACGGCGCGGCCGGAATCATCGTTGCCTCCGAGGCGGCGGCGCAGCGCCACGGCCTGACGCCGCGCGCGCGCATCGTCGGCATGGCCGTGGCCGGCGTGGCGCCGCGGATCATGGGCATCGGCCCGGCGCCGGCGACCCAGAAGCTGCTCGCGCGCACCGGCATAGCGCTCGCTGCACTCGACGTGATCGAGCTCAACGAGGCGTTCGCGGCGCAAGGCCTGGCGACGCTGCGCCTGCTCGGGCTCGACGACGATGATCCCCGGGTCAACCCCAACGGCGGCGCGATCGCGCTCGGCCACCCGCTGGGCATGTCGGGAGCACGGCTGGTCCTGACAGCCCTCAATCAGTTGCAGCGCACCGGCGGCCGCTACGGCCTGTGCACGATGTGCATCGGTGTCGGCCAGGGAATCGCACTGCTGATCGAGCGCGTCTGAATGCCATGCTGCGGCCCTGGTGCCGCAGCGTCAACCAGTAACTGGAGGTACACCCCATGAGTGAATCAGAAGTCATTGCCCAGATCGAGGCGCTCGAGAAGAAGCGGCTCGATGCCACCATTGCCTGCGACATCGCGGTGCTGCGCGAGCTGATCGGCGACGATCTGCGCTATGTCCACGCCTCAGGCACCGACGAAACCAAGCAGCAATACCTTGATAAGCTGGCCAGCCGCCACTATGTCTACAAGGCGCTGATACCCGGCCACCGCGATTTCAGGGTGCTCGGCGACGTGGTCCTGGTCAACGGCCATATCGGGATCGAGGTGATCTCCAACGGCAAGGACAAGCTGATCCAGTCCAAGTACCTCCAGATCTGGGCGCAGCGGTCCGGACGCTGGCAGATGGTGGCCTGGCAGTCGACCCAGGAGCCGATGGCGATGTAGCCACTGCATCGTGGGAGCGGCTTCACCGCGCGAGTTCCCGGCGGGCGCCAGACATCATCCTATGCCGACAGAGCATTGGTCACGGGCGTCGTTTGACCCGTATCTTGTGCGCCATGGTGACCGAAACAGACAGGCAGGCCCAGCGGCTGGTTGGTGTCCTCGGCGGCATGGGCCCATTGGCAACCGTCGACTTTCTGCGCAAGCTGGTAATCGCGACGCCAGCCGCCTGCGATCAGGACCACATTGCGCTGGTGGTGCGCTTCTGCCCGGAAGTGCCGGATCGCGACGCAGCGGTGTTCGGCCACGGGATTTCGCCCGAACCGATGCTCGTCCGCGCCGCCCTGGCGCTGCGTCAGGCCGGAGCTCAAGTTCTGGCGATCCCGTGCAATACCGCGCATTTCTGGCACGATGCGATCGTTAAAGCATCAGGTTTACCAATCTTGCATATCGCAGATGCTGCCTTGGCGGCAGTGCCGACCGACTTGAGCGACGCGATTGGCCTGATTGCGACCAGGGGGACGCTGGCTGGCGCGATCTACCAAAGGCGCATGCCGCAGGCCGCTTGGGTGGTCCCGGCGGAGGAAGAAGTGACCCGGTTGGTGATGCCCGGTATCCGCGCCGTCAAGAGTGGTCGGATTGACGAGGCCTCGGAGCTGCTTGGTGCAGCGACAGAACTATTGATCGGGCGGGGGGCGCAAGTGGTTCTGATGGCGTGCACGGAAGTTCCGGTTGCGCTCGCGGGTCATTCGTTTCGCGTGCCGATGGTCGATCCGACCGAAGCGCTGGCCAAGGCGTGCGTGCGCTGGGCGCTGCAACCGAGCGCCCCAGCGCCGCGTCAGGATCCGGCCGCACCCGCCGCCGAACCAGTGTTTCGTGAATCGCCAGTCTTTGACTGCAAGAGGAGATAGACAATGACAATTTGGACTAAAGGGACGATCATCCCTGCGCCAGCTATCAATCCACTAAGGAGGATCACCATGCCAGTTCTCAAGAAGAACTCCCGGTTTTGGCTTGCCGCAACGCTGGTGGCGTTTGCGGGCTCGGTCGGGACGTCCCTGGTGCAAGCGGAAGAAAAGGTGCTGCGCGCAGTCATGCATGCTGACGTTCGCACGATCGATCCGTTCTGGACCACCCAGACGATTGCCGGCGTCCACGGCAACATGGTCTACGACACGCTGTTTTCCAGTGACATCAATCTCGATCCGCAACCGCAGATGGTGGACACCTGGACCGTGAGTCCGGACCGCAAGATCTACACCTTCAAGTTGCGTGACGGCCTCAAGTTCCATGACGGCACCCCGGTCACCTCCAAGGATGTGGTGGCTTCGATGAAGCGCTGGGGCAAGCGCGACGGGGCGGGCAAGCAACTCATGGGTTACACAGCGTCGCTGACCGCCAAGGATGACAAGACCTTCGAGTGGGCGCTGACGGAGCCATACGGCCTGCTGATCGACATTCTGGCCAAGATGGGCACCAGCCTGCCCTTCGTGATGCGTGAGAAAGAGGCGCTGACCGACCCCTTCACCCAGATCACCGAGGTGATCGGTTCTGGACCGTTCATGTTCAAGCGCGACGAGTGGGTCCCGGGCAGCAAGGCGGTCTACGTCAAGTTCAAGGACTACGTGCCCCGCAAGGAACCCGCCTCGGGGCAGGCCGGCGGCAAGGTGGTCAAGGTGGATCGGGTCGAGTTCATCTGGATGCCCGACCCGCAGACCGCGCAGGCGGCCCTGGTTAACGGCGAAATCGATTTCCTGGAGAACCCGTCGTCCGATTTCCTGCCGATCCTCAAGGCGACGCCGGGAATCACGATCGCCGTGCATCCGGCCGCTGGCACCATGGGATTCATTCAGTTGAATCATCTTCAACCGCCCTTCAACAACGTGAAGGCGCGGCGGGCGATGTACTACATCCTCAAGAATGAGGACTACCTGAACACGATTTCCGCCGACAAGAGCCTGCAGACGCTGTGCTTCTCGTATTTCGGCTGTGGCGTGGCGATGGAGACCGATGCCGGCAGCGAGCCGTACAAGGGACCCAAAGACTACGCAATGGCGGAGAAGCTGTTCAAGGAGGCCGGCTACAAAGGTGAGCCGATCACCATCCTGCACGCCACCGACCATGCCTACATCAATCCCGCCAACCTGGTCATGATCCAGCAGCTGCGCAAGGCTAAGTTTCTCAATCTCGACGTCCAGGCGATGGACTGGGGTTCAGTGGTTGCGCGCCGCGCCAAGAAGGGGACGCCGGCCGAGGGTGGCTGGAATATCTTCATTTCCGGGACGACGGTCCTGACCTCGTCCAACCCGGTTACGCATACCGCAATCGGGATGGGCTGCGAAAAGGCCTGGTACGGCTGGCCGTGCGACAAGCAATTTGAGGATCTGCGCAAGCAATGGGCGTTTGCACCGGATATGGCGACACGCAAGAAGCTGATCGTGGAACTGTCGAAGAGGGCCTACGACCAGGTGCCGTACATCTCCTTTGCGCAGTGGCGCAATCCGATCGCCTATCGCTCGGATCGCCTCTCGGGCGTGCAGGTGATGCCGTCGATTCCGCCGATGTGGAACATCGAGAAGAAGTAACGCTGCTCGGGATGCGCTAGCCGTGATGGCGCAATCGGTTTGGTGTGTTCGTTGGGATGGGATCTGAAGAGATGGCGATCGTGCATCTTCCGGCATTGGCGCGCGTGTTTACTTGCCCGGTTTCCCCCGCTGCCTGGCGGCGGGGGAGACGCGCCATCAAGGTCCGCTTGCAGCGTATTCAGGCGGGCCGATGACCGCTTACATCTTGCGGCGGCTGCTCGCGACCATCCCCGTGATGATCGTCGTGGCGCTGTTCGTCTTTCTGCTGCTGCATCTGACCCCGGGGGATCCGGCGGCGGTCATCGCCGGGGATGAGGCCTCGCCGGCAGCGGTGGAAGCCATTCGCAGCAGGCTCGGGCTCAATCTTCCGCTTTGGCAGCAGTTCGGCATCTACGTTTCGAATCTGCTGCATGGCGATCTGGGCACCTCGATCTTCTCCAATCTGCCGGTTCTGACGCTGGTCAAGCAGCGCCTGGAGCCTTCGCTCGTGCTTGCCGTCTGCACCTTGGTGGTCGCAATCTCATTCGCGATTCCGATGGGCGTCGTGGCGGCATGGAAGGTCGGCACGGTGATCGATCGGGTGGTGATGGGCTTCTCGGTCCTGGGCTTTGCGGTGCCCGTGTTCCTGATCGGCTACTTTCTGATCTACGTCTTCGCTCTTGAACTGCACTGGCTCCCGGTGCAGGGCTACAGCCCGCTGGCGCATGGCATCGGTCAGACGGCGCGCTCGATCGTGCTGCCGGCCTTTGCCTTGGGCATGGTCTACATGGCGCTGATCGCCCGCATCACGCGGGCCAGCATGCTGGAGGTGCTCTCCGAGGACTACATCCGCACCGCGCGTGCCAAGGGGGTAGCCCAGAGTGTCGTGCTGTTGCGCCATGCGTTGAAGAACGCCGCCGTGCCGATTGTCACGGTGATCGGCATCGGGCTGGCGTTGTTGATCTCGGGTGTGGTCATCACCGAGACCGTGTTCAACATCCCCGGGCTCGGGCGACTGACGGTGGACGCGATCATGAAACGCGACTACCCGATCATTCAGGGCCTGATCATCCTGTTCGCGGGCGTGAAGGTGAGCGTGAACCTGCTGATTGACATCAGTTACGCCTTCTTCGACCCGCGCATTCGCTACTAGGACGACGCCCTGATGGCCTCCATTACCATCGCTGTCCCCGGCGCTTCTCGAGCGCGGCGTTTTGACTGGATCCGCCGCCATCCAACCATCGTCATCGGCGGCATCATGCTCGTGCTGCTGGTGGTGATTGCGCTCATTGCTCCCTGGATCGCCAACGACCCGTTGAACTTCGAGCCACTGGACCGTCTTAAGCGACCGTCGGCGGAGTTCTGGTTCGGGACCGACCAGTTCGGGCGCGACGTCTACAGCCGCGTGGTCTATGGCACGCGGATTTCGCTGATCGTCGGGATCAGCGTTGCGGTGATTGCGACCGCGGTTGGACTCGTCATTGGTGTGCTGTGCGGTTACTACCGGCGGGTTGATGATACGGTCATGCGCGTGATGGATGGACTGATGGCGATTCCGGCGATTCTGTTGGCGATCGCCCTGATTACGCTGATGAAGGCCAGCCTGCTCATCGTGATCGTCGCGATTTCGATTCCCGAGATTCCACGCGTCGTGCGCCTGGTGCGCAGCGTCGTGCTCGCCGTGCGCGGTCTGCCCTACATCGAGGCCGCTGTCGCCAGCGGCACACGCACCCGGATCATCATGACCCGACACATTCTGCCTAATACCTTCGCACCGCTGATCGTGCAGGCGACTTACGTTTGTGCCGCGGCAATCCTGACCGAAGCGGGACTGTCTTTCCTCGGTGCGGGGACGCCACCGGAGATCCCGAGCTGGGGCAACGTCATCTCGATGGGTCGAACCTACTTCCAGATTTCGCCGTGGATCATCTTCTTCCCGGGCGTCATGCTCGCGATTGCGGTGCTGGCGATCAATCTGGTGGGCGACGGACTGCGCGACAGTCTTGATCCGCGCATTGCGCGGCGGATGTGAGCGCGGCGATGAGTGTCCGATCACCCACGAAAACCGCCGCGAGCGTTGCGCCCACGGCAGCCCCCGAAGTCATCTTGTCGGTCCGCGACCTGCGCACCCAATTCTTCACTCGCGACGGTACCGTGCGGGCGGTTGATGGGGTGTCGCTCGATGTCAAGCGTGGCGAGACGCTGTGCATCGTCGGCGAATCGGGCTGCGGGAAGAGTGTGTTGGCGCTCTCGATCATGCGCTTGATCCCGGAAACCGCTGGTCGCGTCGTCGACGGCACGGTGACTTTCGACGGCGTCGAACTGACCACCCTGTCCGAGCGCCAGATGCGCCGCATCCGCGGGAACCGCATCTCGATGATCTTCCAGGAGCCGATGACTTCGCTGAACCCGGTCCTGACGGTGGGCGAGCAGATTGCCGAATCGCTGCGCATCCACCAGCGCCTGGACCGGCGCGCAGCGTTGGACCGGGCGGTCGATATGCTGTCGATGGTGCACATTGCCGACCCGCGGCAGCGCGCGGGCGAGTATCCGCACCAGCTCTCAGGGGGCATGCGCCAGCGCGTAATGATCGCGATGGCGCTCGCCTGCAATCCGCAGGTCCTGATCGCCGACGAGCCGACCACCGCGCTCGATGTCACGATCCAGGCGCAGATTTTGAACCTGACGCTCGAGCTCAAGGAGAGGCTGGGAACCGCAATCGTGTTGATCACTCACGACCTGGGGGTGGTCGCCGAAGTCGCGCAGCGGGTGATCGTCATGTACGCCGGCCGCAAGGTCGAGGAAGCGCCGGTCGGCGAGCTGTTCCGAAATCCCCTGCACCCCTACACCCGCGGCCTGATGAACTCGATCCCGCGCCGCACCGCGGCCGGGCGCCGAAGCAACATTCGCGGACGTCTGGAAGAGATTCCCGGCATGGTGCCGTCGTTGCGTGAGGAGATCCCGGGTTGCGCCTTCGCGCCGCGTTGCAGCTTTGCGCTCGAGCGCTGTACGCTGGAGCGCCCCCCGTTCGATCCTTACGGGCCGGACCATTCGGCCGCCTGCTGGGAGACCGCGCGGGTCGCGGCGACATCACGATGAACTCTGACCACGCGGCCGCGATTGCCCCGGTGCCGCCGGCTCAGGCCGTGCTGCGCGTGACCGATCTGAAGAAGCACTTCCCAGTGCATCGCGGCTTGCTCTCGCGCGTGGTCGGTCAGGTCTACGCGGTCGATGGCGTGTCTTTCGAGATCGCGCGGGGCGAGACGCTCTGTCTGGTCGGGGAGTCGGGATGCGGCAAGTCGACAGTGGCGAAGACCGTGATGCGGCTACAGGAGCCGACCTCCGGCTCGGTGATCCTGAGCGGGGTCGACATTTCCAAGCTGCGCGAAGCCGAACTGCGCCCCCATCGCCGACAGATGCAGATCGTGTTTCAGGATCCGTACGCTTCGCTCAACCCACACCTGTCGGCCGGCGCGATCGTCAGTGAGCCGCTGACCAACTTCAATCTCGCATCGGGCCGGGAGCTGGAGCAGCGGCTCGCCTGGCTCTTCGAGCGGGTCGGGTTGCATGCCGACGCCACCAAGAAGTATCCCCACGAGTTCTCCGGCGGTCAGCGCCAGCGCCTCGGCATTGCGCGGGCGCTGGCAGTGAACCCAAGCCTGATCGTCGCCGATGAGCCGGTCTCGGCGCTGGACGTCTCGGTGCAGGCACAGGTGCTCAACCTGCTGATCGACCTGCAGGAAGAGTTCGGCCTTGCCTACCTGTTCATCTCGCACGACCTGGCCGTCGTCGAGCACATCGGTCACCGCATCGCCGTGATGTATCTGGGGCGCATCGTCGAACTTGCGGGCAATGCCGACCTGTTCGGCCAACCCTTGCACCCCTACAGTGAAGCGTTGCTGGCCGCCGCGCCGTTGCCCGAACCCGGGCTCAAGCGCGAACACATCATCCTGCAAGGCGACGTGCCGAGTCCCGTGACCCCCCCGTCGGGTTGCCACTTCCACACGCGCTGCCCCTACGCGCAGGAGCGCTGCCGCCGCGAAACTCCCAAACTCGAACAAGTGCTTCCGACCCACTGGGTGGCGTGTCACCTGAGGCCCGTCGGCGGGCCCTTCGAGCGCTTGCCAACTACCAGCCAGTCAACCAATCGATTTTGAATTGAACCCCTGCCACCAGGCTGGCGCGCTGCAGATCGCGCCGAGGAGCATCGAGCATGTCCAGCACCTCTCCGCGCATCGCCATCCTCGGCTTCGCGATCGAATGCAACCGCTTCTCCCCGGTCACCACGGCGGCAGACTTTGCCCAGCGGCTCGACATCCGTGGTCCGGAAATCCTCCGTCAGGCGCGTTCGGAACCTTGCCGGTCCACCGCCGATCTCCCCGGATTCTTCGGGCAGATGGACCGCAGCGGAGCCTGGACGCCGGTGCCGCTACGCATGATCCTGTCGCAGCCCGGGGGACCGGTGGAGCAACCCTTCTTCGACGCGTTTCTCGGCGAGATCGACGCCGGGCTGAGCGCCGCGGGTGCTCTGGACGGCGTTTTTGTCGTTTCTCACGGCGCCGCCCTGACGACCGGTTCCGATGATCCGGACGGTGACCTCTATGCGCTGATCCGCAAGCGCGTCGGCCCGGGCGTGCCGGTGATTGGGGTCTTCGACCTGCACGCCAACGTCTCGGAAAAGATGATCGAGCATCTCGACGTCTTCGTCGGCTACCTCGAGAACCCCCACACCGACATCCGCGAACGCGGCATCGAAGCTGCCCAGCACATGCGCGAACTGCTCGCCGGAGCGAAGACCGCCGTCGCCATGGTCAAACTGCCGCTCAGGCCGCCCTCGATCACTCTGCTCACCGCCACCGGGCCCTACAGCGAGATGATCCGCTACGGACAGACGCAGGTCGCCGGCGACATCATGAACGTCTCGATCATGGCGGGTTTCGTCTTCAGTGACTGCCCGAAAGGCGGATATTCGGCGATCGTGACGGCGCGCAACGGCAACCGCCGCGCCGCTTTCGACCTCGCGCTGGACCTGTGCCAGCGCACCTGGGCGATGCGGCAGCGTTTCCGCAAGGAGATGACCAGCCTGGACGATGCCGTGAAACTTGCCGTCACGGCCGGCCGCGACCACGCCACGCCCGCCGTGCTGCTGGCCGACGTGGGCGACAACCCCGGGGGTGGGGGCCGCGGCAATACCACGTACCTGTTGCGGGGGTTGGTGGAAGCGGGAGCTGACGGAGTCGTCATCGGCATCATGAACGATGCGGCACTCGCCGCCGAGGCGCATCACAGCGGACTGGGGACGAGCTTCGCGGCGCGTTTCAACCGCAACGAGAAAGACAGCTTCTCGCTGCCCTTCGAAGCGCCGGCGACGGTCGCCGCGCTTTCCGATGGGGCGATCGTCGGGCGCCGCGGCCTGCTCAAGGGCGCCGCCGCGTCAATGGGACCTTCGGCGTTGCTGCAGATTGGCGGCGTAGCGGTGGTCGTCATCTCCAATCGCCAGCAATGCATGGACCCGGTGCAACTCGAGAACCTCGGCGTCGACATTGCCGCCGCGCGCACCGTGGTGCTCAAGAGTCGCGGGCATTTCCGCGCCGGCTTCGACGAGTTCTTCGCGCCCGAGCAGATCTTCGAGGTCGACTGTCCGGGGCTGACCTCGCCGGCGTTGCACACCTTCGCCTGGACCCGCACGCCGCGCCCGGTCTATCCACTCGACGAAAACACCACCTGGGTGCCGCCAGTGGCCTGATCCACCCGTTAGCGTTGCCGACCCAATCGAAAAGGAACCCTCATGCGCCTGTTCTCAGCCACGATCGCGACCGAGACCAATACCTTCTCGCCGATGCCCACTAGCATTGCCGGCTTCAAGGAAAGCGTATTCCTGCGCCCCGGGGAACATCCTGAGGACGCGCCGCGCATGTGCACGGCGCCGCTCTTCGTCGCCCGGCGCCGGGCTGCGCACGATGGGTTCACGCTGATCGAGGGGAGTTGCTTTGCGGCCAGTCCGGCGGGCACGGTTAATCAGCTCGACTATGAGTTCATGCGCGACGAGGTGCTGGGCCAGCTCCAGGCCGCCATGCCGCTCGACGCGGTGTTGTTCGGTCTGCACGGCGCAATGGTCGCGTACGGTTACGACGATGTCGAGGGCGACATCCTGGAGCGCGCCCGGGCGATCGTTGGCGCGAAGTGCGTGATCGGGGTCGAACATGACCCGCACTGCCACATGACGCTCAAGCGCATGCGCAACTCGGACATCATGATTTGCTACAAGGAGTTTCCGCACACCGACGTGGTCGATCGGGCCGAAGACTTGCTTACCCTCGTGCTGCGGACGCTGCGCGGCGAAATCCGGCCCGTGATGTCGCTCTACGATTGCCGCCAGATCGGCAGCTACCCGACCACGTTGCCGCTGATGCGCGGCTTCGTCGATCGCATGATGGCACTCGAAGGCAAGGACGGCATCCTCTCGGTTTCGGCCGTGCACTGTTTCCCGTACGGGGACGTGCCGGAAATGACCGGCCGCATCCTCGTCGTCGCCGACGGCGACAAGGGTAAGGCCGATGCGCTGGCAACTAAGCTTGGCGAGGAGTTCATCTCGATGCGAGGCCGAACCATGCCGGAGTTCCTCACGATTACCGAAGGCGTCAAGGCGGGCATGGACTTCGACGGTTCCCCGGTGGTCATCGCCGACCCCGCGGACAATGCCGGCGGTGGCGCGCCCTCGGACAACACCTCGATCCTGCGCCAGCTCATCGCGGTGCAGGCCGCTAGCGCGGCCGTCGGCCCGATCTGGGACCCGATCGCGGTGCGGCTATGCTTTGACGCCGGCGTTGGCGCTAGCTTCCCGCTGCGCTTCGGCGGCAAGATCGGCCCCGCCTCCGGTCAGCCGATCGACGCGCTGGTCGAGGTGACAGCACTCAAACGCGATTGCTGGCAAAGCTTTGGGCCGACCCAGTCGCCGCTGGGCGACTGCGCGGCGGTCCGCATCGGGGGCGTCGACGTCGTGCTGATCACCAACCGGACGCAGGCGCTCGGCCTGGAGATGTTTTCAAACCTGGGGATCGATCCGCGGACTCGCAAGATCCTGGTCGTGAAATCGACCAATCACTTCATGGCCGCCTTCGGGCCGATCGCCGCGAAGGTCATCTACATCGAATCGGACGCGCCGCTCGCCCGCGACTATCGCAAGATGACCTACACCAAGGTGCAGCGACCTATCTGGCCGCTCGACGCCGACACCAAGCCCGGCCTGGTGTTCTGAAGACCACTCTTGGAGGACCTCCAGCGTGTCATCCCCTGCATTGACCGCGCTCCCGGCCGTCGAGCTGCGGCGCCTGATCGGAACCAAGGAAATCTCGCCGGTCGAATTGCTCGCCGCCTGCATCGATCGGATCGAGGCGCTCAATCCGGCGGTGAACGCAATCGCGGCCAAGGCCTACGACCGCGCCCGCAGAGAGGCCCAGGCGGCAGAGGCGGCGGTGCTGAGCGGTGCGCCGCTTGGCCGCCTGCACGGACTGCCGGTTGGCATCAAGGATCTGCAGGACACCGAGGGCATCCTGACGACGCACGGCTCGCCGCTGTACCGAAACCACGTGCCCACGCGGGATTCCGCGCAAGTGGCGCTGGTCCGCGCGGCCGGTGCGATCGTGACGGCCAAAACCAACGTGCCCGAGTTCGGCGCTGGCGCCAACTCGCGCAACCCGGTGTGGGGAGCAACCGGCAACCCCTTTGACCCGTCGTTGAATGCCGGCGGTTCGTCGGGTGGCTCGGCCGCGGCGCTGGCATGCGACATGTTGCCGATCTGCACCGGATCGGATACTGGCGGATCCTTGCGGATTCCGGCCGCGATCTGCGGCGTCGTCGGTTTCCGGCCGTCCCCGGGCTTGGTGCCGATGGACGGCCGGCAACTCGGCTGGACCCCGATCTCGGTGCTCGGGCCGATGGGCCGCACCGTCGCCGACGCCCGGATGCTCTTCGCTGCCCAACTTGGCGTTGACAATCGCGACCCACTGTCGCGACCGTTCGACCCCGAGGCCGCGGCCTCGGGTCGCCTGGCCGACCTCAGCCGGTTGCGCGTGGCCTGGACGAGCGATTTCGGCCAGTGCCCGGTCAGCACTGAAATACGCGGCGTGATGCGCCGGCGGATGGGCGCGATGCGCCACCTGTTTCGTGCGGCGGACGAAGTCAGTTTCGACTTCGGTGCGGCGGATCGGGCCTTCGACGTGGTGCGTTCGCTGAATTACGTTGCCCGCTACCGGGACAGCTATGAGAACCATCGTGACCAGCTGGGTCCCAACATCCGGGCGAACTACGAGATTGGCAGCGCGCTGTCGCTGGCCGATGCCGCCTGGGGTCACGCCGAGCAGACGCAAATCTTCCGCCGTTTCCAGGAGACCTTCCGGGACTACGACCTGGTGATGGCGCCGACCACCCCCGTCTCACCGTTTCCGTGGACCCAGCTCTACCTCTCGGAACTCGAGGGCGAAGAGTTGAAGAATTATTACCACTGGCTCGCACTCACCTACGTAGTCACGCTGGTGACCAACCCGGCGATCGCGCTGCCCTGCGGCGTGGATGACCACGCCATGCCCTTCGGGCTGCAGGTGGTGGGCCGATTCGGCGGCGACCTTGAGCTGCTGGACACCGCCGAGGCACTGGAGCGGGCGTTCGCCGGCATTGCCGAGCTGCGCCGCCCGGTGCCGGACGCAGCGGCGCTCGCCACCCCCCGCCCGGAGCTGAAGTCCATCGTGACCCACGCCCCCGAAGGCAGCGAGCAAGAAAGGGCCTGAGCCTCTGCCTGAAAGCCCAGACGCCCCGAGCTTCTCCGATTTCCATTCACGAGGAACCTGCAATGAAAACCGTCGTCGTCGTCCACACTGGCCCCGTAAGCGTGGACCCGATCAAAGAGCAGTTCCGGAAGATCATGCCCGACGTGCGCGTCGTCAACATCATGGACGACAGCTTGCTCAACGATGTGATGGCGGCGGGCCATCTGACCGAGGCTGTCACGGGACGCATTCTCTCCTACATGCAGTTGGGGCAGCAGATGGGCGCCGTCGCGCTGCTCAATGCGTGCTCGTCGGTGGGCGAGGCGGCCAGTGCCGCCCGTCTGAGCATCGGGATCCCCATCATCAAGATCGACGAGGCCATGGCGGAGCAGGCGGTCGCGACGGGGCCGCGGGTCGGAGTGGTCGCCACCGTCAGGTCGACGCTCGATCCAACCGTTAGGTTGATCGAGGCCAAGGCCGCGGCTGCGGGACGTTCCATCAAGGTCACTGAAGCGCTGGCCGAAGGTGCCTTCCAGGCCCTGCTGGACGGGAACTCCGAGCGCCATGACGACATCGTCAGAGGCACGATTCAGGCTGTGTCCGAGCAGGTTGATGTCATAGTGTTGGCACAGGTTTCGATGGCGCGGCTGATCCCCGCGCTCCCCGACCTGAAGGTACCAGTCCTGTCCTCGCCCCAAAGCGGTGTCGAGGCGGTCCGTGCGACTTTGGTCGGTGCCGATCGCGCCGGGTTGGAATCCTTGTTGAACTCTTCGCGAGGCCCCGCATGCTTGTGATCCCTGAAAGGCTCGTACCCGATCTGCTGTCCATCACTGCTGCAATCGCCGCAGTCGAAGGCACCCTGGCCGCCTACGATCGCGGCACCGCGCTGCCCTACCCGGTGGTGCGCGAGCTCACCGGTCACCGCCACGCAATCTTCGGAATCAAGGCGGGGTTCGATCGCAGCGCGATGGTGCTCGGCCTCAAGGCCGGCGGCTACTGGCCGGAAAATGCGGCGCAGGGACGCAGCAACCACCAGTCGACGGTGCTGCTGTTCGATCCCGAAACCGGCATGGCGGCGGCGCTGATCGGCGCCAACTACCTCACTGGCGTGCGCACCGGCGCGGCCAGCGCGATCGCAACCCGCCACCTGGCGCGCAAGAATGCGAGCACTCTGTCAATCATCGGAGCGGGAGTGCAGTCCGCCTACCAGATGCGGGCCACCCTGGCAGTCCGCGAGCTGGAGCGGGTGGTCGGGTGGGACCCGGTGCCGGCGCATCTTGAGGAACTCGGGCGCGCGGCCGGGGAGCTGGGTCTGGCGTTCACCGCAGCAGCATCACCCGAAGAGGCGGTCCGCTGCGCCGATATCCTGATCACCGTGACTCCGTCGCAGGCCGCAATTGTGCTGAAAGATTGGGTAAGGCCAGGCACCCACATCAATGCTATGGGCGCCGACACCGCTGGCAAGCAGGAGCTCGCGCCCGACCTGGTTGCTTCGGCCACGGTCTACGTCGATGCACTCGAGCAGGCGATCACCATCGGCGAGTGCCAGCATGCGTTCAAGCAGGGACTGCTTGGCAGAGACGACCTGATGCGGACATTGGGCGGGCTCGCGAGCGCTCGCCTGTCAGGGCGGCGCAGCGACGACGAGATCACGCTGTTCGATGGCACCGGAATTGCGCTGCAGGACCTTGCCGCCGCGGCCGCCGTGATGGCGAGCGCTCGCTCCCGCGGACTGGGCAGCGAGGTCGACTTCTAGGCTGTGCCGCGTTGGGTGATGCGTCTTACCAGCCGTTGACGCGCGGCCAACTGGCGATCACTTTCCTGCCGCCGTCGATAACTTGGTATGCGTCGTACATCGCCGCCGTGAGGCACACGTGATTCGGGAATACACGGACACGGGCACCGATGGGCAAGCGATCGAACGGGAACGAACCGTCGCATTCCAAGAGGCCGTGCTCCTGATAGACGCGGCTCACCCGCATGCCTTTGATGCGTTCGCTTCCAGTGGCGTCGGTGACATAGCCGAAACCGACATCCTCGGGCAAACCATCGGCCGCCGTACTGCGATCCTTCGATAGCGCCAGAGCGCCGGCATCGATCAACGCGCAATCGAGGTCCTCACGATGGCCGATCACAGTCGCCAGCACCGAGACGGCGAGGTCACCACGGCCACACGAGTGGATTTCGGACTGGAAGACGTCGCCGAACATGTAGACCCCGCAACGCAACTCGGTAACGCCTTCGAGATGGCGGGCGTGCACCGCGGTTGGCGTCGAGCCCACGCTGACTACCGGGCAGGGCAGTCCAGCGGAACGCAGTCGCTGCGCCGCACCGACCGCGTCGGCGCGTTCGCGCTCGGCAACCTCCTCTATTGCCTCGATGCTACGACAGGCGTACGAGTGCCCCGCGTGCGTCAGCACCCCGCGCAGAGTGACGCCCGGCGAGTTGTGCAGCATAGTGCCCAGCTCGATCAGTTCGTCGCAAGTGGGTGTAAGCCCCGAGCGCTGCTCTCCGCTGTCGATCTCGATCAGCACCCCGATCTCGATCCCGAGCTCAACGCAGCGCGCGCTGAGCGTGCGCGCAACGTCGATACGATCAGTCAGGACGGTGAGGTCGACTCCGGCGCGCATCAGAGCGGCGATACGCGCCAACTTGGCGGGAACGATGCTGACCGCATAGACGATGTCGCTGATTCCGGCAGCCGCAAAATACTCGGCTTCCTTTAGAGTCGAGACGGTGATGCCACCGAAGTTGCCCTGCAGGGCAATCTTCGCCACGTCGGCTGATTTCGCCGCCTTCATGTGCGGGCGCAGGCTAACGCCCAGCGCCCGCGCCCGCGCGGTCATGGTCGCGGCGTTGCGCTCGAGAATCGAACGCTCCAGTATCAGGCTCGGCGTGTCCAACTCGGCAAGTGTCATGAGGCGATGTCCAGGGGTACTAGCCTGCCGTCCTCGTCGGATAGGGGCTGCCAGTCGAAGTCCGCGTCGATCGGGAACACCGGTCGCGGGAGATATTTCCAGTCGAAACGCGACAGGATCGGCGAGGTGAGCCCGGGGGCATCGACTTCGATCACCTGTTCGGAGGAGAAGAATTCATCAAAGCCGGCACGGAAATGACCGCGGGACTTGACGACGACGGCGCGTGCCGCGGCAAGGTCGATGCCCATCATCTCAAAGAACACCGGGTCAGCGCATTGGGTGCGAAGCGATATCACGACCACCGCGATGCCGTCGAGGTCGAGCAACGCGCTCGGCCCCAGATTCATGCGCCGCCCGGCATAGAAGCCGCGCCGGCCGACGCAATCGCCGTCCTTGAGCCGCATGACGGTTGCCCGGGCAGCAAAGCGGCGCGAGAACGGGTCGGAACTGCTGCGATTGAAGACGGCCTCGAAAGTGGCGCCTTCCCCAAGGGCGTGCGCCTCGCTGGCCAGCGCGGCATCGTTGAAGATGCCCAGCAGGACCCCTCTTGCGCCCGCCTGGTGCAGCGCTTCGAGTAGCCACGTGGTGTTCCCCTGGCCGCCACCGCCGGGATTATCGGCGACGTCGGCCAGGATCACCGGTCGCAGCGTGGGGTCGTTGCCGACCGCCACCGTCTGCGCGACGGCTTCCTCCAATGAGGTCAGCAGCGGCACATAGCGCAGATGATCCGCCCATGCATGGTGTGCGATGTCACGCGCGCAGGCCTGTGCCGCGGCCGGTCCGCTGCGGCTGGTGACGATGATGGCGAGGCCGTTCTTGGCGGTGTCAGAATACGCGAAGCCCCCCAGGATCGACACGTTGAGGATGTCCGCGTCCAGCTTGGTCTGGCCGTATGCGATCAGGTCGGCATAGGGGCCGGCCGCGGTGAGCAGCGTTACGGTCGGCGGCACGAGCGGCAGACGGATCAGTGCAGCGCTGGGGCGCATGCCGGCAAAGATCTCGGCCAGCGCGCGCGCCGCTTCGGCGCCGCGCGCGCGCATGTCGACGTGCGGATTGGTGCGGTAGGCAACGACAACATCGGCGGCATCGACCATGGCCTGGGAGACATTGCCGTGGAGATCCAGGGTCGCGACAATCGGGACATCGGGACCGACGATCGAGCGCACCATCGCGAAGATTTCGCTGTCCGGATCGTTGCTCTTGGTGGTGATCATCGCGCCATGATTGGCGATATAGACCCCGTCGAGAGGCAATGCCGCCTGCAGGCGCGCGCGCATTTCCGTCATCGTCGAGCGGAAGAACCCGTCGTCCAGCGGGCCGCCGGCTTCCACCAGTCCGACGAGAATCGGCTCGGGCACCCAGGAGCAGGCCGCGTCCATCGCACCGCGAAAGCCCAGGATTTCGGCTGGCAGCTCCGATTCAGGACGGTCGAGCGCGGTCAGAATTTCGTCGCCGACCAGGTAGACGCGGTCGAGATAATCTTCCTTGACCGTCACCGGCGCGAACCGGTTGCTCTCGAGCATCAGACCGAGAATGGCGATACGTTTGGAGGCGCGAAGCTGCATCGGACGGGTCCCTGACTCAGATGGTGCCCGCAGCGTAACAGCCCCCCGGCGCTCAACGCCAATGCAAGCTTGACCTAGGGCGATGCATTTTTCGTCTTGACCGCGTTTGGCGCGCGATGCGCTTCATGATCGAGCACGTGCGTCCAGAATTCTTCTGACTTGGGCGGCAGCAGGTCATTCGAGCGAAACAGGTGGATCTCGACCGGAATCACCTGGGTCTCGTCGCCGGCCGCCACCAACCGACCGTCGCTGAGATCGTCGACGATCTGGCTTTCCGGCAGCCACGCCAGGCCGCGCCCTTCGCGCGCCATCGACACCAGCACCGCCGCCAGGTGCGACACGAAGACGCGTTCCAGATGTGGCGGATCGGACCGCCCCGCGAGCATGTTCTCGAGCGCGCGGCCAATCGCCGAGGTTTCGGCATAGGCGAGGAAGCGCACCGGCCGGTTGCGAAGGCCGGGCAGCGCATGCCTGGGTTGGCCGTTGGCGCTGGGCGCTGATACCGGCAGCAGACGGTCCTCGCCCACGGCAACCGAGGTGAAGTTGCTGGTGGGAAGATTGAGATCCACGCTCGGGTGCGTATGGCAGAGCATGAAGTGGCAGTGACCCTTGAGCAGCGACTGCACACATTCCTCGGCATGATTCGAGTCGAGACGGGTGGTCAGCACGCCCGCAGACTCTTCCATCGACCGGATCCAGCGCGGAAAGAAGCTCAGCGAGAGACTGTGGGTCGCGGCCAGCGTAATGGTGCTGGCGGCCGCCTTGTCAATGTGGCGGATATCCTCGCGGGTCTGGTACAGACGGCGCAGCACTTCCTCCGCGACCGGGCGGAACTTGGTGCCAGCCGCGGTCAGGCTGATCGGCTGGGTGCTGCGGTCAAACAGCGATGTCCCCAGCCACTCCTCCAGACTCTTGATTCGGCGACTGAAGGCCGGTTGGGTAGTGAAGCGCAACTCGGCCGACCGCGAAAAGTTGTGCGTATCCACCAAGCTCAGGAAATCTTCTAGCCATCTGACTTCCACGATCGAGTCCTCCCCTTTGCCAGGGGTTGGTAGCTGTGACGCATGCTCCGCCGAGCGCGCGAACCGCGGCGGTGGGGCGGATATGCAGGTTCGGTATCGCCTCATCCGGAATCGGCATTCGCCTTCGCTACCGGTTCCGCGTAACTATGTGCCACCCCGCCAGTGAGGCGGATGGTGGCACAACTCATCATAGGCGAGACCAGTCATGACGGGCAAGTTCAAGACCTATTGGCAGAATTTCATCGGTGGGGAATGGGTCGACGGGGCGAGCGGGGAGCGCATCGCCGTCGAGAATCCGGCAACCGGCGAGCAGATCGCCGAGGTCGCCCGCGCCGTCCCGGCCGATGTGGACCGGGCCGTCGCCGCCGCGCGCAGCGCGTTCGACAGCCGGGTGCTGGCGGACATGCGGCCCGTCGCGCGCGGCGAGATGATGTTTGAGGTGGCCCGTCACCTCACGGCGATGACCGAGGAAATTGCCATCCTCGAATGTGTCGACAACGGCAAGACGCTCGCCAATGCGCGCAACGACATCGCACTGACCGCGCGCTATCTGTCCTACTATGGCGGCCTGGCCGACAAGCTCGAGGGCCGCCAGATCCCGCTGGGCCCGGGCTTTCTCGACTACACCGTGCACGCGCCATTCGGTGTTTCCGCGCAGATCGTGCCCTTCAACGGGCCGCTACCGGTGGGCGCGCGTTCGGTCTGCTGCGCATTCGTCACCGGCAATACCGTTGTTCTCAAGTCACCGGAAGACTCGCCGCTCAGCCTGTTCAAGTTCGCCGAGGCCTGCGAACGGGCGGGGGTGCCGAAAGGGGCGATCAATATCATCTGCGGTTACGGACACGACGCCGGGGCGGCCCTCGCCGCACATGGCGACGTCGACCACATTGTGTTTACCGGCTCGGTTGCCACCGGCAAGAGCGTGCTGCGTTCCGCGGCCGAGCGCGTCGTCCCTTGCGTGATGGAGTTGGGCGGAAAATCCGCCGCCATCGTTCATGCCGACGCTGACCTGGAGCGCACCGCCAAGAGCGTTGCGCGCGGAATCTGGTTTCACGCCGGCCAGATCTGTTCGGCCGGGAGCCGCCTGCTCGTGCACCGTTCGGTTCATGACGAACTGATGGCGAAGCTGGTGCTTGAAGCTGAGGGCCGCTCAGTCGGGCCGGGCAGCGAAGGCCATGACATGGGGCCGCTGATCTCGGCCAAGCAACTCGGCCGGGTCGAGGCGCTGTGCCGCGTCGGGGTCGAGGAGGGCGCGCAGGTCGTGACCGGCGGCAGCCGGGTGCCGAACTGCAAGGGCCATTTCATGCGGCCGACGATCTTTGCCGGGGTTCGCCCGGACATGCGCATCGCGCGCGAGGAGTTCTTCGGCCCGGTCCTGGTCGTAATTCCGTTCGACACGCCCGAGGAGGCGATCGCGATCGCCAACGGCACCGACTACGGCCTCGCCGCCGGGGTCTACACCCGCGACCTGACACTCGCGCACTGGACCGCCGACCGCCTGGTGGCTGGTCAGGTCTACGTGAATGAATGGTGGGCGGGCGGCGTCGAGACTCCATTCGGCGGCACGAAGCGCTCCGGCTATGGCCGCGAGAAAGGCCAGGAGGCGCTGCTCGGATACGTGCAGACCAAGAATGTCGGCATTCGGCTCTGACTGGCGCGGTGCGGTGCCTGAGGCAACCGGACGCGTCGGACCCATTTCTCCCCGCCGTGGCGTCTCAGCGGGATTGAGACATTCGGCAGGATCGGTTTCGTTTTCCACTAGAGGAATATTCGCCATGAAGAAGTGCTTCAAACAGACTTTGATGTTGTCGCTGGCAGCCATCGCGCTGAGCACGGCGTTGCCGGCTTCCGCCAAGACGATCCGTTTTGGCATGAATGCCCCCAAGGGAGACAACCCGGAGTGGAATTCCCTGGTCGCTTTCAAGGATCACGTTGAATACAAGACCGAAGGCAAGATCGAGGTGAAGCTGTTCCCGAGCGCCCAGTTGGGAGCCGAACGCGCCTGCGCCGAACAGGTCCAGCAGGGCGCTGTCGAGGTGTGCCTGGTCGATACGGGCGCTCTCGGCGGCTTCTACAAGAACATTCAGGTGCTTTCCGTTCCCTATCTGTTCAAGTCCTCGGCCCATGCCTGGAAGGTCTTTGAAAGTCCGTTCATGGCCACCCTGGCCGAGAATATGCGCAAGCAGACCGGCATTCGCGTCATGTCCTGGGGTGAAAACGGGTTCCGCGACTTCACCAACAATGTTCGACCGATCAAGAGTCCGGCCGACTTGAAGGGCCTGAAGATGCGCGTGATGGAAAGTCCGGTATTCATGCGCTTCGTGCAATCGCTGGGTGCCGCCGCGACGCCGATGCCCGGTTCCGAGATCATCATGGCCGCCAAGGCAGGCGTGATTGACGGTCAGGAAAATCCGGCCCAGGTCGTTTACGATTACAACCTCGCCGACGTGCAGAAGTACATGTCCACTGATGAGCACATTCTCGGAGTGCATGCCTACATCATTAACGACAAGTTCTTCAACTCGCTGACCGAGGACGAGAAGGCGGTTGTACTCGAGGCCGCGACCCTGGCGGCGCGCATCGAGAACACCCAGAAACTGGCCGGCGCCAAGAAGTACATAGACCTGATCAAGGGCAAGGGCGTTCAGGTCCACATGACGACGATGGCCGAAAAGGCCCAGTTCGCCGCGGTTTCGCAAGAGCCGGTGCTGGAATATCTGCGTCAGCAAGTCGGACCCGAGTTGGTCAAGGGCCTGCTCGATACAGCCAAGCACTACGAGCCGGAGCTTTACGGTCGCTAGAGGCTCAGGTGGAAAGCCGGCGCTCACCGCGCTTTCCACCACAGCCTTGCGAACTATTCGGCATTGCCTCGCCACCCCTCGTCCCTTCGGTGCCGCACGCCGTGAACGACTGCTTGAATACCATAAGACCCCGGATCGGAGAGCGGTCATGAACAGCCTCGCATACCGGGTCGGGCTCATGCTCTCGAACTGGGTCGATCGGCTCGCGGCCCTGCTCTTGATCGCCGTCGTGGTAATGAACGTGGCGCAAATCTTCTTTCGCTACGTGATCGTCGATCCGCTCTCCTGGAGCGAGGAGGCGATGCGCTATGCGACGGTCTGGATGGTCTTGCTCGCGGGCAGCTCGGCGCTGTTCCACGGCGAACACATGGGGATCAACATTTTCGAGAATGTGCGCTCGGAACGAGTGCGGCGCACGATCCACCTGTTGGTGCTCGCCGGCATTGCGTTGTTTTGCGGGATATTAATCTGGCAGGGGTCCCGGGCAGCGCTCCAGAACATGACGCAAATGTCCCCGGCCATGCAGATGCCGATGGTGTTTCCCTATATGGCGGTGCCGATCGGGGCGGCATTGATGATGGTCAAGGTCCTGTGCCTGATGGCTCTTTCGGACGCCGCCTATGCCGCTGAACGCGACAAGGCTCTGGAGTCATGATTGCACTGGCCATCTCCTTTGTGGTGTTGCTGCTCCTCGGCATGCCGGTGTTGTTCGTGCTGGGTCTGGCCGGCGCCATCGGCATGTGGGCGGTGGACGTTGACCTGATCTCGGTGCCCACGCGCTTGTTCACCGGGATGGACAACTTCATCCTGCTGGCGGCTCCGTTCTATATCTTTGCCGGCGAAATCATGAACCGCGGCGGGATCACGATGCGCCTGATTCGCCTGGCCGGATTGGTGACGCGGGGCGTGCACGGCGGCACGGCCTACACCAATGTGACCTCGTCGCTGTTCTTTGCCGGTATCTCGGGCGCGGCCGTCGCCGATACCGCCGCTCTGGGACAGGTGTTCATCAACGGCATGCCCAAGGAGGGGTATGACAAGAACTATGCAGCGGCCGTAACCATAGCCTCGTCGATCATCGGGCCGATCATTCCGCCCTCGGTCATCATGATCATCTACGCCGCGGTCACGCGCGTCTCGGTGATCGACCTGTTCATTGCCGGGGTGATCCCCGGGCTGCTGCTGGCCGGCTCCTGCTGGCTGCTGATCTTCATTCATGCGCGCGGCGGCCGGCTCCCGCGCTCCTCTAATGACAAGGTCGAGAAGGGCGAACTGCTGGTCCTCGTGCGCGACGGATTGCTGGTCGCCGGTCTGCCCGCGATCATTGTGATCGGAACGCTCTCCGGAGCCTTCACCGCCACCGAAGCCGGCGGCATCGCGGTGGTCTATGCGCTGGCGATCACCTTCGGTGTATTCCGCAGCATCGACTTGCGCCAGCTCTGGTCCGCGCTCCAGGTCAGCGCGCGGATGACCGCGACCGTCTACCTGATCATTGCCGCGGCCACCATCGTCTCCTACGTGTTGACCGTGGGCGGGATTGCGGAGTGGGTGCAGGACCTGAGTGCGATGTTCAATGGCCAGCCGACGCTGTTCATGATGGCGCTGGCGCTGGTGCTGTTGGTCTTGGGAACGTTTCTCGAACCGGGGGCAGCAATCGTTCTGCTCATGCCAATGCTGCTGCCCGTGAGCCAGGCAATGGGCATTGACCCGATGCAGTTTGCGATGGTGGTGATCCTCACCCTGACGCTGGGTCTGATCACGCCGCCGGTGGGCGTGTGCCTGTTCCTTGCCTGCCGCATCGCCGATTCGTCGGTGATGGCGGTGACGCGGGCGGTCCTGCCGTTCCTGCTGGCAGAACTTGGCATCGTGTTCCTGCTGACCCTGGTCCCCGCGTTGTCCTCATATCTGCCATCGCTCTTCAAATAGCCCGGCGACTTCCTCACCGGGCATGCAAACTCACCTGACACCAGCGAATCAAAGGAATGGAAATGGCCACGAATAGGAAACTCGGTTTCATCGGAGTCGGCATGATGGGGCATGGCCTGGCGAAGAACCTGCTCAAGCAGGGACACGCCATGACCCTGCTCGATCATTCCGGCAACCAGCCGGTCGACGACTTGATGAAGATGGGAGCGCAAAGCGTGGCGACGCCCAAGGCGGTAGCCGACGCTGCCGAAGTTGTGTTCCTGTGTGTCACCGGCTCGCCACAGGTCGAGGCCTGTGTCTACGGTGCCGATGGCCTGCTGGGAGGTGTGCGTCCGGGGACCATCGTGGTCGACGCCTCCACCGCCGACCCGGTGTCGACACTCAAGGTGGCCGCTGCCGTGCGTGCGCTTGGCGGACGCTACGTCGACGCCCCGATGACCCGCACTCCCAAGCACGCCGAAGATGGCTGCGTCAATGTGATGCTCGGGGGCGACGCGGAGACGATCGCCGAGGTTCGACCACTGATCGAAAGCTATGCGGAGAATATCTTCGTCGGCGGCGAGGTCGGTTCCGGGCACAGCATGAAGCTGCTGCACAACTACATTTCGCTGGGCAACCTGGCGTTACTGGCGGAAGCCTATACCTGTGCCAACAAGGCCGGGATCGACCGCAAGGTCTTGACCGAAGTGCTGGCCACCGGCGGGGGCGACAGTGTCGTGCTCAAGCGCCTGACCCCCTTCCTCGAGAGCGGAGACACGGGCAGCATGTTGTTCTCCTTAACCAATGCCGGCAAGGACTTGCGCTACTTCACGCACATGGCCGAGGAACTTCAAGTCGGCATCTTTGTAGGCGAGGCGGTTCATCAGACCTTTATCACCGCCGCAAATCTGGGCGGGGGCGACAAGATGCTTCCGGAAATCCTGAATGTGATGTGTCGCATGCATGGCGCGCCGCTCTGCGGTGAGTGACTAACCCTTTGAACGGCACAATCGGTGGCTGGCAATATCAACCGAAATGGAGCATCTATGATTTCTAAGCTTAGCAAGATAGCAGTTGGTGTCGTTGCCGGTATTCTGGCGGCAGCGTCCCTCAGCGTCGCCCAGGCCCAGGACGCCAAGACTTCCCATTTGATCGTGGCAGAAGATGTCGTGCCGCAGACCTTCGATCCGACGCAGTCGTCACAAATCCGCACCTGGTACGTCTGGCAACTGTCCTATGAGGGGCTGGTCAGGGCGGATGTCAACGGCAAGATCCTCCCGGTCCTGGCGAGCAAGTGGTCAGTCGATGCGAGCAAGACCGTTTACGACTTCACGCTGCGCGACGGCGTGCAGTTTGCCGACGGGAGCCCGGTGGTTGCCGACGACGTGGTGTTCTCCTTTCAACGACTGGTCGAGCGGGGTCTGCCCTATGCCAAGGATCGCTTCAAGTCGCTGGAGTCGGTGACCAAGATCAATGAGCGCAGTGTGCGCTTCAAGCTCAAGCAGCCGGACGCCGGTTTCCTGCTCAACCTCGGCAGTCCGTTCGTGGTCGGATCGGCGATTCTCAGCAAGAAGTGGGTCGAAAGCCATGACCCGAAGCGCGAAATGATGGGGACGGGACCGTTTCAAATGGTCTCGTACGCACCGAATACGCAGCTGGTCCTGAAGCGCAACGACAACTACTGGGACAAAGCTTCCGCGGCCAAGGTCTCGGACCTGACGATTCGCTACATGCCGGAGCAGTCGGCGCAGATCGCCGCCCTGAAGTCGGGCCAGATCGACCTGATGTTCCCGAGCGCCGAGAGCAAGCTCCAGCTCAAGAGCGACGCGAGCATCAAGACGGTCGCGGTCAGCTCGACCAACACGGTGCGGCTGAACATCAACACCAATCGCGCTCCATTTAGCAACGTCGATTTCCGCCGCGCGATGTCGCTGGCGCTCAATCGCACTGAGATCGTCCAGGGTGCGCTGCTCGGCGAAGGCGCTCCCAGCGCGCAGATTCCTCCTTCCTATACCTGGGCGCCGAAGCTCGCGGACCTCAAGTACCAGAAGCAGGACATTGTCCAGGCCAAGATGTTGCTGGCCAAGGCTGGTTATCCCAACGGCATCGACATCACGCTGAACCATCTGGCCGGCTACGCGACCTATCTCGACCGCTTCTCGGAAATCCTCAAGAACCAGATGGCACTGGTCGGCATTCGTGTCACGATTCAGGCCAACCAGAACGCCGTGTGGCTCGACAAGCAGAACAAGGCCGAATACGAGATCATGGACAACGAGTACGCGTTCCAGGCCGATCCAATGTTCTACCTGATGCCCCGCCCTGGTCGTCAGGGACCGACGCCCCCGGAAATGGCCGCTCTGATCGCCCAGGCCCAGAGCGGCTCTGCGGAGGAATACACGGGACAACTGGCCAAGATCGCGCAAATGCAGGACGACCTCGTGTTCCCGGATATCACGGTTGTAGCGCGCAACGCCTGGGTCGCGCATAGCGCCAAGGTGCTGAACGCGCAACCGGACGGCACCTTGTCGAGGACCTTCCTGGCGAACGTGGCCGTCAAGTAATGGTCGGGTGTCTGGTGTGGCCGCCGGTACCATCAGGTCTGGCGGCCGCCCAGGGCGCCAAGGTATTGAGCGGGGAGATGGCCGCGTGAGCAGTGCGCCGGTATTGCGGGTCAAGGATCTGACGACCCGTTTCTACACCAGCCAGGGAGCAGTGACGGCCGTCGACGGTGTTTCATTCAGCGTCGGGCGGGGCGAAACACTCGGCCTGGTCGGCGAGTCGGGCTCGGGGAAGAGCGTGACCGCGATGTCGATCATCCGGCTCGTGTCCCCTCCCGGGCGGATCGAGTCCGGGTCGGTCGAACTGAACGGCACCGAGCTGCTCTCGCTCGACGAGGAAGCGATGCGGCGCCACCGCGGCACCTCAGCCGGCATGGTGTTCCAGAATCCGATGACGGCGCTGAACCCGGTTTTTGCGGTGGGCTGGCAGATGCGCGAGGCGCTTCGGGCGCACGGGCGCGACGGGGAGGACGCGGACGCGATCATCCGGAAGGCTCTGGCCGACGTGGGCATGCCCGACCCGCTGCGACAGGCGGCGTCGTTCCCGCACCAGATGTCCGGCGGCATGCGCCAGCGCGTTGTGATTGCCATGGGCATGCTCAACGACCCGCAACTGCTGATCGCCGACGAGCCGACGACCGCGCTCGATGTGACGATCCAGGCGCAGGTGCTCGACCTGATGAAGAAGTTGATCCACGATCATGGCACGGCACTATTGCTGATCACCCATAACATGGGCGTGATCGCGAAGATGTGCGATCGCGTGCTGGTGATGTATGCGGGAGAGATTGTCGAGGAAGCTCCCGTCGAGCAACTCTTCGCCGACTCCCGCCATCCTTACACCCGCGGCCTGTTGCGCTCGATTCCAAGGGCTGATCAGCCGCGCGGCAAATTGCTGACCCTGCCCGGATCGCCCCCGGACATGAGCGAGTTGCCGCCGGGATGCCGGTTCCGCAACCGCTGCAGTTATGCGCAGGAACGCTGCAGCACCCACCCGTCCCTGCTTGCCGTTGCGCCGGGGCATCTCGCCCGCTGTTGGGTCACCCAGGACGGAGGCCGGCTCGACGCAGCCGAGGGGTCCAAGCGCGCCGGTGCCGGCGCGCTGGCGGGAGCTGGTCATGCCGGCTGAGGCAACAGCACTGCCGCTGCTCCAGGTCGACCACGTCGCCAAGCACTTCAGGATCAGCGCATCGGTCGGTTTTGGGGGCGGAACGCTGCGTGCCGTCGACGGCGTATCCCTGCAGGTTGCGGCCGGCGAGACGCTGGGAATTGTGGGCGAATCGGGATGTGGCAAATCGACGCTGGCACGCCTCGTGGTCGGTCTGCTGGCACCGACCACGGGCACCGTCCGCATCAACGGCGGTGACATCTGGGAGCCCGGTCCGTCCGGGCGCGAGCGACGCCGCAGCTTCCAGATGGTCTTTCAGAATCCGGCCGGATCGATGAATCCGCGCCGCACGGTCGGCGCAAGCGTCGCCGAGCCGTTGCGGGCCCGTGGCGTGCGCAAAACCGACGATGCCGTCGCGAGCATGTTCGAACTGGTCGGGCTGAACGCCAACATGATCGCGCGCATGCCCCATCAGATCTCCGGCGGGCAGCAGCAGCGAGCTTCGATCGCACGGGCGCTGATCGCCAATCCAGCGTTGGTCGTGCACGACGAGTCGGTCGCATCGCTCGACGTCTCGTTGCAGGCGCAGATTCTCAACCTACTGGTTGAGTTGCAGGCGACGCTAGGTACCTCGTACCTGTTCATCAGTCATGATCTGGCCGCGGTACAGGCGATCAGCCATCGGGTGGTTGTGATGTACCTGGGAGAGATAGTCGAAACGGCAGCGGTCGAAGCCTTCTCCAATCGACCGCTACATCCCTATTCGATCGCGCTGCGCAACGCGACCCTGACTCCCAATCCCGCGGTCGAACGCAGCCGCACCAAAATTCTGCTGCGCGGCGACGTGCCCAGCCCGATGGATCCGCCTCCCGGATGCAGGTTCCACACACGCTGCCCGCTGGCTGCCGCTATCTGTCGCGAAGTGGCGCCCGCGCTGCGCGATGCCGGCGCCGGTCATATCGTGGCCTGCCACTTTCCGGATGCCGCCGATCAATTGGAGCGCCATACTGCCGGCGCCACGACGCCAGCGTGACGAGCCCGGGGATGCCATGTTGAAGATCGTCTTGACCCGCCTGGCAGCCATGATCGCAGTCCTCTTTGCGGTCACGGTTCTGGTGTTCAGTCTCGGGTCGTTGATCCCGGGTGACCTGACGAGCGTCATCGTCGGACAGGAGGGTGCGACCAAGGAGCAATTCGAGGAGGTGCGGCGCAACCTTGGACTCGACCAGCCGCTCCCGGTCCAGTATGTGCGCTGGCTGGGCAACGCATTGCATGGTGAGCTGGGCACTTCGCCGATTACGGGGCGCAGGGTCAGCACCGATCTCGCCCAGCAGATTCCGGTCTCGATCGAACTGGCCATGCTCTGTCTGGTCGTCTCGACGCTGATTGGGTTGCCGGCGGGGATCGTGGCCGCCGTGCACGCCAACAAGCGACTCGACGTCGGCATTCGTTCACTGCTGCTTGTCGCGTTCTCGGTGCCGATCTTTGTGATCGGCATTCTGATTCTTCTGGTCGGGTCGCGCGTCGCACCCGACCTGTTTCGAATGTCGTTTACGCCCTGGTCCCAAGACCCGGTGATGCACCTGCGGTCGATGGCTATGCCGCTGCTCACCATCACCTTCCCGATCACCGCGATGACGATGCAGATGACGCGCAGCGCAATGCTCGAAGTGCTCTCCGACCCGTTCATCGTCACCGCGCGCTCGCTGGGTGTGCGCCTGCCGAGAATCCATTACTTGCACGCGCTGCGCAACGCCCTCCCGCCGATCATCACCTTCATCGGATTCCAGTTCGGCGTGATGCTTGGCGGGCTGATCGTCGTCGAACAGATCTTCTCCTTGCCTGGACTGGGACGCGGCATGCTCGAGGCGATCGCGACGCGCGACTACCCGATGGTGACCGCCACGACGCTGGTGTTCGCGATCGCGTTCGTCGTCATCAACGCGGTCATCGACCTTCTTTATCCCCTCCTCGACCCTCGGCAAAGAGCGCGATGACCCCAGACCACGACTCCAACGCAAGCGTGCCGGCGAGCGCCTTGCGCTTCGCGCGTAAGCCGCGGCGCCAGGGTTTCATTGCTGAATTGATGCGCCACAAGGGAGGCGCCTTCGGATTGCTGATTGTCGGGTTCTTTGTCCTGCTGGCCGTTTTCGGCCGGGCAGTGGTGCCCTACGATCCCAACGCCAACGAATATGCCAGTCTGCTCACCGGCCCCTCCATGCGGCACCTGTTCGGCACCGACGAACTGGGGCGCGACACCCTCAGCCGGGTCATCGACGGAGCGAGCATCGCGGTCGCGGTGGCGTTCCTCTCGGTGGCCATCGCCATGGCGCTGGGGGTGTTGATCGGGATCATAGCCGGCTATTTCGGCGGCCTGGTCGACACCGTTTTGAACCGCAGCCAGGATGTGCTGTTCGCGTTCCCGACACTGCTGCTGGCCATCATCATCGTGGCCGTGCTGGGTCCGGGATTGTTCAACGCCACGCTGGCCATCGCAATTGTTTATACGCCCCGGTTCGCGCGCATCGCGCGCGCCAGCGCGCTCAGCGTCAAGACGAGCGAGTACCTGGATGCGGCGCGACTGGCCGGCGTCAGCACGCCGGTGATCCTGCTGCGGCACATGCTCCCCAATGTGCTGCCGCCCGTCGTCGTCCTGGCGGCCTTGAGCATGTCGACCGCCCAGCTCGCCTATGCCTCGCTCAGTTTCCTGGGCCTCGGAGTCAGCCCCCCGCTCGCCGACTGGGGAAGTATGCTGTCGAAGGCGCGCGACTTCATGACCGTAGCGCCGTGGTTGGTCATCTGGCCCACTGTGGCCCTGGTGGCGCTGATGCTCGCCTTCAACATTCTGGGCGACGCGATTCGCGACGTGCTCGACCCCCGCCACGGCGGCGGCGCCGCGCGTCCTGATACCGCTCTCTGAGCGCGCGTCCCAACTGGTATCGGGAGACCTCCATGTCGACGATTCACGTCGTTCTGCATCCCAAGCGCCCCCCCGGGGTCGAGCACTTTCTGCGGGGGATCCCGGATATCGTTCTGCACTGTCCTGACGACGATGCCGGGGTGACCCGCGCCCTCGAAGAAGGTGCGTCGGTTCTGGTCACCTACGTCTGGCAGGACGCATTTCTGGTGCCGTCGCTGCGGTGGATCGCAGGGGCCGGCGCGGGCATCGAGCAATATCCGCTGGATCGGTTGCGCGCACACCAGGTAGTCTTGACCACTGCGGCGGGGGTTCACGCCGAATGTGTTGCCGAGCACGCCTTCGCGCTGCTGCTCGCGTTGACGCGGCGCATCGGCGAGTCGGTGCGCAACATGACCAGACGGCAATGGATCGAGCTGCCCGGCGAAGAGCTGGCGGGCAAGAAACTGGGCATCGTCGGACTCGGCCGGATCGGTGAGGCTGTGGCGCGTCGCGCGCAGAACTGGGGGGTGTCGCTGGTGGGCGTCAAGCGCCATCCCGACCGCTACCAAGGGTGCCTGACCGATGTGCGCGGCGTCGAACAGCTCTTGCCCGTGTGCGAGTGGGCCGACATCGTGCTGCTTACTGCGCCCGCGTTGCCGGATCGGTCGGCGTTGATCGGTGCGCGCGAGCTCGAGCTCCTCGGCGCCGGATGGATCGTGAACGTCGGGCGGGGCAGCCTGATCGACGAGAACGCGCTGATTCGTGCTTTGACGTCCGGGAACCTCCGGGGGGCCGGACTCGACGTCACGGCCACCGAGCCTCTCGCGGCGGAATCGCCATTGTGGAATTTGCCCAACGTCGTGCTCAGCGCCCACAACGCCGGCGACAGCCCGGGCTTCGGTCCGCGCTGGGGAGCGATCTTCAGCGCCAACCTGGCAGCCTTCTCCGGGCGTGGCGACTGGTGCAACCGTGTTGTCCAACCGCCTGGAGTTGTGCCATGACGCTGAACCTCGTGATGTTGCCCCCTGCCGATGAGCTGACGGCGGCGTGGGCCCGGGCCGTGGGCCAGGCCGCCCCCGAACTGCGGATTCACGTGGCCGCGGATCGACAAGCGGCGCTGCGGCTTTTGCCCGATGCCGATGCGGCCTACGGAACGCTCGATCCCGAATTGCTGGCTGTTGCCACCAAGCTGCGCTGGCTGCAGGCACCGATGGCTGCACCACCCCCGGGCTACTTCTTCCCCGAACTGGTCACGCACCCGGTCGCGGTCACAAATTTTCGCTGCATCTACAACGATCACGTGGCGATTCACGCGGTTGCGATGTTGCTCGCGCTCGCCCGAGGCCTGCCCGGCTATATGCGTCAGCAAATCCGCGGCGAGTGGCTGCGGCACCTCGCCGACGAAGACATACTGCATCTGCCCGAGAGCACCGTGCTCGTCGTCGGCGTCGGCGGGATCGGCGCCGAGATCGGCCGGATGGTCAGCGCTTTCGGTGCTCGAGTCATCGGGGTCGATCCGCGCCGGACCGACCCGGCCGAGGGGATTGAAGAGATTCTGTCGCCGCAGGAGCTGGACCGCTTGCTGCCGCTCGCCGATGCGGTGATCCTGACCTTGCCCCATACCCCGGAAAGCGAAGGGCTGATCAATGCCCGGCGCCTGGCACTGATGCGCCCGCGGGCACTGCTGGTCAACATCGGCCGGGGCGCCACCGTGCAACTCGACGCCGTAGTGGCCGCGCTGCGCCAGCAGCGCCTGGGTGGCGTCGCGCTCGACGTTTTCGAGATCGAACCCCTCCCGCCCGAGCACCCGTTGTGGCGGGAACCGCGTGCGCTGCTCACCCCGCACGTGGCTGTGGTCGGACCCTACATCCCCGAGCGCCGCCTGGAAGTACTCTGCGACAACGCGCAGCGTTTCGCCGCCGGTGCTCCGCTGCGCAATCTGGTCGACAAGGCCCTCTGGTACTAGGAGTTCCCATGAAGTCTGCGGCCTTTGTCTTTGGCACCGATCTCCTCGGCGAGGGCTACGATGCCGTCCTCGACAACCTGCAGGAGCGCGGCGGCCTGGATGGCATCGCGCTGTCGGCCACCTACCATGACGCGCGGGACGTGTTTCCCCACAACCCGAAATTTCACGTCTATCGCAACCAGGGCGACGTCGCCTGGTTCGTGCCGGAGCGGGGCCGCTACCGCAGCGGCCTGACGCCGCGAATAGCCGCTGCTGCCGGGGACGTCGACGTGCTGGCGGAATTGTGCCGGCGGGCCGAACAGCGCGGACTGGCCGTGACCGCCTGGACCATCTTCCTGCACAACTCCTTCCTGGCCACCGCGTTTCCCGACTGCGCGACCCGCAATGTCTACGGCGATCCATATCTGAGTGACTTGTGTCCGGCCAACCCGCGCGTGCGTGACTACTGCCGCGAACTGGCCGGCGATCTTGCGCGCTACCCGGTGCAGCGCCTGATGGCCGAGAGCCTGCACTACCGGCCCCTGGAGCACGGCGAACATCACGAGCGCTACCTGCTGCGCCTGCCCGCAGCGGCGCGCACCTTGCTGTCGCTGTGTTTCTGTCCGCATTGCCGAGCCGCCGGCGCGCAGGCGGGCGTCGCCGTGGCCGACCTGGTCACCGCGGTGCGCGCCGCCCTGGAACCAATCTGGCAAGGGCAACTGGCGCCCGGGGCCGCGGCGCCGCTACTCACAGAGTCGGCGCAAGATGAGCTCTTCAAGTACGTGGGGGCGCGCATCGCGACCGTGACGAGCCTGGTCGCGGAGGTGCGGGAAGCGCTGGCGACGGGAGGGGCGCAGCTCAGTTTCATCGACCACGCGGGCACCATGTCGCACGTGATGCACGGCACCGGTGCCGACGACGAGGTTACCGAGTCCTCGCGCAAGCTGGGCATTGATCCGGTTGCGGTTGCCGCGGTATGTGACGAGCTCTGTGTCTTGGGCTACGTCGACACGGTGCCGCGTCTCGCGACGCTGCTGGCCAGCTACCGTAAACTGCTGGGCCCCGATGCCAGGATCTCGCTGGCCTTGCGCCCACTTCATCCGGACTGCGAGCTGGAGGAGAATCTGCGTGCCAAGGTCGCGGTCGCGCGCTCCGCACACGCCGCCGGTATCGACTTCTACCACTATGCGATGATGCCGCTCAATCGGCTCGATTGGATCAACCGGGCATTGGCCGACGGCGCGGCCGCAGGCAGTGCGCCGCCGCTGATCGCCGGAGAGGAATGACGATGAAGGTGTTGATCACAGGGGCCGCCGGGCATGTCGCGACGCTGGCGATGCCGGGGCTCGCCGGACGCCACGATCTGCGACTTACGGATATCCGCGCCCCCGCACAAGTGACGGTCGACGCCAGCTTCCGCGAACTCAATCTCCTGGCGGCCACTGAGGCCGATCTGGCCGAGTTGTTCGAGGGAGTCGAGGTCGTCGTTCACAGCGCCTATGTTCCGTCAGGCGAAGTCGACGTCTACAGTTTGCTGCCCCCCCAGATCGAGCGCTTCGATGCCGAGTTCGCCAACATCCGCATGGCGCAGCGCATTTATCGCTGCGCCCTGGAGTCAGGCGTCCGGCGGATCGTCATGGTTTCCTCCAACCATGCCGCCGACTGGTATGAACACGCCCAGATCCATCGCCGCGCTCGCGAACTGGTCTATCCGAGCGACCTGCCGCTGGCGGACAACTTCTACGGCTGGGCCAAGGCGTCCTATGAGCTGCTCGCCTATCCTTATGCCTGTGGCGTCTTCGGTCGCCGCATCGAGATGGTGATGCTGCGCATCGGATCGCCGTATCCGATCGTCGCAGCTCGCTATGAGCCCGATGCCCCGGTCGCGCCGTCGTCGCTGACGCGGCCATCCGGTAGGGCGGCCTTCAAGCGGGCGCTCGGCGCCTACCTCAGCGATCGGGACTGCGCGGCGCTCTTCCGGGCCGCGCTGGAAGCCGAGCGCATCGTCGCCGAAGATCAAGTGCCATGGGTGATTGCCTACGGAATTTCGGACAACACCCGTGCCTTTTGGTCGCTGGAATCCGCCCGCCGACAGCTCGGCTACACTCCCCACGATGATTCCGAAATCGTCTACGCGGCCGATATCCGCAGACTGCTGTTGGGCGGCGAATCCGGCTCCAGTGGTCGCCTCGGATTAGTCGGCGACTGATAACCCCATCGACCCACCAATTTAGGACCTTGCACCTATGAGTCCCTGGAAAGCCGCCCGGCTGGGCGAGCACCTCAGCGCTATCGATACACCGGCGCTCGTCCTGGATCTTGACGCGTTCGAGCGTAATCTGGAAAGCATGGCTACGGCGCTGCGCGGGCGCTCCGTGCGCCTGCGCGCCCATGCCAAGAGCCACAAATGCCCTGAGATTGCGCTGCGCCAGGTGGCGTTGGGTGCGGTCGGCATTTGCTGCCAGAAGATTAGCGAGGCGGCGGTGTTCGTGGAGGCTGGTATCCGCGATGTCCTGGTGACCAACGAGTTGGTCGGGGAGACCAAACTACGCCATCTGGCCGATCTCGCGCGGCGTGCGCGCATGGGCGTTCTGGTCGACGATCCACTTCAGGTGAGCGCACTGGCCGCCGTTGCGCTCGCGCAAGGGGTGCCACTGGATGTCTACGTCGAAGTCGATGTCGGCGGGCACCGCTGCGGGGTGGCGCCCGGAGAAGATGCGGCGCGCCTGGCACAACAAATTGCCCGAAGCACGCCACTGCGTTTCGCGGGCCTGCACTGCTACCACGGTCCGGCCCAGCACCTGCGTGCGCCGGAGGCCCGCGCGGCGGCCATTGCCAGCGCGGTTGAGGCAGCTCAGAGGAGCCGGAAGTTGATCGAAGACTGCGGTATCGCCGTCGAGCGGATCACAGGCGCGGGTACCGGCAGCTTCCTGCACGAGCGCGACTCGGGTGTTTTCGACGAGATTCAGGCCGGTTCCTACGTCTTCATGGACCGAGACTACGGCGACAACCAGCGCGCCGCGGGGGATGTGCAGTTTGAGCACGCTCTTTTCGTCATGACGACGGTCATGAGCCGGCCAACGGCCGATCGCGCCATCGTCGACGCCGGCCTGAAGGCGTCCAGCGTCGATTCGGGGATGCCCGGCATCTGGCAGCGCGCTGACCTGCGTTACCTGAAAGCGGCGGACGAACACGGCGTCATCGCCACGCCGCAGGCTGCCTCCTTGTCCCTTGGAGACCGGCTGATGCTGGTGCCGGGGCATTGCGACCCGACCGTCAATCTTTACGATGAACTGATCTGTGTGCGCGGTGACCTGGTGGAGGCAATCTGGCCGATTGCCGCGCGCGGCGCGCTGCTGTGAACGTGGCGATCCAGCCACCAATCGAGTAAGGGGCAAGAATGACGCAATCCTTTGATCTACTGATTCGCAACGCGACCATCATCGACGGAACCGGTGCGCCCCGTTTCGCGGGCGACATCGGCGTCCGGGGCGATCGCATCGCGCGCGTGGGTGATCTTTCCGGGCAGCATGGTACCGAGGAGATTGACCTGGCGGGCGCCATCGCGGCGCCGGGATTTATCGACGCGCACACCCACGATGATCGCTTCATGCTCTCGAGTCCGGACATGACCCCCAAGGTCAGCCAGGGTGTGACCACGGTCATCGGCGGCAATTGCGGGGTGTCGCTGGCACCGATGCCGCGACCGATTCCCAACCCCGTCACGCCGCCGCTGAATCTGCTCGATGACGAGGGCCAATGGTTCCGTTTCCGCACTTTCAGGTCGTACCTGGATGCGCTGCGCGGCGCGCCAGCCGCCACCAACTGCGCGATGCTGGTGGGCCACAGCACCTTGCGCGTGGCGACCATGGATGACCTCACGCAGCCGGCCAGCCCGGCCGAGATCGAGGCCATGCGCGAGCTGGTCGTGGAGGCCATGGGCGCCGGTGCGATCGGTGTCTCGAGCGGGCTGTTCTACGAGCCGGCGATCGCGGCGCCGACGGAAGAGGTGATTCAGATCTGCCAGCCCCTCAAGGCCTTCAACGGTTTGTACTGCACCCACATGCGGGACGAGGCAAATGGCGTCATGGACTCGCTGGAGGAGAGCTTCCGGATCGGACTTGAGGTCGGCGTGCCGGTGGTGATCTCGCATCACAAGTTGAGCGAGCGGGCGAACCACGGGCGCTCCCGAGAGACGCTGGCACTGATTGAAGAGCGGATGGCAACGCAGCCGATCGGTCTGGACTGCTACCCCTATACGGCCGGTTCCACGGTCTTGTCGGAACATCGGGCCGTGAGTGCCTCGCGCGTGATCGTCAGCTGGTCCAAGGCGCTGCCGCAGTATGCCGGGCGCGATCTGGATGCCATCGCGGCGACCATGGGCGTCTCCCAGGCCGAGGCGATCGAGCGCCTGAGTCCGGCGGGCGCGATTTACTTCAAGATGGACGAGGATGACGTGCAGCGCATCCTGCGCTTCCCTCCGACGATGATCGGTTCCGATGGACTGCCGCATGACGCGGCGCCGCATCCGAGGCTTTGGGGGACCTTCCCACGGGTTCTGGGCCACTACAGCCGCGAACTTGGGCTGTTCCCGCTGGAGACCGCCGTTCACAAGATGACCGGGCTTACCGCGGAGACCTTCGGTTTGCGCGACCGGGGTGTGCTCAAGGAAGGGGCCTACGCGGATTTGACCCTCTTCGACGCGAATACGATCGATGAGGTGGCCACGTATGCCGCGCCGATCGCGCCGGCGCGTGGTATCGATACCGTCATCGTCAACGGCTCGATCGTTTGGCGAGAGGGCCGCTCGAGCGGGGCGCGGCCCGGGCGGGTCTTGGGGCGCGATAGGCCCTAGATGCCAAGCGTCAAGAGGCTGTTTCAGGGCGCAGCGAGCGCTACCATGGGGCAGCGTCACGCTGGGGCGCTGGCCTCGGCTCAGTTGCCGGGGTCAGCCCCCTACAACCTCGTAGCCATCATCGACGATCGCCGCGACCAGAGCCTCGCGCGGCACGGTTGACTCAACATCGACTTTTCCGCTCGGGAGGTCGATGGAGACCTTGGCGTTGCCATCCAGCGCACCGATCGCCTTCTTCACTGAATTAACGCAGTGCTGGCAGGTCATTCCTTTGACGCTCAGGGTGATCATAACTACCTTTCTCCAATGGTCGATGGCATAAGTATGCACCCGGGGAAGTATCATGGTTGGCTGCTAGGAAAGGATTAACCTCGCACGGTTGTAATGCGAGCGGAGATGCGAATGGATGCTTCCACCAGGGCGATCAGTCCGACGCTGGAAGACGCTGGAAAGCTGGGTACGCAGTTCGAGATCGACGTCGGGGGGATGACCTGCGCGTCGTGCTCCAACCGCGTCGAACGCGCACTGCGCAAGGTTCCCGGAGTCCTCGAGGCTTCGGTCAATCTCGCCACCGAGGTGGCCTCGGTGCAGGTTGCCGCCGACTCCCCGACCGACATTGACGATGTTGTCGGGGCGATCGTCGCGGCGGGCTACGAGGCCAGCGAGCGCCGTGCTCAGGACGAATCGGGCGCGGCGCAAACCGCTGCACCGGGAATGCCGACCTGGGTGCCGGTGGCCATTGCCGCACTGCTCTCGCTGCCGCTGGCCGCGCCGATGGTGCTCCAGCCCTTGGGGATCTCCTTCACCCTGCCACCGCTGTGGCAGTGGTTGCTCGCGACGCCGGTGCAGTTCGTCCTCGGGGCGCGCTTCTATGTGGCTGGCTGGCGGGCGCTCAAGGCCGGCGCCGGCAATATGGACCAGCTGGTGGCACTGGGAACCAGTGCCGCCTACGGGCTTAGTGTCTACCAGTGGCTCGGGAAAGGGGCGGGCCACGGCGCCCACCTGTATTTCGAGGCCTCGGCGGTGGTGATCACCCTGGTGATGCTCGGCAAGTGGCTCGAAGTGCGGGCCAAGCACAAGACGGTCGCCGCGATTCGGGCCCTGCAGGCGTTGCGCCCGGAGGTGGCGACGGTGCTGCGCCAGGGGGTGGAGCAGACCGTGGCCCTGGCACGCGTCAGGCTGGGCGACATCCTGGTGGTCAGGCCCGGTGAACGGATTCCGACCGATGGGGAAATCAGGGATGGCGCGACCCACGTCGACGAATCGCTGCTGACCGGCGAAAGCGATCCCGTGTCCAAGAGGCCGGGCGATCCGGTAACCGGCGGCGCAGTCAACGGCGAGGGGCGGATCGAGGTCGAGGTCGGCGCGGTCGGTTCCGAAACCGTGCTGTCGCGCATCATCAGGATGGTCGAGGACGCCCAGGCAAAGAAGGCTCCGATCCAGCGCCTGGTCGACCGGGTGAGCGCGGTGTTCGTGCCGGTGGTGCTGCTGGCGGCACTGGCGACGCTGCTCGGTTGGGGGCTGGGACAAGGCGATTGGACCGTCGCCACGCTCAACGCGGTTGCGGTGCTGGTGATTGCCTGCCCCTGTGCGCTGGGCCTGGCGACACCGACGGCGATCATGGCCGGAACCGGGGTCGCGGCGCGCCACGGCATCCTGATCAAGGACGCCGAGGCGCTCGAACTGGCCCACCGGATAGGGGTCGTGGCCTTCGACAAGACCGGCACCCTGACGGTCGGGCGGCCGCTGCTGGTGGCGGTCGAGGCCGTGCCGGGTGCCGACAGCGACCGCCTGATCGCGGCAATCGCCGGGATTCAGGGTGGCAGCGAACACCCACTGGCAAGGGCGGTCACCGAATACGCCACCCAGCACCAGTTGACCCCGCTGCAGGCGCGCTCTGTCCAGGCAGTTGCGGGAAGGGGCGTGGTCGGGGTGGTGGCGGGCGAAACTATGGTGATCGGCAACCAAGCGCTGATGAAGGAAAGCGGCATCGACGTGGGAGCATTCTCGGACCGGATTGCAGCTCTCGAGGCGGACGGCCGGACAGTGTCGTTCATTGGGGTGGCTGGCGACCAGCCGATGGCGGTGGGATTGCTGGCTTTCGGCGATGAATTGAAGCCGACTGCTGCGCAGGGCGTGAGTGCGCTCCGCGCGATGGGTGTGCGCACCGTGTTGCTGACCGGTGACAATGCGGGGGCCGCGCGGCGGGTCGGCGCGGCGCTGGGGATCGACGAAGTCCGGGCCCGGGTGCTGCCCGAAATGAAGGCCGCGGCGATCGCGGCGCTGGGCGCTGGCGGCAAGGTAGTGGCGATGGTTGGCGACGGCATCAATGACGCGCCGGCGCTGGCGGCAGCAGACGTGGGCATCGCGATGTCTACCGGCACCGACGTGGCGATGCACACGGCCGGAATTACGCTGATGCGCGGCGATCCCGCGCTGGTGGCCGACGCGATCTCGATTTCGCGCCAGACCTACCGCAAGATTCGCCAGAATCTGTTCTGGGCTTTCATCTACAACGTCATCGGGATTCCGCTCGCGGCCGCCGGCTTGCTCAATCCCGTGGTCGCTGGCGCCGCGATGGCGATGTCGAGTGTCAGCGTAGTCAGCAATGCGTTGCTGCTGCGGCGCTGGCGTCCGGTGCAGCGGGAGGTCAGTGCGGGTGCGGCGCCGTCACATTCTGTAGCAATTGATACCGAAGTTGCATAGCCGACGATGCGCAATCGCGCGTTAATGAGGCAGGAGGATCAAACCATGTATGCCATACACAGACGTATTTTCAACAAAGTTTTTGCCCTTGTCGCAGTGGCGGTGTTGAGTTTCGCCCAGTTGGGCGTCAGCGTCGCCGCACCTCGCCCCTTCAATGATCCCGAAATGGAACAGTTGCTGGCGCCGATCGCCCTCTACCCCGATTCGTTGCTGTCGCAGATCCTGATGGCCGCGACCTATCCTATCGAGGTGGTCGAGGCGGCGCGCTGGTCGCGTGAAAACCCCCGTTTGCGGGGCGACGACGCGGTTTGGGAGGTTTCCGATCGTGACTGGGACGAGAGCGTCAAGTCGCTGGTCGCGCTTCCCAATATCCTCGAGCAGATGGACCGGAAAATCGACTGGATGAGGGATCTGGGCGATGCCTTCCTGGCGCAGGAAGCGGATGTCATGGACACTGTCCAGCGCTTGCGCCAGCGGGCGCATGCGGCGGGCTCGCTCTACAGCGATGAGCGCCAGCGCGTGATCTACGATGGCGGGCTGATCATCATCGAGCCGGCCAACCCACAGGTGGTCTACGTGCCGTACTACGACCCGCTCGTGGTCTACGGCACTTGGGGGTGGAGAGCCTATCCGCCGGTATCGTGGGCGCCGTGGCCGGGTTATGTCCAGTACCGCGCGCCGCGCCCGGGCGTGAGCGTGATGTTCAGCTGGGGCCCGGCGATCAGCCTCTCGAGCGGATTCTTCTTCGGCGTGCCCGACTGGCGCGAACGCCACGTGCGGATCAGGCCGGACCGCCCCTACTACCAGCAACGACCGTCGGCAAGGCGTAACGGCGCCGTCATCAGGTCCGGCCCCACCGTCATTGTCAAGCCCGGACCGCATCGGCGGGTCGAGCCACCGGTGCGCTGGGAACGTCGTGCTCCGGTCCAGCGGCGCATCGAGCGCAGGGAGGAACGGCGCGGCGACGCCCGGCCGGACGGCCGCAGGGACGATCGCCGCGACGCCCGGCCGGACGGCCGCAATAACACCCGCAGGGGCGGGCAGAGGCCCGGCAGCAACTACGATCCAGCCGGAATCGATCCTAAAGAATATCCTTAAGCGCGCGCCGGCAATGAAAGGTGAGAACTTGGAGAGATTGTCCTGAGCGATAGTGCAGCGCGGCCCCCGTCATCGTCGCAGCAAACGGTCGAATTCGTTACCGACCGGCGCTTCGTAAGACGCAAGACCGAGGTCAGGACGATCGCGGTGATGGTGGGCATGTATTGCCGCCATCACCACCCTGATCAGCAACTTGGCAGCGAGCAGCTCTGCGCGCAATGTGCCGAGCTGCTCGTGTATGCGCGCCGCCGGCTCGAACGCTGCGTGTTCGGCGACGCCAAGCCGGCGTGCGCGAAGTGTGTCGTGCACTGCTACAGCGCCAGCATGCGCGAGCAGGTGCGAGTGGTGATGCGCTGGGCCGGCCCCCGCATGTTGGCCAGCCACCCGATCCTGGCCGTCAGGCACCTGCTGGCCGAACGCCGGCCGGTGCCGCGACTGCCCGAGAAGCGCCGGCGCAAGGCCGGCGGTTCCACGCCACCGGAATCATCCTGATTTACCGGGTCTTGCGCCCCTGGGTCCGGCGCCGCCCCTAGCCGGGGTAGCGCTCGCGCATCGAGCGGCTGTTGAGCAGCAGGCCGCCAAGCACCGTGAACAGCGCCACCGCCCCGAGGATGATGGCCGCCGCTGTCCAGGGTCGGCCCAGTTGTTCGCGCAGCGCAATCAGCTCGATCGCGGTGCCGATCCAGCGCCATGCCGCCAGGTACGCGAGCAGTTGCAGCGCGATCAGGCTCCAGCGCCGCCGCCACAGCAGCAGCAGGGGCGCGGCCAGGGACAGCGCGAGCAGCGCGGTGTTGCCAGCGCGCAGGAAATGCGCCGCGATCAGCAACGCCGCGATTACCACCAGGACGACGCGAACTATCAATGGCGAGGGCGACGGGCGTGACACGCGCCCATCGGGCTGGGCCTCCTGGGTCATTTCAGGCGATCCAGCGCGCTCTCGAGAGTGGCTACGGTGCGGTCGACGTTGAGCAGCTTGTCCAGCCCGAACAGGCCGATCCGGAACGCGCGGTAGTCGGCCGGCTCATCGCATTGCAGCGGCACGCCGGCGGCGATCTGAAGTCCGAGATTGACGAACTTCTTGCCCGACTGGATGTCCGGGTCGGTGGTGTAGCTGACGACTACCCCGGGGGCCTGGAATCCGTCCGCGGCGACGCTGGGAAAGCCGTGCGCCACGAGCGTCTTGCGCACCCGGTCGCCGAGTTCCTGCTGCGCCGCGCGCAGCTTGTCAAAGCCGACGGCGCGGGCTTCCTGCATCACGTCGCGCAGGCTGGTCAGCGCGTCGGTCGGCGGCGTGGCGTGGTAAGCGTGGCCGCCACCCTCGTAGGTTTCCATGATCTGCAGCCACTTCTTCAGGTCGCAGGCGAAGCTGGTGCTGGTGGTCGAGTCGATCCGCTCGCGGGCCAGTTCGCTCAGCATCACCAGGCCGCAACCAGGTGACCCGCTCCAACCCTTTTGCGGCGCCGTAACCAGCACATCGACGCCGACCTCGGCCATGTCGATCCAGATCGCGCCCGATGCCACGCAGTCGATGACCAGCATTCCGCCAACCGCGTGCACGGCGTCGGCGACGGCGCGCAGGTAGGCGTGGGGCAGGAGCATCCCCGACGAAGTGTCGACATGGGGGACAAAGACCAGGTCGGGACGCTGGGCGCTGATCGCCGCCACGACTTCGGCGAGCGGCGGCGGAGCGAACGGGGCTTGCGACCCTTCGCCGATGCGACGCGCCTTGATGACGGTCGACTGCGCCGGGATCTGGCCCATCTCGAAGATCTGGGTCCAGCGGAAGCTGAAAAAGCCGTTGCGGATCACCAGCACCTTTTTGTCGGTCGCGAACTGGCGGGCAATCGCTTCCATGCCGAAGGTACCGCTGCCCGGAACCACGATCGCCGAGCGGGCGTGGTAGACCTCCTTGAGCATGCTGGAGATGTCCTTCATCACCCCCTGGAAACGCTGCGACATGTGGTTCAGCGAGCGGTCGGTGTAGACCACCGAGTATTCGAGCAGGCCATCGGGATCGACGTTCGGAAGCAGGGCTGGCATTTTGATTCTCCGCAGTGATTGGGCTGCCGTCAGGTGCAGCCGCTCCGGCCGCCAGTAGCGGCCAAAACGATAATCCTAAATCGTTGTGGGTTTCCGTGCTTGGGTCCAGGCGCGAATTGGTGGCCAGCGGCGCGGCTCCGGGGGTGATTTCACCGGCACCGGTCGGCGCGATGACCGGGCGATCTCCCAGGGGCACCGCAACTGCGCCACTACAATCGGCTGGCCGCAATGCCCGGCGGCTGGCCCCTGCCGAGGGCCGCAGCGAAGGACCGGACGGCCGGCTCTATGCCCACGCGCCTGTGGTATACAAGAGCACGGAAAGCGACTGACGGCGAGGCGGGGCGGCAGCTCGAGCATCGCCTTACCCTGAGGAGCCAGCCATGACCACACCCTGCATCATCAGCGTTGCCATCACCGGTTCGGTACCGTCCAAAAAGGACAATCAAGCGGTGCCGATCACCGCGGCCGAGCAGGTGGAATCCACCCAGCAGGCCTTCGAGGCGGGCGCGACGCTGGTTCATCTGCACGTGCGCAACGAAGACGGAACGACCAGCTCGGATCCGGGACGCTTTGCGCGGGTGCAGGAGGGGCTGCGCCAGCACTGTCCGGGAATCATCATCCAGTTCTCGACCGGTGGCCGCTCCGGCACCGGCCATGAGCGTGGCGCCATGCTGTCATTGCGCCCCGATATGGCGTCGCTCGCGACCGGCTCGTGCAACTTCCCGACCCGCGTCTATGAGAACTCTCCTGATCTGGTCGACTGGCTTGCGGCCGAAATGATCAAGTACGACGTCAAGCCCGAGGCTGAGGCCTTTGACCTGTCGATGATTTTCCAGGCGGCGAAGATGGCGCAGGACGGCCGCATCAGGGGGCCATTGCACGTGCAGTTCGTTATGGGGGTGAAGAACGCGATGCCGGTCGATCGCGAGTCCTTCGAGTTCTACATCCGGACCCTGCAACGGCTGGCGCCGGACGCGACCTGGACAGGAGCCGGAATCGCTTCGGGGCAACTGAAGCTGGCGCACTGGTCGCTCGAACTCGGCGGCCACTGTCGCACCGGGTTCGAGGACAACATCCGTCTGAACAAAGACCAGTTGGCGCCGTCCAATGCCGCGCTGGTCGAGCAGGTGGTGGCGCTGTGCCCCAACTACGGCCGTCACCCGGCGAGCGTCGCCGAGGCGCGCCAGCTGCTGTCGCTGCCGCCACCGGTGTAACTGGTGGGCGGCTTGCCCGCTCACCGGGTCGCGTGCCCCCGCGCTTAGCGGATCATGAATTCCTGACCGGCCACGCCGGCGAAGACCCAGGCCCCGGCCTGCTTGCGCATCAGCACGAGGTAGCTGAAATGCGTGGTCCCGGGATTGGTTTGGGCTGCCTTGAAGAGTGCTGTGTCGCCGGCACGGTTGAACGCCACCCGCGACAGGGCGACGAAGCTGCCCGGGAAATCAATGGATGTTCTGCGCGGGACGCCGAGGCCACGAACGCCGGCAGCTTCGAGCCGGGCGTCGAGCTCGCTGCGCGAGAGCACCCCCATATCCGGGACATCGATCCGGTCCGTGAGCCGCCACTCTTTAGCGTTCTTGGCGCGATAGTCGGCGGTCAGGTCCGCACTTACGCCCCTCAGGTCGCTGCCCGGCCAGTCCGGCTGAGCAGCGTGTTTGCCCAGAGTGAGCGTCTCGGAGACCAGCGTCCGTTCGCGTGGTACGGCCTCAAAGAACTGGGGCCCATTAGGCAGCCTGGGCGCCTGGGCGCGGAAGAAGGCCGCGTAGACCGCGTACTCGGCCGCCGGGATTGGGTCCGCGGCGGGCGCACTGTTCGCGTTCGGGGCGAAAGAATCCAGCACGAGCGCGAAATGCGGTTGGTACTTTGCGACCAGCTGCTGGGGGACGTCGTAGCGCAGCACGAAGAACCCGGTGGATTCCGGGACCACCACCGAGCGCTGCAAGGCGGCGGCCGGGTCGCCGGCCATCCCCAACACCGGATAGCGCTGGGT
>JAGXFG010000010.1 GCA_024637395.1 Burkholderiaceae bacterium | reverse complement strand
CAGCGGGGCTTTTTACTTCGGTTTGACTGCTGACTTGCGTCAGCCGGTCATCAGAAGTTGTGACGGATACCAAAGCTGGTGGTGGTCACGTCGGCCAGGTCCATACGGCGCACCGCACCGTATACGAACGTGCGCTTGGACAAGGGATACTTGCCTTCGAGCAGGTAGTTGGTCGACTTGTAGCCGTCCGTGGTTACACGGGCGACGTCGACAACCAGGCTGACCGGGCCAAGCTTGGCGCCGGCGCCGAGCGAGAAGCCCTTGACGCCACCGTCATTTTCACCTTGGTCGACGACGCTGGCCGCAACAGCAACCATGCCGAAGTCGTACTTGCCGCCGAGGACCCAGCCGGATTCAACGTCGCTGTCTTGCCTGTTGTAGCCCAAGGAGACAACCATCGGGCCATTGGCGTAGATCAGGTTGGCGTCGAATTTGTTGTTGCCGTTGGTGTCGCCGTCCATGATGTAACCCAGCGTGGCGCTGAAGCCGCTGAAGTTGGGCGTGGTGTAGGCAAATTCGCTGCTGTTACGGGTCGAGCCGCCGGCCGCGCCGAAGGTGTTGTACACGACGCTATAGTTGGCGGTGCCGGTCAGTTCCCAGGCAGCAACCGCATAGAACGACGGGGACAGCGAACGGCCCATACGCAGCGAACCGAAGCCGCCCTCGAGTTGCAGCCAGGCAGCGCGTTCGAAGGTCTGGCAAGAAGTCGCAACAGCACCGGTGATCGGGTCAACCTTGCTCACGCAGTCTTGAGTGTTGCCCGTCTCCGCGTTCATTTTCATTTCATAGTTGAACGAGACTTTCAGGCCGCCACCCAGATCTTCGGTGCCTTTGACGCCCAGACGGCTGTTGCCGTTGTTGCCGGCGCCGCTGGCTTGCATTTCTGCGTCCGAGCCAGTGGCCTTGACGACGGCGATATCGGCCACGCCATACAGCGTTACCTGAGCAAACGCAGCAGCGGGCAGAGCAGCCGCGACGGCCACTGCGAGTAGGGTTTTCTTCATGAGTAAATCTCCTAGGGTTGTCGACAAATTTCCGACAGCTCTTCTTAGCCGTCGCGCCTTCCGAGCACAATGGTTTTGCATCTCGGTCGGAAGTCAGCCCCATTGTCGCGGAAAAGCCCGGGCGGTCAAAGAAAACGACATGGACTGTGACCATTTCCCGGTTATCCTGTCGTTTGTGTGCAACAGAGCGCGCCAGCGGTGCGGGCCTTAGCCGTGCCGGTCATGGTGCCATTTTGAGAGGGAAGTGCAGCAATGCTTAACTCGGTTGGTGGGCTGTCCCGCAGGGACCAGTTGATCGCAGCCTTCGGGCGCTCGTTGGCGGTGCTCAGTTCGGCGCATCCCCCGGTGCGACCGAACCCGGCGCAGGGTGTCAGCGAGCCGGAGCAGCCGCTTGACCCAGGGGAGACGAGGCTCTCGGGGGCGCTGATGAGGGTCAATCACGTCGGCGAGATCTGCGCCCAGGCACTCTACGAGGGGCAGGCCGCGGTGGCCCGTAACCCCGAAGTGCGTTCCCATCTGTTGCACGCGGCCGACGAAGAGGCCGACCATCTCGCCTGGACCAGGACGCGCCTCGACGAGCTCGGCGCCCGGCCTTCGCTGCTCAATCCGCTCTGGTATGCGGGTGCATTCGCCATCGGGGTCGTGGCCGGACAGCTTGGCGACCAGGTTAGCCTCGGTTTCGTGGCCGAGACCGAAGACCAGGTCGAGCGTCATCTGGAGGGCCATCTCGAGCGCCTGCCGGAGCGCGACGCCCGCTCACGGGCGATCGTGGCGCAAATGAAGGCTGACGAAGCGCGCCACGCCACGGAGGCGATGCAGCTCGGCGCCAGCCAACTGCCGCTGCCGGTGGGCATGCTGATGCGGGCCGCGGCCAAGCTGATGACCGGGGCGGCGCACTACATCTAGGCTGGCCAGCCCGGGACGTCGCACGGAAGGCGCCGCTAGTCCTCCACGATCTCGTAATCGTGGGTGATCGCCGCGGTCTTGGCGAGCATGATCGTGGCCGAGCAATACTTGTCGTGCGAGAGCTTGATGGCGCGTTCGACCGCGGCGGGCTTCAAGCCCCGACCGCGCACCGTGAAGTGAAAGTGGATCGCGGTGAACACCCTGGGCTCGGCGTCAGCGCGCTGCGCCTCGAGCCGCACCTCACAGCCGCGCACGTCGTGGCGCCCCTTGCGCAGGATCAGCACCACGTCGTAGGCGGTGCAACCACCGGCGCCGACTAGCATCATTTCCATCGGCCGGGGCGCGAGGTTGCGTCCGCCGCCTTCGACGGCCCCGTCCATTACTACCGAGTGGCCGCTGCCGGTTTGAGCAACAAAGCTCATCTCACCCGGGCCAGCCCAGTGGATCGTGCATTCCATGACTTTTCCTGACGTGGTTGGTTGGTCGTCCGCCCCCCGGATTCTGGCAGATGCGGCGTCGGCAACGCCAGCCGGCAGTGCCCTTGCGCGCCCGGTGTTGCGCAGAAAATTGCGTTGTGCGGCGCGCCAAAAAGATCTTTGTCTCATTTGTGCAACTGGCGCTTACAGACACGAATTGGCCTGTCGAAATATTAATCGGAGACCTCTAAGAAAGCCTTGCTGGACCCCTTTATACAATGAAAACAAAAACTTGTGGTTGTCAACCGAGGTTTACGGCGCCGCACCATCAACGTGTCACCAAATGTCTTCAGAACGACATGCTTGCGACGCACAAGAGAATCTGTTAAATTTTCTTCATTGGTCGTGTTTGTTGCGGCCCACCTCTGTCTCCTCCACCTCCTCCATTGGTGGATTCAGCCCGAACAGCGATGTTCGGGCTTTTTTTTGCTTTGACTGCATGTTGCTCGGGGCGTTAGAATGTAAGGCTCACTGCGATTAGCATAAAACAAGCACCGGAAACGTCATGAAAACATTCTCCGCCAAGGCGCACGAGGTTCAGCGCGACTGGTACGTAGTCGACGCTGCTGATAAGGTTCTCGGCCGGCTGGCTGCGAACATCGCGCATCGCCTGCGTGGCAAGCACAAACCAGAATTCACGCCCCACGTCGACACGGGCGACTTTATCGTCGTGATCAACGCCGGGCAGCTCAGGGTCACCGGGGACAAGGCGGAAGGGCGCACCTACTACCGCCATACCGGCTATCCGGGCGGTATCCGCGAGACCAACTTCAAGAAGATGCAGTCGCGCTTCCCCGGCCGCGCACTCGAGAAGGCCGTCAAGGGCATGCTGCCCAAGGGCCCGCTCGGCTACGCGATGATCAAGAAGCTGAAGGTGTACGCCGAAGCGTCCCATCCGCATACCGCACAACAGCCCAAGGCCCTGGAGATCTGAACAAATGATCGGTGATTACAACTACGGCACGGGCCGCCGCAAGACTTCGGTGGCGCGCGTGTTCATGAAGCGTGGCACTGGCAAGATTGTCGTCAACGGCCGCCCGATCGACGATTACTTCTCGCGTGAGACCGGCCGGATGGTGATTCGCCAGCCGCTCGAACTCACCGACAACGTGTCGAGCTTCGACGTTATGGTCAACGTCCGCGGCGGCGGCGAGACCGGCCAGGCCGGCGCAGTGCGCCATGGCATCACCCGCGCCCTGATCGATTACGACGAGACCCTCAAGCCCGTGCTGTCGAAGGCCGGACTGGTGACTCGCGACGCCCGCGAGGTCGAACGCAAGAAAGTCGGTCTGCGCAAGGCGCGTCGGGCCAAGCAGTTCTCGAAGCGCTAGGAGACCGGGACGGGGCGCGCGTCGATTCGCATACCCGGACACCAAACGGTGGGGCCGCCGAGCGCAAGCCGGGCGGCCCTTATTTTTTCAGGGGGGGTGAGATGATCAAGGTTGGCATCGTTGGGGGCACCGGCTACACCGGCGTCGAACTGTTGCGGCTGTTGGCACAACACCCGCAGGCGCAGCTGAGCGTGATCACCTCGCGCAAGGAAACCGGGATGCCGGTGGCGGATTTGTTTCCGTCGCTGCGCGGACACGTCGACCTGGCCTTCAGCGACCCGGCCAGTGCCGCGCTCGGCGATTGCGACGTGGTCTTCTTTGCCACGCCCCACGGCGTCGCGATGGCCCAGGCGCGCGAACTGCTGGCCAAGGGTGTGCGCATCATCGACCTGGCGGCCGATTTCCGGCTACGCGACACGGCCGAATTCGAGCGCTGGTACAAGATTCCCCATGCCTGTCCCGAGGTCCTCGCCGAAGCGGTCTACGGGCTTCCTGAAGTCAACCGCGAGGCGATTCGCAGTGCGCGGGTGATCGGCCTGCCTGGCTGCTATCCGACCGCGGTTCAGCTCGGGCTGGCACCCGTGGTCGAGGCCGCCGCGGGCGAACTGATTGAACGCGACGGCCTGATTGCCGACTGCAAGTCGGGGGTCTCTGGTGCCGGGCGCAAGGCCGAGGTATCGGCGCTGCTGGCCGAGACGGGTGACAGCTTCAAGGCCTACGGGGTCGCCGGTCATCGTCACTGGCCGGAAATCACCCAGGGGCTGAACGCGCTCGGCGGCGGCCCGGTCGGGATCACCTTCGTGCCGCACTTGGTCCCGATGATCCGCGGCATTCACGCAACCATCTACGCGCGGCTGACGCCGAGCGGACTGGCGACCGACTTCCAGGCGCTCTACGAGGCGCGCTACGCCAACGAGCCCTTCGTCGACGTGATGCCCGCTGGTTCGACGCCCGAGACCCGCTCGGTGCGGGCCTCGAACATGCTGCGCATCGCGGTGCACCGCCCGCCGGCGAGCAAGCTGCTGATGGTGCTGGTGGTCGAGGACAACCTCGTCAAGGGTGCGTCCGGGCAGGCGGTCCAGGTGATGAACCTGATGTTCGGGGTCGACGAGCGCTCAGGGCTCGCGCACATCCCCGTGCTGCCCTGAGCCGGTCGTGTTCGACGCGCTGAGGCGGCGCTACCGGCCCGGCGCTCCGGGCTCGCGGCGGGTGACGGTGCGGCGGCACGTCTCGCTATGGCTGAGGGTCGGCTTTGTGCTGCTGGTGGCCGCTATCGGTGCGGCGCTGGCGATCACGATCTGGCAGCTGAGCGCCGGCGACGTGGCCAGTCGCAACACCGAACTCGAACGCGAGATCGCGGCCCTGCGCGCCGATAGCGCCACCATGCGCAGCGAGTATGAGCGGGTCTCGGCGATCGCCAATGCCGCCGACGCCAGGCTTACCGTCGAGCGCACCGCTGCCCAACAGCTGGCCGAGGAAGCCAAGAATACCGCCGCCGAGAATGCGCGCCTGCGTGCCGACCTGACCTATCTCGAGAGCCTGCTGCCGGCGTCGGGGCGCGACCAGCCGGTGGCGATCCAGCGCTTGCGGGTGGACAGCAACGGCGCGCCCAACCAGTTCCGCTACCAGGCACTGCTCACGCGAGGGACCACCAGCAAGGGCGAATTCAGCGGCACGCTGGCCCTGACGGTTCATGCGACCCTGGCCGGCAAGGCGATCACGATCCCGATTCCTGCCAGCGACGTGGACCCCGGGGCTGCCATAAAGGTATCCTTCACCCACTACCAACGCATTGACGGGCGCTTCGAGGTGCCCACGGGAGCTGTCCTGCGCAGCGTCCAGATGCGTTTGCTCGAGGGCAAGGCGGTCCGGGCCCAGCAGAATTTTGCGCCCTAGAAGCTGGAGGGTCTTATGAGGAGACGAAAATGATGTTTGCCAAGAAGAAGAGTGCCCCGACCATCGACAGCCTGATCGGTGCTGGCGCCTCGGTCGACGGCAACCTGCGCTTCAGGGGCGGATTGCGCATCGACGGTCATGTCGCGGGCAGCGTGGTGGCCGAGGATGACCCCAGCGCAATGCTGGTGCTATCCGAGAGCGCCCGGATCGAGGGCCCGGTGCGGGCGGCGCATCTGGTGGTGAGCGGCACCATCGAGGGGCCGGTGCAGGCCGACGATATGCTGGAGTTGCTGCCTGGAGCGAGGATTACCGGCGAGGTTCGCTACCGGTCGATGGAAATTCACCCCGGCGCAGTGGTCGAAGGCGCTCTGGTACACCTGGAAGGGGACCGGCCAGCGCTGAGTCTGGCCGTCAGCCAAGGATAATTCGGCCGACCCGTTGCCGGGTCCGGGGCTTGATCAGCCCGAAAAGGACGAGCCGCAGCCGCAGGTGGTGGTCGCGTTCGGGTTCTTGATGACGAACTGGGCGCCCTCGAGATCTTCCTTGTAGTCGATCTCGGCACCGACCAGGTATTGATAGCTCATCGCGTCGATGAGCAGCGTTACCCCGTGCCGGCTCATTACGGTATCGTCGTCGCCCGTCTCTTCCTCGAACGTGAAGCCGTACTGGAAGCCCGAACACCCTCCGCCCTGCACAAACACGCGCAACTTGAGATCGGGGTTACCTTCCTCCTCGATCAACTGCTTGACCTTGCGGGCCGCGTTATCGGTGAAGACCAGCAGCTCTGGAAGCTGCGTGCCGGTTTCCTGAGTCTGGGTGGCTGCTTGCATTGATAGGTTCCTCCGTAGGGTTGTATTGTACCGCGCCCCTATTCCCATTCGATCAACATGTGATTGCGGTTGCTCTCCTGCGAGCGCGGCGGAGCAGCCCCAGCGACGCCGTCAAACCGCGGTTGGCAGGTAGAGGCCGCCGAGCACCCGCGCGCCCTGCGCGCCCGTAACGCCTTCGAGATCGACCGGCCGGGCGTCGATGCGCCGCGCGGCCAGCCAGGCAAAGGCCGCCGCCTCGACGGCTTGCGGGTCGATTCCCCGCTGCGCGGTACTGAGCACCGGAGTCGGTGCACACATTTCGCGCAGCCGCTCGAGCAGCGCCTGGTTTCTAACGCCGCCGCCGCAGACCAGTACCTCGTCGGCTCCGCCATGGGCGGCGAGCGCGGCGGCAATGGTGGTCGTGGTGAGTTCGAGCAAGGTCGCCTGGACGTCGACCGGGGCAGCCCCGGAACTGGCCGATTCGGCGATGCGTTGCTCCAGCCAGCCGCCGTGAAAGGTCTCGGTGCCGGTGCTCTTGGGCGCGGCTCGGGCGAAGTAGGGGTCACGCAGGCAGGCCTGCAACAGCGCCGGCAGGACCGCTCCGGACTGTCCCCAGCGGCCGCCGTCGTCGAACGGCGCGCCATGGTGGCGCTGAAACCACTGGTCCAGGAGGGTGTTGCCGGGGCCGGTGTCGAAACCCGCCGCGAGCGTGCCGTCGGCCCGGATGAAGGTCAGGTTGCCGATGCCGCCGAGGTTGAGCACTGCGCAGTGCCGGCCGGCTTTGCCGAACAGTTCACGATGGAACGCCGGCACCAACGGGGCACCCTGGCCGCCGGCGGCAATGTCGCCGCTGCGAAAGTCGGTGACTACCGGCAGGCCGCAACGCTCGGCGAGCAGCGCGGCGTTGATCAGCTGGATGGTGAACCCTTGTTCGGGGCGGTGCCGCACCGTCTGCCCGTGGGCGCCGATGCCCGCTACCGGGGCAGCGAATGGCCCCTGGGCCAGTACTTCGCCAACCGCGCTGGCATAGATTTCGGTGAGTTCGCGCGCTGCGCGGGCGGCGCGCTCGAGTTCGTCATCGCCGGGACGGGTGAGGGCGCGAAGTTCCGCCCGCAGCCTGGCGGGGATCGGCAGGCTGCACCAGGCGCGGGTGATTCCGGCTGTTCCTGACCGGGCTGCCGTCGTTGCCGTCGGCGCCGGTGGCAGTTCCAGGGCCACCGCGTCGACTGCGTCGACGCTGGTACCCGACATCAAGCCGATGAAGACGCGCGCCAAGGCACGCTACTCGAAGCTTGCGACCTTGGCGATTTCGGTCCGGGCGAGTTCGGTCTTGTAGCCGGCCGTGAGCGATTTGAACTGCGCCAATGCGCCAGCGTCCAATGGTCGTGCCGAGGGCAGCGCAATCTTGAGCGGATTGCTCTGGATGCCGTTGACCTGAAACTCGTAATGCAGGTGCGGCCCGGTCGCCCAACCGGTCTGGCCGACGAACCCGATGACGTCGCCCTGGTTCACCCTGGTGCCGCGATGCAGGCTGCGGACGAAGCCGTTGAGGTGGGCGTAGACGGTCGTGAAATTGTTCGGGTGCCGGACCTTGATGACATTGCCGTAACCACGGATTACGCCGGCGAAGTCCACGGTACCGTCGCCCGTGACCCGCACCCTGGTGCCCTTCGCGGACGCGAAATCAACCCCGCGGTGTGGCCGCTTGGTGCCGAACAACGGATGCGCTCGGGCACTGGAGAAGCCGGAACTGATGCGCGCGAACTCGATCGGGTAACGCAGGAAACTCTTCTTCAGGCTCTTGCCGTCGGAAGAATAATAGGAGCCGGTGTCGTCGGCGCCGCGCACGAAGCGGAAGGCATCGTAGAAATGGCCGTTATTGCTCATCTCGACCGCCAGCACCCGTCCGGCCGAGGGAGCCTCGAGACTGTCGGCCTCCTGCAGCGTTTCGTATACGATGCTCAGGCGATCCCCTACCCGCAGGTCGCGCTGGAAGTCGATCTCGCCACCAAGAATGTCGGCTACCTGGCTGGCAATGGAATCCGGAATGCCGGCGTCATCGGTGGCGGCAAACAGCGACGAAGTGATCTCGACGCTGCGCACCTTCACATTGCGGGTGAGCGCAACCTGCTCCTCCAACGCCTCGAAGGCGCCGGCGGCATTGCGGCGCACGGTCAGCCGCAGGGTGCTGGAGTCATTGGATTCGGAATCACTTGCGCCCAGCGGGTAGTGAAAGCGCTGCACCCGTCCTATCAAATCGATCTCGGCCTGGACGATTCGGCCGGTCTGGAAGCGCAACAGCTTGCGGGCAACCGGGTCGGTGGCGACGAAACGGGTGAACTCGGGATCGGTCGCGCCGAGCCGGTCAGCCAGCGAGGAGACGGTGTCGCCGCGCCGCACCCGATCACTCTGGATCACGCGCTCGACGGGAGCAGACACCTCGTAGCTGAACTCGATCGCCTCGCGGACCGTCTGTGCCGCCGGCAACTGGGCTTGCGGCAAGGGCGCGACGCCGAATGCCGTCATTGCCGCACCGAGTGCAAAAATCGCCGCAACGGCGAGCGAAACAGGGCGTAGCGCGAAGTATTTGTTCATAGATGTCCTGCCACTGCAGCGAAGAGGCAGGGACTCTCCGCTAGAATTCTGGTGGTGCGTCGCCCCGGCCGGGCGCAAAGCGCGACCAGGAATTCGGCAAATTTGCCGGATTATACGCCGCACCCAGGGTCGGTTGAAAAGGGTTTTAGGGATGAATGGTGATTCCAGAGGGACGAACGAAGCCGGCGCCGAGGTGATCAGCGCCGAGGTCCTGGCGGCCATGGACGTGACCCGCCGCGGCTGCGACGAACTCCTCGTGGAGGAGGAGTGGCTGCGCAAGCTGATCCGCAGCGAGGCTACCGGCGAACCGCTGCGGATCAAGCTGGGGCTCGATCCGACCGCCCCCGACCTGCACATCGGGCACACCGTGGTGCTGAACAAGATGCGTCAGCTCCAGGACCTCGGGCACACGGTCATCTTCCTGATCGGCGATTTCACGGCCATGATCGGCGACCCGTCCGGGCGCAACAACACCCGTCCGGCCCTGACCAGGGAGCAGATCTCGGAAAACGCCACGACCTACTTCGAGCAGGCGGCGATGGTGCTCGATCGCGAGCGCACCGAGATCCGCTACAACTCGGAATGGAGCGATCCGTTGGGCGCGCGCGGCATGATCGAACTGGCGGCGCGCTACACGGTGGCGCGGATGATGGAACGCGATGATTTCTCCAAGCGTTTCAAGGGCGGGATTCCGATCTCGGTGCACGAGTTCCTCTATCCGCTGATGCAGGGCTATGACTCGGTGGCGTTGCATGCCGACATCGAGCTGGGCGGCACCGACCAGAAGTTCAACCTGCTGGTCGGCCGGGAACTGCAGCGCGAGTATGGCCAGGAACCGCAGTGCATCCTGACGATGCCGCTGCTCGAGGGGCTGGACGGCGTCGAGAAGATGTCCAAGTCCAAGGGAAACTACGTCGGGATCAGTGAGGCGCCCGCCGAGATGTTCGGCAAGCTGATGTCGATCTCCGACGAGCTGATGTGGCGCTATTACGAACTGCTCTCGTTCCGGCCGATGAACGAGATCGTGTCATTGCGCCGCGCCTGCGACGAGGGCAACAACCCGCGCGACGCCAAGGTTGCCCTGGGCGCCGAGATCGTCGCGCGCTTTCATGGTCGGGCGGCCGCCGAAGCCGCGCT
>JAGXFG010000075.1 GCA_024637395.1 Burkholderiaceae bacterium | reverse complement strand
GCGCAGGTCGGGGCAGTTCTCCTTGAAGGTGAGGCCGAGCACCAACACGCGCGCTCCATCGACCATGATGCGGCGCTTGGTCATGGCCTTCACGAGTTGCGTCACCACGTAGGCGCCCATGCTGTCGTTCAAGCGCCGGCCGGCGAGGACGATCTCGGGGTGGTAACCGATGGCCTGCGCCTTGTGCGTGAGGTAGTAGGGATCGACCCCGATGCAGTGTCCGCCCACCAGCCCGGGCCGGAAGGGCAGGAAATTCCACTTGCTGCCGGCGGCCTTCAGCACGGCCTTGGTGTCGATGCCCATGCGGTTGAAGATGACCGCCAGCTCGTTGATGAGCGCGATGTTGAGGTCCCGCTGGGTGTTCTCGATCACCTTGGCGGCCTCGGCCACCTTGATTGACTCGGCGCGGTGCGTGCCGGCGGTGATGATCTGGTTGTAGAGTTCGTCCACCAGGTCCGCCGCGGCCGGCGTCGAGCCCGAGGTGACCTTGCGAATGGTCGTGACGCGGTGCTCCTTGTCGCCGGGATTGATGCGCTCGGGGCTGTAGCCGCAGTAGAAATCGACGTTGAATTTCAGGCCCGAGAATTTCTCGAGCACCGGCACGCAGTCTTCCTCGGTGGCGCCGGGATACACGGTTGACTCGTAGATCACCACGTCGCCGCGCTTCAGGGCCTTGCCCACGGTTTCGCTGGCGCGAATGAGCGGCGTGAGGTCCGGGCGCTTGTGCTCGTCGATCGGCGTGGGCACGGTGACGATGAAGACGTTGCACTTCTTCAACTTCGCCGCGTCGGTGGTAAACGATAGCTTCTTCGCCTCGGCGAGCTCGGCGGCGTCGGTCTCGAGCGTGTGGTCGTGACCGGCTTGCAGCTCGGCGATGCGCTTGACGTTGACGTCAAAGCCCGTGACCGAGCGCTTCTTGCCGAATTCGACGGCTAGCGGCAGGCCGACATAGCCCAGGCCGATGATTGCGAGTTTTACTTCGGAGAGCTTTCTCATTTGCCGTTCCTATCCCCTATCCCTATGTCTTGCCCTTGAACCCTGATTCCCGCTGATTGCGAATCGCCAGCACAAAGACGGTGTCGATGTCAGGCACGAAACGATACAGCGCGACGTAACCCCGCGAATGCTGCCCGATTACCAGCTCTCTTTTGCCGCCCCTGACTGCCCGACCGATCATAGGGTTGTCGGCAAGTATCTGTACGGCCACGATGATCTGACCGATCCGTTCCGGGGCATCCCCGATCTCGAACTCGGCCATGTGCTCGAAGAAGCGCTCGAAGTCGTCGAAGACCTCTGGTGCCAGCTCGATCCGAGCCATATCGATCCTTCAACTTCCCAATTTGCGTGCCGCGGGCTTGCGAACGCGCTCGCCGCGTGCGCGCGCTTCGAGGTAGTTCTTCGCCTTATCCCAGGGCACAGTCTTCCCGGTGGCCAGGATCCTGGCCCAGCGCTTGTCCGCGATCCGATGAAACTCATCGTCGAGTTCCACCTGCTCGACCGTCTGGGCAATCGCGTCGAGCATGAAGGCGTGGGCCGTCTTGCCGGTATGCTCGGCGGCGGCAGCCACGCGGGCCTTCAACTCGTCTTCGATGCGAATGGTCGTGGTGCTCATGATTGACCTCCCTCGTAAATGAGGCACTGTAGCACTATTGTGACACTCTGGCCATCGCCTTCCAATTCGGGACCTGTGTAGGTGTTCGGGCACGCTACCGCCGTGCCAGGTCCCTTGCGGAGCCTGGCCGGCGGGTGCTGCGCGATCTTCCTTGCTGCCTACTGTCTTCTTTCCAACCTCATGCCGCAGCCGGCACGATCCAGTCGCGCTCGACGCTGACGTCCTGCGTCCTGCCGAGCAGCTCCAGCAGCACGATCACGCGCTGCGCGCCGCTCGCCGTGCCGAAGATGCCCTCGAGCCCCGCGAAGGGGCCGGTCATGAATCTCACTGCCGCGCCGGGGGCGAAGAATTCGCGCCGGGTCTGTTGCCCCGCGACACCGCTCGCGCCCTGCTCGCCCCTTGCCGCGGCCTCACAAGCCCGCAATTCCTCGATCAGCGCCGCCGGCACCACCGCCGGTTTCAGACCAAAGCGCACCAGCCCGGTCACGCCGAGCGTCGAGCGCACCGGAGCGAGGCTGTGGGCAGCGTCGCGCGGCGCGAGGAACAGGTAGCGCGGGAAGAGCGGCTCGGCGCACGCCACCCATTTGCCTGCTCTGCGGCGCTCGCTCAGCACGCGCGGCAGGTAGGTGCTGTAGCCCTGGCGCAGCAGGTTCGCTTCGGCGGTGACCTCGCCGCGCGGCTTGCAGAAGACCGCGTACCAGGGTGCGTTCATCGCTCCCTCCCGCTCGCCGCGATGATGTCGGTGCTGCGCCGCTTGGGCGTCGCCTTGCGCGCGGCCGCCGCGCCCGTGTCGACTGCCCCCGCCGCCGGCCCGACCTCGGCACGCAACTCGGCGATCTCCTGGTGCAGGCGCTCGTACTCGTCGAGCTTGCGGCGCAGGAAGTTCACCGTGAGCGCGGCCTTCTGCTCGATGCCGCTCGGGGTGAGCAGGTAGGCGTAGGCGAGCTTGTTGCGACTGTTCTTGAAGTTGCGCGCCTTGATCCAGCCCCTTGCCAGCAGCGCGCTCACGCAGTAGTTGATCTTGCCAACGCTGATGCCGAGCTCGTGGGCGAGCTCGCGCTGCGAGAGCTCGGGATTGTCTTCGAGCAGGCGCAGCAGCTGCAGGTGGGTCTCGGTGACGGCGCTGGCGTCTGGCGCGAGCGCGGCCACGGCGGCAGCCGGCCGTTTGGCCGCAGCCCTGGTTGCGCCCTTGAATGAGGTCTTGCGTTCATCCATTGAACACGCATTAGAAAGGCTCCGCTGGGCCCCGTCAAGGGCTTCGACCTCATCCATTGGTAGGGGTTGACGAATTGCGCGAGCGTTATTTGGCGATACCGAGGAATACGGCGAGGCAGCGTTCGACTTCGATGAGGGTGTCGGGTTCGAGTCGGCCAAAGGCAGAACCGACTTTGTCCTTCTTGACGGTCAGCGTCTTGTCGATCATGACTTGAGAGGCTTCTTGCAGCCCGTTCGGTGGAGTTGGCAGTACGGTGACGCGCAAGAGCGGCGCTTCAACCAGCGTGCTGGTGACGGGCAACACGGTGACACTGGTGTGCGCCTCGAAGGGGTCGGCCTGGATGACCAATGCGGGACGGGGTTTGCCAAAGTCGCCCTGCATGGCGATGGTGACCAGGTCGCCGCGCATTAGTCAGTCCAGCCTTCGACATCCACCAGGGCGATGTCCATCAGGTCTTGCAATTCGGTTTCGCCACGCTCTGCCTGGGCGACCAAACGCGACTGGCGGCGACATTCCTCGGCAAAGTTGGGGCGTCGGGTGTCTGGAACCCAGAGTTGCACAGGACGCAAGCCGGCCCGGCGAAGGGCTTCGCGGTGCTTCTGTACACGGGCGTTGACGTTAGCCATGGGATCCTCCACTTTCGTTACATGCAACATCATAGGCGGTTGCGTTGTTACATGCAACAGTTCGGCGAATTCGTGAAACGCGACCCGGCCAGGCGGCGGCGGTGATCTGGTTGTAGAGCTCGTCCACGAGGTCAGCCGCAAGCCGGAGCCGCCGCAGGGGATGACGGGGGTGATGGGGGTCATTTTCGTTACTCTGTTTCGTTCTGCAAACCTACAGTCTGTAACCTGAAGCCGCTGCGGAAGGCGCCAAGCAGGCCTTCTATCCGCACGGCGCCGGCAGTATCACCGGATGAAAGCCTCGCCCCTAGGATCTGATCGCTCAGGCGCTGGCGCAGTCGCGGGTCGGTGAGGATGATCTCGATGATCTCGATGATCTTCGCGGTCGCAGATAAGCAGACTTCGGAGGCATCCTTGCCCAGCAGCATCGCCCCCGCCAGTTCGGGATCGAAGTCGGTTGCCTGCAGCAGGGCGGTTTCGGTCTCGTACAGGCGGTCCGTTTGCCCTGCGGCATGGTAGTGCCGTGCGATCAGCAGAAAATCCGTCGCGTCCTTCGCTGTTTCCAGGTGCCGATCGCGCCAGGCGAGCAGCTTGAGCACCGCCAGCGACGGCAGCGAGGCAACCGGCACAAGGAGGCCTGCCGAAACCTCCACCGACAGGGCCGAAGAGCTCGCCTCGCGAAACCCGGCCACGTTCATCACGACGTCCATGTCGGGAGGCCAGGCGATCGTTGCGTCGGCCCCTTGAACGCCGCCGAAAGGCAGCAAGTCCACTGGAATGCCAAGAGCGTCTTCCTTCGCGCGGTAGATCAGCCTGGCGGGGAGCTTCGGATTTTCGATGAAGCCGCCACCCCGGACCAGACCTTCCTTGAGCAAGCCGAGCCGCTCCCAGTCGTCGATCCCGATGCCCAGATCGACGTCGCGCGTGGCGCGTCCAGTGTCCTTGCCGAAGACGTGCGTCAGGATCAGATCACGCGCTGTTGCGCCGCCGACGAAGTAGTCGATGCACAACTCGCGCGTGGCCGCTTCGACCGCCCGCAAAATCCCGACGAGCAGGGCGTCGACCGGGCGATCAGATCGGACGGTTAGTTTCGGCGAAATATCGTTCATGAATCAGCTTCGCCGCTTCGATGTTCCGCGGCTCGGCGCTGGCCATCAGGTCGGCATAGATCAGCAACAGCGGCGCGATGTCCTCGCGGGTTTCGCCGGTCGTCCAGAACGCTTCCAGGATTTCGATTTCACCGTTGCGCTCGGGGCGCAGCCGGTTGGCGAGGATCAGCGGGTCCGGTTTGCCTTCGACGTAAAGCGTGACTCTCTCAGCCTTCAGGTAGCCGGTGAGTTTTTCAGCTGCTGCCTCGCCGCCCCAGTAAGCCCGGTGCAGGCCGAGATCGGCGTCGCGCCACCAGTCGGGTCTGGGAGCGGTGAAGCGGCGCGGGTGAAGCTTGGGACGCAACTTGATCGGATAGTGGGTGACCCATTCGTCCTGCAGACGCTCCGGGGTGAGCAGGCGGCGGGGACCGGGGTGTTCCGGGGCAAGGTGGCCGCGCGCCTCGAGGTCTGCCATCACATTGGCCACTGTCCCGAGCGCGAGCCCGGTTGCCGCAGCGATGTCGCGGTACGGCGCAGCCGCCATTTCCGGCTCGTGAAGCAACGCGAAGACGAGCTTCAGCCCGGCTGGCGTCAGCGCACGGAAAGCGGGCGCCCGTCGCGCCTGGTCGGGTTGGCGCTTCCCAGTGACGTAAACGAAGAGCCCCGGCGCTTCCAGGTAGGCATTGCCGGCCTCGTCGATGAACGGAAGACCGAGCACGCGGCATTGCTGCGCGGTTGCCGCGGTGATGTAGGGGGCCACCAGCAGCGTAGGAGGAGCCCCGCGAACGTCCATCGCCTTGATCGTGCCCAGCGTCTGAAAGCGATCCACGGCCTTGATCTCGACCGCGAAACGGATGGGGCGGTCCTTGGCAAAGAGTTCGAGCAACGCGTCCCGGCCGTTCTCGTTAGGGCCGGCCAATACGGTTGCCCGCAGTCCGGTCGCAGCCTCGAGGGCCGCGACGGCACGCTTCAGTACTGCATGTTGCTCGGTTGGCGGGGGCATGATCAATCCTGCGACACGCGGTTGCTCACGCATACGAGTGTTTTAAGTTTCCCGGGAGCTTTATGTTCATTTATTATGAATGTACACGGCCCGTGAACATACTGCAATATTGAACACACACTACAGCCTCAAATCACTCCCCCCCGCCGGCAGCAAATACTTCAAGTCATAGAGCACATGGGTCTTCTTGCCCAGCGCGCGAATCTTCGCCTCCCCCATCGCCTTGAACTGGTCGTGCGCCACCGCCAGCACCACCGCGTCGTAGCTGCCGCGCTTCGGCTTGGCGACCATGTCGAGCCCGTATTCGTGCTTGGCCTCTTCGGCTGAAACCCAGGGGTCGTGGACGTCGGCTTTTACGCCGTAGCCCTTGAGCTCATGGACGATGTCCACGACGCGCGTGTTGCGCAGGTCGGGGCAGTTCTCCTTGAAGGTGAGCCCCATCACCAGCACTCGCGCGCCGTCTACCATGATGCGGCGCTTGGTCATCGCCTTCACGAGCTGGGTTACCACGTACGCGCCCATGCTGTCGTTGAGCCTTCTGCCCGCGAGCACGATCTCGGGGTGGTAGCCGATGGCCTGCGCCTTGTGCGTCAGGTAGTAGGGGTCGACCCCAATGC
>JAGXFG010000009.1 GCA_024637395.1 Burkholderiaceae bacterium | reverse complement strand
TCGGTGCGGTGCAGCCCTCGAGGTAGCTCACCGTCGCGCCTTCCTCGGCGATGATCAGGGTGCGCTCGAACTGGCCGCTGTTGCGCGCGTTGATGCGAAAGTAGGTCGAGAGCTCCATCGGGCAGCGCACGCCCTTGGGGATGAAACAGAAGGACCCGTCGGTGAACACTGCCGCGTTGAGCGCCGCGTAGAAGTTGTCTCCCGGGGGCACGACGCTGCCGAGATACTTGCGCACCAGATCAGGGTGCTCGCGGACCGCCTCGGAGAAGGAACAGAAGATGATGCCTTGCTCGGCGAGCTTGGCGCGAAAGGTGGTGGCCACCGAAACGCTGTCGAACACGGCATCGACCGCCACCCCGGCGAGGATCGCGCGCTCGTGAAGCGGGACGCCGAGCTTCTCGTAGGTGCGCAGCAGTTCCGGATCGACGTCGGCCAGGCTCTGCGGCCCATCCTTGGCGAGCTTCGGCGCGGCGTAGTAGATGATGGCCTGGTAATCGATCGGCGGATACTGGGCGTGGGCCCAGTGGGGCTCGCTCATCGTCAGCCAGTGGCGGTAGGCGCGCAACCGCCACTGCAGCAGGAACTCGGGCTCGTTCTTGCGCGCCGAGATCGCTCGAATGATGTCCTCGCTTAGTCCGGCCGGGAGTTGGTCCTGCTCGACATCGGTTACGAAGCCGTGCTGATATGGTTGGCTGATCAGTTCTTCGAGCTTATCGGGGTGCGAAGTCATCGTGGTCCTCCTGCGCTGGCATTGCGGACTGCCGGCGCAGCACTCAGTGAGCGCTGGCCGGGAGCGAACATCACCACCGGCTGGGCGATCGACTGGGGCAAGACCATGTCGGCAAGCGTCACGCCTGCCAGCGCGCGCCTTACCGCCAGGCTGATCTCTTGCCAGTTACCGCGAATTTCGCACCCCGGCTCCTGCCGGCACGCGCCCGGTACGCTGCTGCACTCGGTGAGCCCGGCCGGAAGACCCTCGATAGCATCGATGATGTCGGCAATCGAAATCTGCTGCGGCGCTCGCGCCAGCGTGTACCCGCCGTGGGCACCGCGCTGCGCCAGGAGCAGCCCGCCGCGGGCCAGCAATTTGAGGATCTTGCTGACCGTGGGCCGGGCGATGCCGAGGCGCTCGGAAATCCTGGCGGCACTGTGCGACTCGTCGGGCCAGCGCGCCAGGTAGCTCGCCACCACGGTCGCGTAGTCGGTGATCTTGGTGATGCGCAGCATGGCTTAAGGATCGCTGTTCTTCATATATAGGACTATATTAGTACTCTTTAGCGCCGAGCGCAACCGGAGCAGAGTTGGCGACGCGAATGGTTCTCCGGGTCACGGCCGAGGGGCGGGTGCCGCTGACCTCTGGAGCGTCTAGCTGTCGGGTGTGCGCGGATCCATTTCGAGCGCGACCGGGGAACTGATGATGGTGTTCACATAGCTCTGCTGCTGCGTTACCGGCAGGGCATTGCCGACGCGCAGGCGCCAGACACAGTACAAGGCCAGCGCCGCCAGCACCAGTGAGAAATACACCATCAGCCCGCCTGCCCCGAGCGCTTCCATCAGCAGGCCGGCAATGATCGGTCCGATGACGGCGCCGGCGCCGTGCACCAGCAGCAGGGTGCTCGCGGCCTCGAGCACTTCGTCCTGGGTGATCCAGTCGTTGACCAGCGCCACGCTGAGCCCATAGATCGTAAAGACCAGTCCACCGTAGAGGAACGCGCACACGATCAGCCAGAGCAAAGCTGCTGATTGCAGAGCGTCGGCCAACGCTGCCAGCACCGCGGCAAGAGTGCACACCAAGGTCAGCAGGCGCCGTCGGTCGTAGTGGTCGGACAAGTGCCCGACCGGCCACTGCAGCAGCGCGCCACCGAAAATGGTCGCGCTCATGAACGCCGCGACGCCGGAATCGGACAGCCCGATGCGGCTGGCATAAAGCGCTCCCATGCCGAAGAAGGCACCGTTGAGCAGCCCTGAGGAAAAAGCCGCGGTGGTGCCTAGCGGGGAAATCTCGTAGAGCCGCCTGAGGCTGACCTTCGTGACGACTAACAGTCGCGGTTCTGGCGTGCGGGTGAATGCCACCGGCACCAGCGCGAGAGAGAGCAGGATCGACACCACCCCGAGTTGCACGAAGCCCCCGACGTCTCCGACCAGCACCAGGAATTGTCCGGTTCCCAATGCCAGCAGAGTGACCGCCACATAGGCCGCAAACACCCGCCCGCGTGCGACCTTGGGCGCCAGCACGTTGAGCCAGCTCTCCATGACCATGTAGAGCCCCACCATGCAGAACCCGGTGACCAGCCGCAGCGCTGCCCAGACCGTCGGGTCAACGGCGATGGCGTGCACGATGGCGGTGGTGGAGGCGATCGAGGCCAGCGCGGAAAAGGTGCGGATGTGCCCGGCGCGGCGGATCATGGCCGGGCACACGAAGGTGCCGACGACGAACCCGACAAAATACGACGACATCACCAGACCGGTGGCGATCGTGGAGAACTGCTCGATGCCGGCGCGCAATCCCAGCGCGGTGAAGAACAGCCCGACCCCGACCAGCAGAATGCCGATGCCCAGCAACAGTGAAAATACTGCTGCCCAAGTATCCGAGAGGTCGGTTCTAGTCGGCACCAACTGCTCCTTGGTCACACGCCGTTCAGGTCAGACTAATTGTCTGGCACTCTACTGATAACAGAATCCGTTACCTGATGAATCTTCCGGGCGCAGATAAGCGGTCCTTTTTCATTTATTCTGTCGGATCCAGGTAGCCCCGTCAGACTCTGGCGGCTGGTGCCAGAACGGAGTGAGCATGAAAAATCCATCGGACGATCGTCCCTTTGACAACACCGACTGGCGGCGGTTGCTGCGCAGTCTCGGCGACGATCCTGACCGCCCCGGCCTGCGCGACACGCCGCAGCGGCTCGAGCGTGCCTGGCAGCACTGGATGTCGGGCTACCAGCAGGATCCGGCCCCGTTGCTGACCCTGTTCGAGGACGGGGCCGAGGAATACAACGAACTGATCGTGGTGCGCGGCATCCCGGTGTACAGCCATTGCGAGCATCACATGGCGCCGTTCTTCGGCACTGCGACCATCGGCTACGTCCCCAACCAGCGGATCGTCGGTCTGTCGAAGCTGACCCGCCTCGTCGACGTCTTTGCCAAGCGCTTGCAGGTTCAGGAAAGGCTGACCCGCCAGATTGCCGACGCGATGATGACTCACCTCGACCCGATTGCCGTGGGCGTCATCATACGTTGTCGTCACTTGTGCATGGAGAGCCGGGGCCTTCGCGCGATCGGCGAGGAGACCACGACCTCGGCGATGCTGGGCGGGCTGCTGACCAACTCGGCGCTGCGCAACGAACTGCTGGCGCTCGATCATCCGCGCTAGGGCGCTGGTCGCCGTGACCTACTCAAGGCGCTAGCCCAGCCGGGCAGGGCGCTGTCCTATTGCTCGGGGTGCACCCAGACCCGCACCGGCTGTCCTTCGACCCCTGCGTACGCGACCAGGTGCTCGATGTGTTGCCCGCTGAGGCGTTCCTCGGCGGCGAGCAGCAGGAAGCCTTCCGGGCTCACCAGATCGCGACTCAGCGTCATTCCGGGGCGCAACTGCTCCGGCGAGAGCTCGTTTTCGGCCGGGGCACACTCGACCTGTTCTTCCACCTCGCCGCAGGACAGCGCCAGCGCTTCGCGCAGTGCCGCGGCCACCATGGGGTCGTAACGGGTGCCTTCTCCGTCCTCGACAAAGCGCAGTGCCTCGCCGGGGCTGAGACGCTCGTCGATCAATGTTCCGACCTGGGCGGCGTCGTAGTCCTTGGCTACCGCGAGAATGCGCGCACCGAGCGGGATCTCTTCCCTTGCCAGCGCGTCGGGGTAGCCGCTGCCGTCAAATCGTTCGCGGTGCGAGCGCACCATGACGGCCGCACCGCGCAGCCCGGCTAGTCCCATCATCGCTGCTTCGGCCTTGATCGGGTGAGTCCGAATCTCGGCCAGATCAGAACCCGCTATCAGCGCTTCCGGGGTGTGCAACAACTGGTCGCTCCAGCCGATCTTGCCGATGTCCTGGAGCAGCGCCGCGTAGACGAGGTCCTGGGTGGAGCCGCGGTCGAGCGCGAGCGCATCGGCGATCTTGCGGGCGATCTCTGCGACCCTGCGGGAATGTCCAGTGAGCGAGCGGTCGCGCATTTCGATCAGGCTGGCGAGCAATTTCACGGAGTGCACGAAATCGCTGCGCAGTCGCTCATTGACGGCATTGAGTGTGGCGTTGGCCTCTTCGAGTTCGGCAGTGCGGGTCCGCACGCGCTCCTCGAGAGTCTGGTTTACCTGGCGCAGTTGCTCGTTCTGATGGTGGGCGGACTGTTCGAGGCGCGCCTTGTCGATCTCGAGCGCGCGGCGTTCCAGCGCACGGCGAACCTCGAAGACAAACAGCTGCTCGTCCCAGGGCTTGCTGATGAACCGGTAGATGGCGCCGCGGTTGACTGCCTCGACCGTGGACTTGTTGTCGGCTTGCCCGGTGAGCAGGATGCGGATCGCATCCGGCTGGAGGCTGCGCGCCTGTTCGAGGAACTCTGCGCCGTCCATCTCCGGCATCCGCATGTCGCAGATGATCAGGTCGAACGAGTCGTCGATCAGCAGGTCCATGGCCATGAGCGGCGATTCAGCCGTCACCACCCGCCATCCATAGGGCCGCAACAGCCGGCGCAAGGAGCTCAGGATGTTGGCTTCGTCGTCGACACAAAGGATCGACTGGACCGGAACTTCCGGTTCCGCTGTCGGCGCCCGAGGGATTTGCAGCTCAGTGATCATGCAGCCATCTCCTGAATGCCGGCGTTTACCCCGGAAGCCCTTAAGTCGGTCGCATCATCGAGGTCCTGCTGCACCGGGATGACGACGCGAAATACCGTGCCGACGCCCAAGGTGCTTTCGACCTCGATCCTTCCCCGGTGCTTCTCGATCACCCCATAGGCGAGCGAGAGTCCCAGGCCGGTGCCCTGGCCGATCGGTTTGGTGGTGAAGAACGGGTCGAAGATCTTGGCCTGGACTTCGGGTGTCATCCCCTTGCCGGTGTCGCTGATCTCGATCCAGGCCTCATCACCCCGGCAGCCGGTGCGAACGGTAATGGTTCCGGGCGGGTGGTCGATCGCGTGACCGGCGTTGACCAGCAGGTTCAGGAATACCTGGTTGAGCTGCGACGGCAGGCAGCGCACCGCCGGCAGTTCACCGTACTCCCGCCTGATCTCGGCGCAGTACCTGAGCTCGTTGTGGGCGATGTTGAGCGTGCTGTCGAGGCAGGAATGCAGGTCGGTCCACTCCCAATCGATCGAGGCGTCGGAGCGCGAGAAGTCCTTCAGGTCGGCGACGATCTTGCGCACGCGGGTGATGCCCTCGGCGCTCTCCTTGAGCAGTTGCGGAATGTCCTCGGCGAGGAATTCCAGGTCGGCGCCATCGCGCACCGCGCGTAACTGGGTGGCGAGTTCGGGTTGGGCAGCGCAACGCTGCTCGATGTCGGCGTAGGCTTCGAAGGCGCGGAAGAGGTCTTCCAGGTAGCGCCCAAGTGTCGCCAGATTGGATTGGACGTACCCAATCGGGTTATTTATCTCGTGTGCCACGCCGGCGGCCAACTGGCCGATCGAAGCCAGCCGGTCGGACTGGAGCAACTGCGCCTGGGTGCGGACCAACTCCGCTGTGCGCTGGCTGACGCGAAGCTCCAGTTCGTCGTGGGCGCGCTGCAACTCCTGCTCGACCTTCTTGAGGTCGCTGATGTCGGTAGCGGTCAGCAGGACGGCCAGCTGGCCGTCGTAATCGATCAGCGCCGCATGGCATTGGCAGCAATGCTCGGTGCCGTCGCGCGCGACCAGCAGGTATTCGTAGATCAGCGGCTCCTGGTGACCGCGAAGCCGTGCCTGGCCGCGCTTGCGCCAGATCTCCTGATCGGTCTCCGGCACGATCTCCCAGAATGACATCGCCAGCAGCTCTTCGTGGGCAATCCCGAGCATCCGGCTGGCTGCCGAGTTGGCGTAGATGAACTTGCCGCCGCGATGCACGAACAACGCCGAGGGCATGGTGTCGGCGACGCTGCGGAATTTTCCTTCGGCGATGTCTGATCTGGTGGCCATCATGGTCGGGCAAGTTCAGGGGTAAGGTTCAATTTACTGGAAAGTTCCTGGTGGCGGCTGGTTGGCGGGCGGCTCGCTGCGACCGCTCGTCGCCTCGTTGCGCAGCTCGAGTGCGCCACGCGCGGCGATGACTGGCGCCGACTCATGATGCCAGCGGCATGAAAACGAATAGTTCACCGGCTGACGACGCGGCCGACCCGCGGTCCATGGCGCGTCGATCGAGTCGATAGCTGGCGCCGTTGGCGGCAACGAATCGCTCCCGTATCACGCGTCCGTGTCCCAGCAAGTCATCGATGCGGGTGCCCAGCACTGCCCCATTGCCTCGGAACAGGCTCGATGCCGCTGCATTGCCGAAGGCAACGCAGCCCGCCGCGTCAACGCCGAGGATCGGTAGCGGGATCAGTTCCAGGCCCTCGCGGATCAGCGCCAATGCAACCTCGCTGCGCTCGATGTGTTCGCGCTGGCTGGCGAGCGCCTCTTTGAGCCGGGCGTTGAGACTGGCCAGTTCGCTGTTGCTGGCCGTGAGTTGCACATCCAGTTTGCGGGCATGATCGATCATGTCCTTGTGCTGGAAGGCCTCGGCGATATTGGCCAGCAGCAGGGCCTCGTCCCAGGGCTTGGTCATGAACTTGTAGATGGCGCCCTCGTTGATGGCGTCGGTAATCGAGCGCAGCTCGGTGTAACCGGACAGGACCACCCGCACCGTGTCGGGGTGGATGGCCTTGACGCGGCGCAGGAACTCAACCCCGGTCATCCCCGGCATGCGCTGGTCAGAGACGATGACGTCGACCTGTTCGCGCGCCAGCACCTCGAGTCCTGCCGGGCCGCTGGCGGCGGTGAGAATCCGATATCCGGAGCGGCGCAGAAGTCGGCGCAGCGCCGCGACGATGTTCTCCTCGTCGTCAACCAGCAACAGCGTGCGCCCGCCCTGCGCGCTGCGCAGCAACTCGGACGGCAGGCCGCGGCGCTCGCGCAGCATCGTGGTGATTTCGTCGCCGGGGACCGCCGCCGCAAAGAAGTGTCCCTGGATCTCGTCGCACCCGTTGGCGATCAACAACCCGAGCTGGCTCTCGGTCTCGACGCCGACCGCGATCACCCGCAGGCGCAGCTGGTGCGCGAGCTGGATGATGGCGCGGGTGATCGAGACATCGTTGGGATCATCGACGATGTCGTGGATGAAGGAGCGGTCGATCTTGAGTGAATTGACCGGCAGCCGCTTGAGGTGGCTCAGGCTTGAATAGCCGGTGCCGAAGTCGTCGATCGACAGTCGCACCCCCAGGGCGCGCATCGCGCGCATCGCGGTCGCCGCTTGCGCCGGGTTCTCCATCAGCAGCGACTCGGTCAGCTCGAGTTCGAGGGCTTGCGGCGGCAGGCCCGAAGATCGCAGCGCGGCGCTGACCTGTTCGAGCATGCCGGGTTCGAGCAGCTGTTGGCCGGTGAGGTTGACCGCCACCGACACGTCCGTGAACCCCGCGTCGTGCCAGGCGCGCGCCTGCGCGCAGGCGCTCTTTATGACCCAGTTGCCAATCTCGGCCAACAGTTCCGATTGCTCGAGGAAGGGCACCAATTCGGCCGGCGAGACCTCCCCGCGAGCAGGATGCAGCCAGCGCAGCAAAGCCTCGGCGCCGATGACGTTGCCGGTCGCGCAACTGAGCTTGGGCTGGTACTGGAGCTCGAACTCGCCGCGTTCGAGCGCCAGGCGCAGCCGCTTCACCTCGGCGGAAATGTCGACCTCTTCCAAGTTCTTGCCCTGTTGTGTCAATGCCTTGGCAACCACGCAGCCAGACAGGCGCAAGCGCTGCCGCCGGCCTCCGGAGTTCCCTGAGCGCCGAACATAGATGGGGCCGACACTGGGCGCAAGACAGAGTGTTGTGCCCCGGGGCAGACGGCGGCGGGCATGCGACGGGCGGCAGCGTTGGCTCCTCCAGGTCGCTTGGATCTATACTCTCGCGGTGACAAAAATCTCTGATCTGCGCAAGGATTACAGCCGCTCCGAACTCGACGAGGGCAGGGCACACAACGACCCCGTGGCCCAGTTTCACGCCTGGTTCGATGAGGCGCTCAAGCAGGAAATTCCCGAGCCGAGCGCGATGACAGTGGCGACGGTCGATGAGCGTGGCCGCCCATCGACTCGGATCGTGCTGGCCAAGGACGTCGATGAGCGCGGCATCGTCTGGTACACCAACTACCTGAGCCGCAAGGGCCGCGAACTGGCCACCAACCAGTATGCAGCGCTGCAGTTCCATTGGGTGGAGCATGAACGGGTGGTGCGCATCGAGGGCCGGGTCGAGAAGACCAGCGCCGAGGAATCGGACGCCTATTTCAAGTCCAGGCCGCTGGCGTCGCGCATCGGCGCGTGGGCTTCGGACCAGAGCCAGCCGATCAGTTCGCGGGCGGTGCTGGTGGCCCGCGCTGCCGAGTTCGGACTGCGTTTCGGGCTGCACCCGCCGCGACCGCCGCATTGGGGCGGCTATCGGCTGGTTCCTGATTGCTGGGAATTCTGGCAGGGGCGCGCGTCGCGGCTGCACGACCGGCTCGTCTATCGTCTGCAGTCCAATGGCACCTGGACACGTCAGCGTCTCGCCCCCTAGGAGCACATGATGGTTAACATTTCCAGCAGACTCGATCCAGAGCTGCAGTTTCCTTCGGGGCGTTCACCGGTGCTGGCGCGCAACGTCGTCGCCACCTCGCAGCCCCTGGCGGCTCAGGCCGGGTTGCAGGCACTGGCTGCCGGAGGCAATGCGATTGACGCGGCACTGGCCGCGGCCATCACCCTGACGGTGGTCGAGCCGACCATGAACGGGATCGGTGGTGACGCCTTCGCGCTGGTCTGGGACGGGGAACGCCTGCATGGACTCAACGCCTCGGGGCGCGCGCCGCGCGCCTGGCAGCCGGAGCGCTTCGCCGGCCACACGGCGATGCCGGCTCTGGGCTGGGATTCGGTGACCACGCCGGGTACGGTATCGGCCTGGGTGGCGCTGTCAGAGCGGTTTGGGGCGCTGCCTTTTGCAGCGCTGTTCGAGGCGGCGCTGCGTTACGCGCGCGATGGTTTTCCGGTTTCACCGGTGGTGGCGCGGCAGTGGCAGAACGCGGCACCGCAGTTGCGCGGCCAGCCCGGCTTTGCCGAGGCTTTCCTGCCCAATGGCGAAGCGCTGCGGGCGGGAATGAGCTGGCGCTTTGGCGACCAGGCAGACACGCTTGAGGACATCGCGCTAACGCGCGGCGAATCCTTCTATCGCGGCCGGCTGGCCCGGCTGATCGCCGAGTACGCTCGCCAGACCGGTGGCGCGCTCGATCAGGATGACCTGGCCAGCCATTGTGTCGACTGGGTCGAGCCGCTGGCTCACCAGTATCGCGGCTACACGCTGCACGAGATTCCGCCCAATGGCGCCGGGATCACGGCATTGATGGCATTGGGGATGCTGGCCCATCTGCCTGTGGCGGCAACACAGCCGGATTCCGCCGAGCGATTGCACCTGCAGGTCGAGGCGATGCGGCTGGCCATTGCCGATGGCGCCGCCCACGTCGCCGATTCTGCCCACATGCGCGTGTCCCCCGGGGCGCTGCTCGATGACGGCTACCTGGTGCAGCGCGCGCGGCTTATCGATAGCCGGCGTGCCGGGAGCTACGGGGCGGGGGCGCCGCCGAGCGGCGGGACGGTCTACCTCTGTGCGGCCGATGCCCAGGGGCGGATGGTCTCGATGATCCAGTCGAATTTCAAGGGCTTCGGCTCGGGCGTGGTGGTGCCCGGCACCGGGATCGCGTTGCACAACCGCGGCTCGGGGTTTTCGCTGGCGAGCGGCCACCCCAACCAGGTGGGGCCGCGCAAGCGTCCTTTTCATACCATCATCCCGGCGTTCATCAGCCGCGACGGCGAGCCGGTGATGGCCTTTGGGGTGATGGGCGGCAATATGCAGCCACAGGGCCATTTGCAGGTGGCGATGCGTTTCATCGACGACGGCAACAACGTCCAGGCTTGCTCTGACGGGCCGCGCTGGCGGATCAACGACAACGGCGTCTTGACCGTCGAGGCAGGGGTGCCGGAGGCAACCGTCAGGGGCCTCGAGGCGCTTGGCCACGAAGTCACCGTGATGCCGGCTGACAGCCTCGATTTCGGCAGTGCGCAGGCGATAGCCCGGCTATCGGAGAATCTGGCTGACGGTTATGCGGCCGGGTCCGACCACCGCCGCGACGGCCAGGCGGTCGGCTTCTAGTCGCGCCTGCGCTGGACCGGCGGCGGGCGCGGCATCAGCAGCGAGCTGAGCGCCCAGCTGATAACGCTATAGAGCAGGGCGGCGCCAATGGCCCAGCCGAAGCTGCTGACCGTGAAGCCCTCGAGGAAGTTGGCGGCCAGCCAGAACATCAGGCCGTTGATCACCAGGATGAACAGTCCCAGTGTCAGCAGGTTGATCGGCAGCGTGAGCAGGATCAGCACCGGGCGTAGCACGGCGTTGAGCAGCCCCAGCACCACGGCGACCACCAGCGCGGTGCCGAAGCTCGCGACCTGCACGGCAGGCATGATCATCGGCAACAGCAGCAGGCTGCCCGCGTTGATGCCCCACACCAATAGAATTCGCATCATGCTTGTGTCTTCTCACCGGTAGTTGTTGTTGGCGGAGCTATTTGATCAGCGTCACCGGGACGTCGGAAAGGGTCGCCACGCGCTGGGCTATGGAACCCAGCAGGATGCTCCTGATGCCGGAGCTGCCCTTGGATCCCAGCACGATCAGGTCGAACTTGCCATCCCTGGCGGTGTCCGTGATGATGGCCGAGATCGGGCCCCGGCCCTCGATTGCCTCGTAGCTCAGACCTGATTTGGCGGCCAGCGCGATCGCCGGCGCGAGATCAGCCTGAGACAGATCGCTGAGGTAGTCATCGACCGCTTCACGGCCGACAAAATGGCTGGCCGAGCGCAATGCGGTGTCGTCGTGGACGCTCAGCAGGGTCAGCGAGCGGTTGTGGCCATCCATTCGGCGCAGCAGCCGGATGGCGAAGCGCAGTGCCCGCAACGCGTTCCTGGAGCCGTCGATCCCGACCAGTATTTTCATGCTTTCCCTCCGGTGGCAGGCCCTTCGCCGGCGTCTGGCAGCCCGCCCCAATGTGCCGCGGCGGCAACCTCGATATCCAGCAAGGCCAGCACCCGGGCACAGCTGTGGTCAATCATCTCGGCGATCGTCTGCGGTCGGTGGTAAAGGGCCGGGACTGGCGGGAAGACTATCGCGCCTATCTCGGTGGCGGCGGTCATGTTGCGCAGGTGCCCAAGGTGCAGCGGGGTTTCGCGCACCATCAGCACCAGGCGGCGCCGCTCCTTGAGCGTGACGTCGGCGGCGCGCGCGATGAGATTGTCGGCGAAGCCATGTGCGATCGAAGCCAGGGTCTTCATCGAGCAGGGCGCGACGATCATCCCGGCAGCGCCGAAGGAACCCGAGGCAATGGTGGCGCCAATGTCGCGCGGGTCGTGGACGAATTCGGCCAGGGCCTCGAGTGCCGCGCGGTCGCGACCGGTTTCATGGTCGATGTTGATCCAGCCCGACGGCGAAACGACGAGATGGGTTTCAACCGGCTGTTGGTGGAGCAATTCGAGCAGGCGCACCCCATACGAAGCCCCCGAGGCTCCGGAAATTGCCAGGATCAATCGGCGCGGTCCCATGAGCCAATTGTACCGGTCGGGGGCCAACCGTCCCTATACTTGGCGCTGTGTACAAACCAAGACAAATTCTGGCGCTGGGCAGAGGACTGCTGCCGGACTGGATGAGCGGCTACCAGCGCGCGTGGCTGGCTCAGGACGCGCTCGCCGGTCTGGTGGTGACGCTGATGGTGGTGCCGCAATGCCTCGCCTACGCGGTGCTGGCCGGACTGCCAGCCCAGCTGGGGCTCTACGCCAGCATCCTGCCGCTGCTGGCGTACGCCCTGCTCGGCTCGAGCATGACGCTGGCGATTGGACCGGTGGCAGTGGTCGCCCTGTTGACCGCCAGCGCCATTGGCCCGCTGGCAGCGCCTGGGAGCCCCGAATACATCGCGCTCGCGGTAATTCTGGCCCTGCTCTCGGGCGTGGCGCTGCTCACGCTGGGGCTGCTGCGGCTGGGTTTCCTGGCGCAACTGCTGAGCGAACCGGTGATCAGCGGCTTCGTGTCTGGCGCGGCGCTGCTGATCCTGGTCGGCCAGCTGGGGCCGTTGATCGGGATCACCCCGTATGGGCAGACCGCCTTCGACCTGGGAACGTCGCTGGTGGAGCAGGTTGGCCAGTTCAACCCGGCGACGCTGCTGCTGGGCGGGCTGTCCCTGCCGCTGCTGTGGTGGGCGCGCCGTTCCATGGCGCGCTGGCTGGAAAGGGCCGGAATGCGTTTGCCTCTGGCTGAACTGTTGACCCGGCTGGTGCCGCTGATGGTACTGCTGCTGGCGACCCTCGCGGTGGTCGTCTTTGATCTCGACCACGGCGAAGGGGTGGCGGTGGTCGGCAATATCCCTGAGGGATTCCCGGTGCTGCATCTCGCACTGCCATCGGTCGCGAATACCGCCAGGCTGATGATGTCGGCGCTGGTGATCGGGCTGATGGGGTTCGTGGTGAGCGTGTCGGTTGCCCAGTCACTGGCCCGGCTCCGGATGGAACGGATCGATCCCAACGCCGAATTGCGCGCGCTGGGTGTGGCCAATCTCGCCAGCGCCCTGTCGGGGGCGTTTCCGGTTGCCGGCAGCATGTCGCAATCGGCCGCGAGCTTCAGTGCCGGCGCCCGCACCCCGCTCGCCGGCGTGGTCAGGGCGGGGATCACCGCCCTGATCGTGGTCGGCTTCACGGTGGTATTCGAACGTGTGCCCCGCACGGCGCTGGCCGCCACGATCATCATCGCGGTGTTGTCGCTGATTGATCTCAAGGCACTGCGGCACGACTGGAAATACGACCGTGCCGACGGACTTGCCTGGCTGGGAACTGCGCTCGGCGTGATCCTGCTGGGAGTGGAAGCGGGACTCTCGATCGGAATCGGGCTCACCCTGGCGGCGCTGCTATGGCGTAGCAGCCGCCCGCACATCGCTGTCGTCGGGCGCGTTCCCGGGACCGAGCATTTCCGCAATGTCGCCCGCCATCAGGTCGAGACCGACGACACCATCCTGGCCTTGCGGGTCGACGATAACCTGCATTTCGGCAACGTGGTGCCGATCGACGAGCGCATCCGCGCCGAGATCGCGCATCATCCGCTGGCCCGTCATCTGGTTCTTGAACTTTCGTCGGTGGTTCACATCGATGCCACCGCGCTCATGATGCTTGAAGGCCTCAACCACTACGTTCGGTCGCAGGGCTGGGAGCTGCACTTCGCGCAGATGCGCGGTCCGGTGCTCGACAAGTTGCGTGGCACCGCGCTGTTCGCGGCGGTCACGGCCACCTCCGGCGGCGCGCCATTCCCGTCGACCCACGCGGCCTTTATGAGCCTGGCCTCACGAGAATCGGCGGCGTCCGGCGAACCCGGGCGCGCCACTGCTGGCACCTAGACAGGCCAGGCGCCGGCAGCAAAAGGGACGAGTGCCGGGAAACCGACCCGGCAGCTCGGCAATTCTCAGGATGCAGGCGTGGTGCTGGCGAGAAGCTTCTGCAGCTCTCCGCTCTGGTACATCTCGTAGACGATGTCCGAGCCGCCCACGAATTCGCCGCCGATGTAGAGCTGCGGAATCGTTGGCCAGTTCGAGTAATCCTTGACGCCCTGGCGGACCTCGTCATCTTCGAGCACGTTGACGGTGACGAGGTTGTTGACCCCGCAGGCGTCGAGTATCTGAACGGTGCGCGCCGAGAATCCGCACTGCGGAGCCTGGGCCGAGCCTTTCATGAACAGCACGATCGGGTTGTCGCTGACCGTGCGCTGGATGAATTCCTTAACTTCCATCTTGGGCATCCCCTGTGAACTCTGATTCTAGGAACCTCGGGTCGATGCCGTCAAACGCAAGGCCATCGGCCGCCCGAGACTCGTTCGTGACCGGCCGTGTCGCGCCGGGACTGGACCGCTTCAAAGCCGCACGCCAGCAGGCGTGCCCGGACCGCTTCGGCCTGGTCGAAACCGTGTTCGACGATCAGCCAGGCGCCACCGGCGAGGTGGGCGGGGGCATCGCCAATCAGGATGTCGATCGCTTCGGTGCCCTCGGGGCCAGGCGTGAGCGCCGCTTGCGGCTCGAACCGCAGGTCGCCCAGGGCGAGGTGGTGGTCGGCCGCCCGGATGTAGGGCGGATTCGAGACCACCAGGTCGAAACGCGTGTCCGGTTCGACCGCCGCCCACCACGGGCCATGGCGCCAGACGATCGAATCGGCCCCTTTGGCGGGAGCGCTCAGCAGCCGGGCGGCGTTGCTGGCGGCCAGCGTGAGGGCCTCGGTCGAGATGTCGGTTGCCCATATTTCAAGGTCCGGGCGCGCCAGCGCGAGCGTGATCGCGATCGCCCCGCTGCCGGTGCCCAGGTCGATCACCCGTGCCGATGGTGGCGCCAGTTCGAGCGCCCAGTCGACGATGGTCTCGGTATCGGTGCGCGGGATCAGCACTGCCGGGTCGACGGCGAAGTGGTGGCCGCGGAATTCGCACCCGCCGACCAGATAGGCCAGCGGTTCGCCGTCCCGGCGGCGTTGCGCCAGCGCGGCAAAGGCGGCCACGACCGGCGCCGGCGCCGGTTCGTCGCCGTGGGCGATCAGCCACTCGCGGCGTCGCCCGCTGGCGCACTCCAGCAACGCCCTGGCCTCCAACCGCGGCAGTTGGCAGTCCCGAATCAGTTGGTCGTGGGTGAGCGGCGACTGCGGTCCCTGCTCAGGCGCGGACGTCATCGAGTTCGGCCAGCAGTTCTGCCTGGTGCGCGTTGGTCAGGCCGTCGATGATTTCGTCGAGTTCGCCGCCGATGATCCGGTCGATCTTGTAGAGCGTCAGATTGACCCGGTGGTCGGTTACCCGGCCCTGAGGAAAGTTGTAGGTGCGGATGCGCTCGGAACGGTCGCCCGAGCCAACCAGCGACTTGCGATGGGCCGCTTCCTTCTCGTGGGCTTCACTGGTGCGCCGATCGAGCAGCCGCGCCCGCAGCACTGTCATCGCCCGATCGCGGTTGCGGTGCTGGGAGCGGTCGTCCTGGCACTCGACCACGATGCCGGTGGGCAGATGGGTGATGCGCACCGCCGATTCGGTCTTGTTGACGTGCTGTCCGCCGGCACCGGAGGAGCGATAGACATCGATGCGCAGTTCGTCGGGGTCGATGTCGATGTCGCCGACTTCGTCAGCTTCCGGCAAGACCGCGACGGTGCACGCCGAGGTGTGAATGCGCCCCTGCGCCTCGGTCTCGGGGACGCGCTGCACGCGGTGCACGCCGGACTCGAACTTCAGCTTCTCGTAGACCGAGTCGCCGGCGATGCGCACGATCACCTCGCGATAGCCGCCGAGCTCGGACGCACTCTCGGAGACCAGCTCCACCTTCCAGCCCTGCAACTCGGCGTAGCGGGTGTACATGCGCAGCAGATCGCCGGCAAAGAGCGCCGATTCGTCGCCGCCAGTGCCGGCGCGGATTTCGAGGAAGACGTTCCGGCTGTCGTTGGGGTCCTTGGGCAGCAACAGTCGCTCCAGCGTGGCGACCTCGGTGCTACTGCGCTCGCTGGCGCGGGCACATTCCTCGGCAGCGAATTCGGCCAGTTCCGGATCCGAGAGCATCTGTTCGGCGGCCACGAGATCGCTCTGGGCGCGCCGGTAACTGTCGTAGTGATCGACGGCCTGGGTGAGTTCGGCATGCTCCTGGTGCAGGCGCCTGAACTCGGCCGCGTCGCGGCTGGAGTCGGGTGAGGACAGCAGGGTATTGAGGTCGGAAAGCCTGAGCGCGAGCTGCTCGAGCCGCGCGCGCATCGAGGGCTTCATGAGCTCTGCTTGTCTGAGTCCGGCCCTGGCTTGTGGTCGCGTTCCGCCTTGGGGGCGTGCGCGCTGACATCGGGTAGCAGGTGGTCAAACAGCTTGAGGAACGCCTGGCGCGATTCCTCCGGGCCAGTCAGCAGCGTGGTCGGGCCGTGCAGGAACTTGGCCGCGATTCCTCGCGCCAGGCCCTCGAGCACCGCATTGGGATCGTCGCCCCGGGCCAGCGCCTTGCGCGCCCGTTCGAGCTCGATGTTCCGGACCGCGTCACCGCGGGCATGGAGTTCACGGATCGCCGGCACCGTGCGGCGCGCCGCGATCCACTGCATGAAGGCGTCGACGCGGGTCTCGATGATGGCCTCGGCTTGCGCAACTGCGGCGCGCCGATTGGCGACACCGGTTTGCACGACGCGCCCGAGGTCGTCGATGGTGTAGAGGAAAACGTCATCGAGGCGGCCGATTTCGGGTTCGATGTCGCGCGGCACGGCCAGGTCGACCATGAACATCGGTCGGCGCAGCCGCGCCTTGGTGGCGCGCTCGACCATGCCCAGCCCGATGATCGGCAACGAGCTGGCGGTGCAGGAGACCACGATGTCGAACTCTTCGAGAGTTTCGGGCAGATCGCCGAGGCGCATGGTCTCCGCGTTGAAGCGCTGGGCCAGGCGCTGGGCCCGTTCCAGCGTGCGGTTGGCCACCACGATGCGCTTGGGGTGCTGGGCGGCGAAATGGGTGGCGGCCAGTTCGATCATCTCGCCGGCACCGACGAACAGCACCGAGCACTCGCGCAGATCCTCGAAGATGCGCCGCGCCAGCCGCACCGACGCCGCGGCGAGCGAGACCGAATGGGCGCCGACCTCGGTGCTCGAGCGCACTTCCTTGGCGACCGCGAAGCTGCGCTGGAACAGTTGGTGGAGATGAGTGCCGAGCGCGCCGGCGTCCTGGGCGATGCGCACCGCTTCCTTCATCTGGCCCAGGATCTGGGGCTCGCCGAGCACCATCGAGTCCAGGCCCGAGGCGACGCGAAAGGCGTGGCGCACCGCGCTGTTGTCGGGCAGCGCGTAGAGGTGTTCGTCGAGCTGGGCGGCGGGCACCCCGCGGTAGTTCGCAAGCCAGTCGGTAACCGCCGGCCGGATCCGCTCCGGAGCCATCGTCGCGCAATAGATTTCGGTGCGATTGCAGGTCGACAGAATCGCGGTTTCCGCCGACAGTGAGCGCAATCCCACCCCGAACTCGTCCAGCGCCGCGCCCAGCGTCTCGGCCGGGAACGCCAACTGCTCCCGCAGCGCGAGCGGCGCGGTCGTATGGTTGAGTCCGAGCGTGAAGAGGTTCATAAACGTTTGAATTTGCTCGAATTATATCGTCCGCACAGCTAGCTTGCCGACGTCACCACTAGCTTCAGTAACGTTTCAGGAAAGGAATAGCCGGTAGGCCGGGTTCCTGGTCTCGTCGACGTGGCGGTAGCTGAGCGACGCGAGCACCGCGTTGAACTCGGCACGTTCGGCCCGCGGCACCTGCAGTCCGACCAGAATCCGGCCGTAGTCGGCGCCGTGGTTGCGGTAGTGAAACAGCGTGATGTTCCAGCTCGGGTGCATGCTCGAGAGGAACATCATCAGCGCGCCGGGGCGCTCGGGGAACTCGAACCGGTAGATCAGTTCGCCCTTGGACAGCGGCGAGCGCCCGCCCACGAGGTGGCGCAGGTGCACCTTGGCCAGTTCGTCGTCGGTCAGGTCGACCGCCGTGAAACCGGCCTGCGCCAGGTCGGCGGCGATGACGTGGGCTTCGGCGCGGGCTGGAATCTGGATTCCGACGAACAGGTGCGCCTCTTTCGAGTCGGCAATCCGGTAGTTGAACTCGGTGACGTTGCGCGGTCCGATTGCCTCACAGAAGCGGCGAAAACTGCCGCGCTCCTCGGGAATCGTCACGGCAAAAACGGCTTCGCGCTGCTCGCCGATCTCGGCGCGCTCCGAGACGAAGCGCAGGCGGTCGAAATTCATGTTGGCGCCGCAGGCGACCGCGATCAGGGTTGCGCCGCGGATTCCCTCACGGGCAACCCAGGCCTTGGCCCCGGCGATCGCCAGGGCCCCGGCGGGCTCGAGAATGGCGCGGGTGTCCTCGAAGACGTCCTTGATCGCCGCGCAGGTGGCATCGGTGTCGACCAGGATGATTTCATCGACGAATTCGCGGGCGAGACGGAAGGTCTCCGCCCCGACCTTCTTGACGGCCGTCCCGTCGGAGAACAGGCCGACCTCGCGCAGCTCGATGCGCCGCCCGGCCCGCAACGAGCGGGCCATCGCGTCCGAGTCGGTGGTCTGCACGCCGATGATCCGCACCTCGGGGCGCAACTGCTTGACGTAGGTCGCGATTCCGGCGATCAGACCGCCGCCGCCAATCGCCACGAAGATCGCGTCGATCGGCCCCTGGTGCTGGCGCAGGATCTCCATGCCGATCGTGCCTTGTCCGGCAATGACGTCGGGGTCGTCGAACGGATGCACGAAGGTCAACCCATGGGCCTGTTGCAGCTCGAGCGCATGGTCGTGCGCCTCGCTGTACGAGTCGCCGCTGATGACTACTTCGGCGCCCCGGGCGCGCACCGCGTTCACCTTGACCGCCGGGGTCGTCACCGGCATCACGATCACTGCCCGGCAGCCGAGCTTCATGGCGGCCAGTGCCACCCCCTGGGCGTGGTTGCCGGCCGAAGCGGCAATGACACCGCGGGCGAGTTCGGCCGCCGACAGGTGGGCCATCTTGTTGTATGCGCCGCGCAACTTGAACGAGAACACCGACTGCAGGTCCTCGCGCTTGAGCAGCACGTGGTTGTCGAGCCGCGCCGAGAGCACCGGCGCCAGCTCCAGCGGTGTCTCCTGGGCGACGTCGTAGACCTTGGCGTTGAGGATTCTCTTGAGATAGTCGGTGTGCATGGCAGCGGGTATTTTAGCGGTCTACTCGAGCGGACGCGCATCCTGGGGGGTACACTGCCCGCCCATGGAAAGAATGGTGTACGCGAGCCTCGCCTGGTTTGCGCTTCCCCGCCACGGCCTGACGTCGGTGTTTGTCATCGCGTTCGTTTCGGCAACTCTGCTCCCCCTGGGCTCGGAACCGGCAGTGTTCGGGTACGTCAAACTGAATCCCGACCAGTTCTGGATCACGGTGCTCGTGGCGACGGTGGGCAACACGCTGGGCGGCGCGGTCGACTACTGGATGGGCTTCGGCGCCAAGAGCGTGGTTGCCCCTCACCGCGAAACCCACTATCTGAAATGGTTCAAGCGGCTTGGCCCGAAGGCGCTGGTGATGGCCTGGCTGCCGTTGGTTGGAGACCCGCTGTGCGCGGTAGCCGGCTGGCTGAAGCTGCCGTTCTGGCCGTCGGTGTTCTGGATGGCCCTGGGCAAGCTGACGCGCTATTCGGTGATGACCGCTTTGTTGTTGTGGGTTCCCGATGCCTGGTGGGTGAGCCTGCTCAAGCCGATTGCGGGTTTGTGAACGCCTGGCGGTAAGATATTCTTTTCCTTCGAGGGGTTGGCGTGCCGCGTCTGCGCGAGATTCCCTATAACTACACGTCGTTCGCCGATCGCGAGATCGTTATCCGGCTGCTGGGCGAGGACGCTTGGGCGATCCTCGAAGAGTTGCGTTCGGAACGGCGCACCGGCCGTTCGGCGCGAATGCTCTACGAGGTCCTGGGCGACATCTGGGCGGTGCAGCGCAACCCCTATCTCCAGGACGACCTGCTCGCGAACCCGAAGCGCAGCCGGCTGCTGGTCGAAGCGCTGCACCACCGGGTGGCGGAGATCGAGAAGCGGCGCCAGCACGACCTGCGCGATTCGGTTGACGAGCAGGCGGCCGCTCGCAGCGCCAAGGTCAGCGCACTGCTGGCCAGCACCAAGGAGGCTGCCGAGCGCTTCGAGCACGACTTCGGCCGCGTCGGCGCGTTGCGCGCCAAGAGCCAGCGCCGCTTCCTGCGCCATACCAATCGCAACAACGTCCGCTTCGATGCGATGTCGCGAGTGTCCCATGTCACCGACGCCACCGACTGGCGGGTCGAGTACCCGTTCGTGGTGCTGGCACCCGATCGCGAGCGCGAGGTCGGGCGGATGGTGGCCGATTGTTTCGAACTCGGGCTGACCATCATCCCGCGCGGCGGCGGCACCGGCTATACCGGCGGAGCCGTACCGCTGACGCCGCGCTCGGCGGTCATCAACCTCGAGAAGCTCGAGCGGCTCGGCCCGGTCGAGATGACCGACCTTCCCGGGGTCGCGGGGCAGGTGCCGACGATCTTCAGCGAGGCCGGCGTCGTCACCCGCCGGGTGGCCGAGGCCGCCGAGGCGGCCGGCCTGGTGTTCGCGGTCGACCCGACCTCGGCCGACGCCTGCACGGTCGGCGGCAACGTCGCGATGAACGCCGGCGGCAAGAAGGCCGTGCTCTGGGGCACGGCGCTCGACAACCTGGCCTGGTGGCGGATGGTCGATCCGCAGGGGCAGTGGCTCGAGGTCACCCGGCTCGAACACAACCGCGGCAAGATCCACGACGTCGAGTTGGTGCGTTTCGAGCTGAAGTGGTACAAGCCCGCGCAACTTCAGCCCGACGGCACGATGCACGGCAACCCGGTGCGCAGCGAGCGCCTCGAGGTCGAGGGGCGGCGTTTTCGCAAGGCCGGCCTGGGCAAGGACGTCACCGACAAGTTCCTGGCGGGGCTCCCCGGGGTGCAGAAGGAGGGCTGCGACGGGCTGATCACTGCCGCCCGCTGGGTCCTGCACCGGATGCCGCCGCAGGTGCGCACGGTCTGCCTGGAATTCTTCGGCCAGGCCAAGGACGCGGTGCCCTCGATCGTCGAGATCAAGGATTATCTCGACGATCCGGCGGTCAATGCGACGCTGGCCGGACTCGAGCATCTCGACGAACGCTACCTGCGGGCGGTTGGCTATACGACCAAATCTCGCCGCGGTGGTCTGCCCAAGATGGTGCTGTTCGGCGACATCGTCGGTGAGGACGATGACGCCGTGGCGCGTGCCGCCGCGCAGGTGGTCCGGATCGCCAACGCGCGCACGGGAGAGGGCTTCGTGGCCGTTTCCCCCGAGGCCCGCAAGGCGTTCTGGCTGGATCGCGCGCGCACCGCCGCGATCTCGCGCCACACCAATGCATTCAAGATCAACGAGGACGTGGTCATCCCGCTGCCCCGCATGGGCGAGTACACCGATGGCATCGAGCGCCTGAACATCGAGTACTCGATCGGCAACAAGCTGGCGATGCTCGATGGTCTCGAGGAACTGCTGGCCGGGCCGCTGGTGCTCGGCCGCCCCCAGGGTGGCGACAGCGACCAGCCGGTGACCGACGAGGCGCTGCTGGCGCAGCGGCTGCTGGCAGCGGCGGAGTGTCACTCGGCGATCCGGGCGCGCTGGCAATTCCTGCTCGAGAGCATTGACCAGCCGCTGCCGGAAGTGCGTGCCGGGCTGGTCGAGGTCGGACTCGAATCGTTCCTGCCCGAACTCGACGCCCGCGTCGCGGCTGGCGCCGGGCAGACGCTCTTTGACATGCTGCAGGACCGCACGATCAGGGTGTCATGGAAGACCGAGGTGCGGGCCGCGATGGCCCGGATTTTCACCGGCCAGACTTTTGCCCCGGTGATCGACGCCGTCGATGCCGTTCACCAGCGGGTATTGCGCAGCCGGGTGTTCATCGCGCTGCATATGCACGCCGGCGACGGCAACGTGCACACCAACATCCCGGTCAACTCCGACGACTACGCGATGCTCCATCAGGCCCAGTCGGCGGTGGTGCGGATCATGGCGTTGGCGCGCGCGCTCGACGGCGTGATCTCGGGCGAACACGGGATCGGAATCACCAAGCTCGAGTTCCTGACCGACGAGGAGACGGCCGAGTTTCGCGGTTACAAGGAGCGGGTCGATCCCCAGGGGCGATTCAACCGCGGCAAGCTGTTGCCCGGCGGCGATCTGCGCAACGCCTACACGCCGTCGTTCGGCCTGATGGGCGCCGAGTCGCTGCTGCTCAAGCAATCGGATCTCGGCTCGATCGCCGATTCGGTGTCGGACTGCCTGCGCTGCGGCAAGTGCAAGCCGGTTTGCGCCACCCACGTGCCGCGCGCCAACCTGCTCTATTCGCCCCGCGACAAGATCCTCGCCACCTCTCTGCTGATCGAGGCCTTCCTCTACGAGGAGCAGACCCGGCGCGGGGTCTCGCTGGCCCACTGGGAAGAATTCTCCGACGTTGCCGATCACTGCACGATTTGTCACAAGTGCCTCAACCCCTGTCCGGTGGACATCGATTTCGGCGACGTGTCGATGAACATGCGCGACTTGCTGCGCAAGATGGGCAAGAAGAAGTTCAACGCCGGCAGCGCCGCGGCGATGTTCATGTTGAACGCCACCGATCCGCAGACGATCAGGGCAGCGCGCACGCTGATGGTCGGGTTCGGTTTCAAGGCGCAGCGCTTCGCGAGCCGGCTGCTGGCGCGGTTTGGCCGCGCGCAGACGCGCAAGCCGCCGTTGAGCATCGGGCGAGCGCCGCTGCGCGAGCAGGTCGTTCACTTCGTCAACAAGAAGATGCCGGCCAAGCTGCCGAGCAAGACGGCGCGGGCGTTGCTCGACGTCGAGGACAGTCGCTACGTTCCGATCATCCGCGACCCCAAGGCCACCACGGTCGATGCCGAAGCCGTGTTCTACTTCCCGGGCTGCGGCTCCGAGCGGCTGTTCTCGCAGGTGGGGCTGGCGACCCAGGCGATGCTCTGGGAAGTCGGCGTTCAGACCGTGCTGCCCCCCGGCTACCTTTGTTGTGGCTATCCGCAGCGCGGCTCGGGGCAGTTCGACAAGGCCGAGAAGCTGATCACCGACAATCGGGTGCTGTTCCACCGCGTCGCCAATACCCTCAACTACCTCGACATCAAGACCGTGGTCGTGTCCTGCGGCACCTGCCAGGATCAGCTCCAGGGCTACGAATTCGAGAAGATCTTCCCCGGCAGCCGGATCGTGGACATTCACGAATTCCTGATGGAGCGGGGGGTCAAGCTCGGCGAGGTAACCGGCACGCGCTACGTCTACCACGACCCCTGCCACAGCCCGATCAAGCACTACGCCCCGCTGAAGGTGGTCAACGAGTTGATCAACGACGGCATCAATGGCAGGGTCGAGCGGACCGACCGCTGCTGCGGCGAGTCCGGAACACTGGGGGTTGCCCGGCCCGACGTGGCCACCCAGGTGCGATTTCGCAAGGAGGAGGAACTGCGGCGTGACACGGCCGCGGTGCGCGAGCGCGCCCTGGCCGACGGCCAGCCATTCGACGGACCGGTCAAGGTGCTGACCTCGTGCCCCTCGTGCCTGCAGGGACTGTCGCGCTACAACGACGACATCGGTGCCGAGGCCGACTATATCGTGGTGGAACTCGCCAGGAACCTGCTCGGCGCGGACTGGCTGGGCGATTACGTCCGGCGCGCCAATGATGGCGGCATCGAGCGGGTGCTGCTGTAGCAACGGCACAGGGGAAAGGATGATCGGAGCATTGAACCGATGACAGCCAGCCAGCCGCCAGTAGCGCGAATCGAACTGGGCGGCGGCGCGCGCTCGCGGGGCCGGCGCTATGGCGAAGCCGCCGGTGCGCAGATCGCCGTGTCGCTCTCTTCCTACGGAAAGATGTTTGCGGTCTGCGGCATGAACTGGCAGCAGGTCGCGGAGCGGGCGAGGCCCTTCGAAGCCGTGATCGAGCGCGCCTTTCCGCAGGCGCTCGAGGAGATCCACGGCATCGCCGAAGGCTCGGGAGTGCCCTTCGGGACGCTGCTCGCGCTCAATGCGCGCACCGAGTTGCTGCCGCCCGACTATCACGCACGGGTTGCCGCGCTCGCCGGTGCCGCCCCATCTGCCACTGGCGCCGTCAACGAGTGCACTTCGTTTGCGGTGGCGCCATCGATGGCGGCGTCCGCGCCGGGGGCCGGGGCGGGAGGTTCCCAGGCGAGCGTGCCGGCGGTATGGCTGGCCCAGAACTGGGACTGGCTCGGCGGCCAGCGCGATGCCCTGGTGCTGCTCGACGTGACACCGGACGACGGACCGCGTTACCTGACGGTGACGGAAGCCGGGATGCTCGCCAAGATCGGCTGCAACCAGCATGGTCTGGGGGTGACGCTCAACATCCTGCGCTCTTTCGACGACGGCCAGCTGCCGGGGCTGCCGGTTCATATCCTGCTGCGCGCGCTGCTCGCCTGCGATTCGGTGGCGCAGGCGCTCGAGTTCTCGCGCTTGCAGCCCCACTACACCTCATCGAGCAACGTGCTGATGGCCGACGCCGGCGGAGCGGTGGCCAGCCTGGAATGTTCGCCGCGCGCAGTGCGGGTGTTAGAGCCCGCGCAGGGCAGGTTATGGCATACCAACCACTTTCTCGACCAGGAGCAGGCCGGTTTCGACGCCAATCTGGTCGGCAACAATTCCACCATCGCACGGTTTGGCGCCGCCAGTGAGCTGCTCGGAGCGGATTCGGAGCCGATGAATCTTGCTGCAGCGCAGATGGTGCTCAGCGATGGCCGGGCGGGATTCGACTCGATCTGCCGCTTTCCTAATCCGGCCGTCCCGGCGGCCTCGCGGGTCGAGACGGTCGCCAGCGTGATCATGAATCTCGTGACCCGCGAGTTGTGGGTCTCGCCGGCTCAGCCATCGCTGGGAGGGTTCGTACGCCACCAGATCGCCGCGCCCGCGGCATCGAAGGCTGTTCCTGATGCTGCCCCGCCCGGACCGCGATGACCGCGCATCCTCAATGCCCGCTCTGCACCGATGACGGCGGCGAGCTCGTCTGGCGCGGCAAGAGTGCCCGGGTGGTGCTGGCCGATGAGCCCCAGTTCCCTGGTTTCACCCGGGTGATCTGGGCGGCACACCGAGCGGAGATGACCGATTTGGTCCCCGCTGAGCGCGCTGGGCTGATGGCGCTGGTGTGGTGTGTCGAGCAGGTCCAGCGTGATCTGCTGTGCCCGGACAAGATCAATCTCGCGAGCCTCGGCAACGTGGTTCCCCACCTGCACTGGCACGTCATTCCGCGCTGGCGTGACGACAGTCATTTCCCGGCGCCGGTCTGGGCTGGCGCAGAGCGTGACGGCGCGGCGCGGCTGACCAAGTCCAGCCCTCTGCTCGCCGTCTATCGCGACGCCCTGGCGGCGCGGCTGGACGCTCTGGTCGCGGGCTGAATCCAGGCGCGGCAGGGCAGGGCCGAAACGCCCTGGCCGCCCTCTTGTCGCAGCTCTGGCGCCGTTGGTCGCCTCGTATCCGGCCATTCCCCCGCTGGCCCTGAAACGGCGGCAAACTCGCGCCTTAAGGACCTGCTGAACCCGCAGGAAGCGCAAGAAATGGCATCCTCAGCCCAAAAACCGACCATGCGCGTCAAGGACGCGCCGAGTTGCCAGGCGTGGCTCGATACCCTTGCACCCGCGCCCCGCGACCGGATCGCGGCGATCTCGGTATTGCTCGAACGCCTGCTGCGCGGCGACGTCGCTCCCGACCCCTGCTTCGAATGCCTGGAACTAACCCGCGTGGAACTGCTGGTCGCGATCGAGGATGCGGTGCGGCCGCTGCAGGTGGCACCGATTCCCTTTGTGCCTGAGCAACGCAGCGCGCTCAACGAACTTCATGGCGCGCTCCTGGCGTTGCGCGATGCTTTCAAGCGGGTCTACGCGCGCATGAGCGACGCCCGCAGCCTCGACACCCGCTCGGTGATTCCGGGGGCCACCAATGCCCTGCGGGTGGTATTGCCGCTGGCGCGGGCGCTCGATGCCCAGTCGCGCGCGATGGCGCTGCTGCTGCGCTGCCGCACCATGGTTGGTCCGCAGGCCTGGGACGAGCTCGGCCTGATGGCGCAACACATGCGCCGCACGACCTTTCTCGACCAGTCGCTGCCCGACCGCGCGGCGCTGACCCAGCCCAACACCGCGCGCGGCGCATTCACCTATCCACTGCTGCTGCTTTTTGCCGGCTGCGAAGGCTTTCCGGCCGCGGAACGCGCCCTGATCGACAAGCTGGCGCGGCGCTGGGCCACGCGCGTGGGTTTCGGTTACGAATCGCTCCAGGCGCACTCGGCAAGGGAGCCTGGCCCGCTGCTGATCACCGGAGTCGGGCCGCGGTTGCGGCTCCTCACCGACAAGCTGTTGCGAACGCTCGAGACCCGGCGCACCGAGTGGCTCTCGGACGAGCGCCGCGTCGGGCGGGCAGCCCTCGGCCTGGACACCCCGGCACTCACCGAATTGCTCGATCACCTCGATGTCGCCTGGGGCCCGGAGGCGAGCTGCGACGTTGCGGCCCGGCCAATCGGCGCCACACTGCGGGTGCGTTTCGGCCTGCCGGCCTTCTGGGGCGCACACACCGAACTTGGGCTGGGCGAGGATCGGGGCTGGTCGGGACTGTCGGTTGCGACCTATCGCAGCGGCATCTGGGAAGCGGACTCGGTCCTCCATCGGGCGCTCGGCAGCGTGGCCTCGGCGCGCGATCCGGTCACGGCGCTGATGGCCGAGGGCCAGACCGAGCGGATCCACCGGGTCGAAGAGGACCTCATCGTGTTCGATCGGCACAGCCCGACGCCGTCTTCGAGCCTGGGCGATATCGTCGCCTTGCTGCCGGTGGACGGTGAAAATGGCTCTGTCTGGGCCGGGCGCTCGCGATTCGTGCTGGGTCGGGTCGTCTCCTTGCAGCAATTTGCCGAATTGTCCGGCGACAAGTCGCCGACCCACCGGGTTGGCGTGCGGACGTTGCCCGGTCGTCCGGTTCCGGTCGGAGTCCGGGTGCTCGACGAACTGGAATACTCCGATGCCTTCCTGCTGCGCAGCTCCGAGGGCATCCCCACTGTCCTGGCCATGCGTTCCGGAGAAGTGCCCAAGGGCGCCCGGATCAGCCTGAGAGAGGGGGCCGACGAATCCCGGGTATTCGCGTTCGCCCGTGTCGGCTATGGTCCCGGCTATCAGTTGCAGGCGATTTCCAGTTCCTTCTGAGCTGCGGGCAGCCAGCGCTGCCGCTTGCGGGGGCACAATCTTTTTCGGCTACCATCTATCCTTGTCTTTGAGGATTGATGCTCGATGGCCGGACTGGAAAAAGATACGCCACTGCCGACGAAAATTGTCGTCCACTCGGTGTCGCGCGCGCTCGAGGTCGAGTTCAACGATGGCCGGATATTTCGTTTTCCGTTCGAATTCCTGCGGGTCAACTCGCCCTCGGCCGAGGTCCGCGGACATGGTCCTGGCCAGGAGGTGCTGCAGGTCGGCAAGCGCGACGTCGTCGTCGACCGGGTCGAACCGGTTGGACAGTACGCGATCCAACCCTGTTTCTCGGACGGTCACGACAGCGGAATCTACTCTTGGGACTACCTCTACTGGCTCGGCGCAAACCAGCCCGACCTCTGGCTGCAATACCTCGAGAACCTGGCCGCTGCCGGTGAAAGCCGGGGCGACGGGGACAGCCCCGACGAGGGCTCGCCAGCGCCGCGGGCCACCGAATTGCGCCGCCCGAAGTCCTGAGCGGCCAAGTCCGTGCGCATTCCAGTGGCGCATCACTGCAGATGGACCAAGCGATGAACGAGCCCAAGACCACCGATTTCGGATACCGCAAGGTCGCGGAGGAAGAAAAGCAAGGCCGGGTTGCCGATGTCTTTCACTCGGTGGCGCAGCGCTACGACGTGATGAACGACCTGATGTCGGCGGGACTGCATCGGATCTGGAAATCCTTCACGATTGGCCAGGCGGGAGTGAGGTCCGGGATGAAGGTGCTCGATGTTGCCGGCGGCACCGCCGATCTCGCCCGCGCCTTTGCGCGCCGGGTGGGGCCGAGCGGCGAGGTCTGGCTCACCGACATCAATGCGTCGATGCTCGCGGTGGGCCGCGACCGAATGCTCGACGACGGGCTGGTGTCGCCGAGTGCCCAGTGCGACGCTGAACGGCTGCCGTTTCCGGACGGCTATTTCGATCGTGTGACGGTGGCCTTTGGGCTGCGCAACATGACCCACAAGGATCTGGCTCTGGCGGAAATGGCGCGGGTGCTCAAGCCCGGCGGCAAATTGTTGGTGCTGGAGTTTTCGCGCGTCTGGAAACCGCTCGCACCGGTCTACGATGCCTATTCCTTCGGGGTCCTGCCGTGGCTGGGCCAGCGCATCGCGGGCGATTCCGAGAGCTATCGCTACCTGGCGGAGTCGATCCGGATGCACCCGGATCAGGAAACGCTCAAGACCATGATGGAGCACTCGGGGTTGGCGCGCGTGCGCTACTTCAACCTGACCGCCGGAGTGGCGGCATTGCACGAGGGCTGGAAGGTCTGAAGGCGCAGTGGTTTTTGGCCGGGTCCCTCGCCCGGATCAGTATGATCGGACGTCGGCTATTCATTCGGAGCAGGAGATGAAATTCGGTTCGAGGGTCCTGGCACTGGCGCTGGCTGCGGTCACGTCGCTGGTGCTGCTGGGCGCGGACGATGCGGAGGCGAGGCGCCTGGGCGGTGGCGGTTCACTGGGCCGGCAGGCGCCCAAGGTTCTCCAGCGTGCGACTGCTCCTGCTCCTGCACCCGGCGCGGCGACCAGCCAGCCTGGAGCGCAACCGCCGACGGCCGGCAACCGCTGGCTGGCGCCGTTGACCGGACTGGCTGCAGGTCTCGGGCTGGCCACCTTGTTCGGCCATCTCGGCGTGGGCGAGGAACTCGGCGCTCTCCTGCTGTTGGCGCTGCTGGCAGTGCCGGTTATCGCCATCCTGCGTCGGGTGCTGGTGCCAGCGGCGCCGCGCTCCCCCGCGTGGGCTGGAGCCAGCTACTCGCAGGAAGGGCTCGGCGGCGAGGCCTCGGTCCCGCAATTCCTGCGCGAAGCGGCTGACGCGCGCCATGTGCCGCCAGCATCAGCTCCGGCAGAAGCGATCGCGCCGGAACCGGGCTGGCGCATTCCTGATGACTTCGACGTGGCCGGTTTCCTGCACAACGCCAGGGCCCAGTTCGTGCGCCTCCAGGGTGCATTCGACGCCGCCGACCTCAATCAACTGAGCGAATTCGCCACCCCTGAAATGTTCACCGAACTGCGCCGCCAGGTCAGGGAACGAAGCGGCGCTGCCAATCGCACCGACGTCGTCGCGCTGGAGGCCGAGCTGCTGGGAATCGAGACCACCGCCACCGAGTACATCGCGAGCCTGCGCTTTCATGGCCTGATTCGCGAGGACGAAAATGCCGCGGCGGAGGATTTTGACGAGGTCTGGAACCTGACCAAGCCCGTCGATGGCCGGGGTGGCTGGTTGCTGGCAGGTTTGCAGCAGCTCAACTGAGCGGCCAGCGCGGCGGAACGTGCCGCTGGAATACCGACTGTGCGGTCGCTGCGCCGGTTACGCGGCAACGCCGATGTAACCTGGCGGTAAACCATGCTGTCGAATTGCGGAAACGATCCACATGAAGCTTGCGGTCAACATCATCTGCATGAAGTGGGGCGTCATGTACGGCCCGGAATATGTGAATCGCCTGCAGGAGGGCGTGGCGCGCCACCTGAAGCGCCCTTTCAGGTTTGTCTGCTTCACCGACGACCCTACCGGATTGTCGCCGGCCGTGGAGGCGATGCCGCTGCCGCCGCTGGGACTGCCGAGCGGTCACAACGACCGGCGCTGGCAGAAGCTTGCGGTATTTCGGCGCGATCTGGCTGATCTCCGCGGAACGACACTCTTTCTTGACCTGGATCTGGTGATCGTGGATTCGCTCGAGCCCTTCTTCGAGCATCCCGGCCGATTCCTCATCATCCGCGACGACGATCTCTTTCGCCGCAAACCCCTGCGCGGCCTGAATACCGAGCGCGACCGCTTCCTGCACAGCGTGGGCAATTCTTCGGTCTTTCGCTACGAGATCGGGGAGCACGCTTACATCCTCGATGCGTACCTTGCAGACCCCGCGGGCGCCACCCGCAACTACAGCATCTCGCAGCAGTTCCAGAGTGCCCAGCTCGCCGCGCATGGGAACCTCGAGTACTGGCCGCGCGGCTGGTGCGTCAGCTTCAAGAACGATTGCGTTCCGCGGCACCTGCGCAGTTATTTCGCCAGTCCGTCACTTCCGGCCGGTGCCCACATCGTCGTCTTTGCCGGAAGCCCCAAGATGTCCGAGGTCTTCGCTGGTGGCGGGCATCGCCTGCATCGCAGGATTGGCAACGTTGACTGGCTGCGCCAGGCCTGGATCGGCTGAACATGGCGCAACCCCGATCCGCCGCCCCCGCATTCGACGACGTCGCCCCCTGGGGCACCTACGCCCCCACCAGCGCTGTTGCCATACTGCTAGGCCTTGCTCACCACACGCCGCGCGCCCTGGCGCCGCTGGTGAAGTTGTTCCGTCGCCCGGTCAAGTACCACGTCAACGTTCCACTCGACCTGACGATTTGGGGCCTGAAGCTGCGGCTCCTGCCGCGCGGGAACATGTCGGAGCAGAAGCTGATCTCCGCCCCGCAATTCTTCGATCCGGAAGAGCTCCAGTTGCTGGCCGCTCGCCTGGGGCCGGGCAGCACGTTCGTCGATATTGGTGCCAACGCCGGTGTCTACAGCTTCTGGGCCCACCGCTGCATGCAGGGGCAAGGGCGGATCGTCAGCGTCGAACCCGATCCCGAAATGCGCCGGCGGCTGGAGTTCAATTGCCGGACCAATTCGCTGGGCGACATCGAGATCTGTCCGATCGCACTGAGCGACCACGCGGGCAGCGCCGTGCTGCAAATCGACCCCCGGCAACGTGGCCAGAACACGCTGGAAGCCGGCGAGGCCGAGCGGGCCGGCGGCAGCCGCATGCTGCTCGACGTGCCGGTGGACACGCTGCTCCATCTGCTTCAGTCGCGCGGCGTCGAGCGCGTGGACGCCCTGAAGATCGATATCGAAGGGCATGAGCCCCCAGTGCTGCGTCACTTCCTTGCCCACGCGCCGGCGTCCCTGCGCCCGGGCGTCCTGATCACCGAATTCAAGGCCGAGACAGCGGGGCCTCTCGAGCAGTTGCTGCGCGATACCGGCTATCGGCGGCGCGAGACGACGCGCCTGAATTTCATCTACGAACAGTCCTAGGGCAGACAGCCGCTCAGGCGCGCGCTTGCCGGCCGCCCGCCAGGACGGAGTGAATCAGCATCAACTGGTGTGGGAAACGCACAACGGTGGTGGGCAAAATCGGGCCCCAGGCAATGGCGCGGGTGCCAGCGGTCGTGCTCAGCGCCCCGGTCGTCGGCTGGCGGCGCTAACCGGCGCCATCGCTAGTGCCTCCGGCGCGGCGCGGTGGCATCATCGGCGCAGTGACTTCTAGCCGAGAAAACACATGAAACCTGCTGACCACAACAGCCGAGCACGCCGGGGTTCCGGGGCTCCCGAGACGCTGTCCGATATCGGTCGCGAATTGCTCAATAATTCCGAGGTGCTGGCGATGCTGCCCACAGTGGCGCGCGATTACCCCCATGTCGTCAACAACCTGGCGGCGGTCTGGAGTGAGCCGACGCGGGTCAATGGCATCTTCGACAAACTGCTGCTCAGCGATCGCGACAGCCGACAGGGCTTCCCGCTGGCCGTGGTGGTCGAACTTTCGGAACTGCGGAATTATTATCACCAACGGATCATCCCCACCCTGGTCAAGATAAATCCCGCAAACCGCGATGCCAATACAGGCGTCGTCGGTGACGAACCGTCGCTGGGGATCGCCACGCGCAGGGGAACCGGGTTTCGCCTCTGAGCGCGCACGCTTTGCGCTGACCGGAGCGGTCCGCGCGCCGAACCATTACTGAACGGTCGTTGCCATCGCGGGCCAGCGGCGGGAGAATGCGCCAACGCGGCGCCGCGCGGCGCCGATGTCCCCAAGAGCATCGGAGATGCCGAAATGGCGGAAGTCAGCGGTGGCGAGGTCATTGCCCGGATGTTGCAGCGCGAGGGTGTCGAGAAGGTCTTCGGGATCATCGACGGCACCTACTTCGGGTTCTATTCGGCGCTGCACCGCCTGGGCATCGAGATCGTCACGCCCCGCCACGAGACCTCGGCGGCCCACATGGCCGGTGCCTATGCCCGGCTCACTGGGCGACTCGGCGTGTGCATGGCCAGCAACGGCCCCGGGGTGGCCAACCTGTTGCCGGGGCTGGTGGTCGAGCAGGCCGAAGGCAACCGCGTGCTGGCGATCACCAGCGCCCGGCGTCCCGGCATCATGTATCCCGATCGCGGCGGCAGCTACCAGTGCTTCGACCAGAGCGGCGTGATCGCCCGGATCGCGAAGTGGAGCGCGGCGGTCTCTTCCTTCGAGCGGGTTCCGGAACTGACCCGCAAGGCCTTGCGCGAGAGCTACGAGGGGCGCCCGGGAGTCGTGCACCTCGATGTTCCCGAGAACATCATGAACTCCAAGGCGAAGGCCGCCGTGGGGTACTGGGAACCGCACCAGTATCGCAATGTCACCGCGCTGTCGCCGACCACCGGGCAGGTTGCCGAGGCCGCGCGCTTGCTGGTGGCAGCCGAGGCGCCGATGATCCACGCCGGCAGCGGCGTCATTCATGCCGGGGCCTACGATGCGCTGCGCCGCGTCGCCGAATTGCTGCATGCGCCGGTGACCACCAGCTGGGCGGCGCGCGGCGTGTTGCCCGAGACCTCGGAACTGGCGATTCCGATGCCGCACGTCAAGCTCAACCACAAAGTACGCAATGACGCCGATGTCGCACTGATTCTCGGCTCGCGAGTCGGCGAAACCGATTGGTGGGGAAAGATGCCCTACTGGCGCAACCCGGCGGAACAGAAGACTATCCAGGTGGACATCGATGGCAGCATGATCGGGCTCAACCGCCCGGCGGACGTGGCCATCGTCGCCGACGTCGGCCGCTTCCTGGCCATGCTCGCCGACGAGCTCGAGCGCGCCCAGGCGGAGGGCGCCCAGGCGAGCGGTTTCGCGGCACGTCGCAAGCGCGTCGCGGGCTACGGTCGGACGATGCAAAAGGACCGTGCCGGCTGGGACAAGGCGCTCGACGACATGGCGACGCCCACTCACCCGGCCCACGTGGCCACCGCCTGCCAGGCGGTTTTTCCCGAGGACACGGTCCTGGTCGCCGATGGCGGCAACGCGACCATCTGGGCGATGTTCTACCACCGCGTCACGGTTCCCAATACCGTGATCTCGACTTTCAAGTTCGGCATGCTCGGCGCCGGGATGGCGCAGGCGATCGCGGCGGCAATCGCGCGTCCCGGGAAAGCGGTGTGCTGCATCATCGGCGACGGCGCATTCGGATTCCATCCCCAGGAGATCGAGACCGCGGTGCGCAACAATGCGCAGGTGATCTACATCGTGCTCTGTGACCGGCAATGGGGCATGGTCAAGATGAACCAGCAGTTCATGCTGCGGCCCTTCAAGACCATGCTGTTCAAGCACCTCGAGCCGCATGAGACGATCAAGGCCGATCTCGGCGAGATTGCCTTCGACGATCTGGCGCGCAGCATGGGAGCGCACGGCGAGCGCGTCGCCGACCCGCGCGAATTGCGTCCCGCGCTCGAACGGGCGCTGGCGAGCGGGCGCTGTGCCGTGGTCCATGTCGACGTCGATCCGGTCAAGCACATGTGGGCTCCGGGCCTGATCCACTTCAAGAAGATGCACGAAGAGCCCAAGGGGGCCTGAAGAGCAGAGGAAGCGATGGGCGAAATCGACCTGGTCCGACTCAACTTCAATCCGCAGTCGCTAATTGCGCTGAACATCATCCTGGGCCTGGTCATGTTCGGCGTCGCGCTCGATCTGCGCATCGCCGATTTCCGGGCGGTGCTGACGTCGCGCCGGCCGGTGCTGATCGGGCTGGTCGGGCAGTTTCTGCTGCTGCCGGCCTTCACCTTCCTGCTCATACTTGCGATTCGCCCCGCCCCCAGCATTGCGCTGGGCATGATGCTGGTCGCGGCGTGCCCCGGCGGCAACATCTCGAATTTCCTGACCCACTACGCCCGCGGCAACACCGCGCTGTCGATTTCGATGACCGCGGTGTCGACGATCGTGGCGATCGTGATGACGCCGCTGAACCTGTCATTCTGGGCCAGGCTCGATCCGCAGACCAGTTCCATTCTCCGGTCGGTGGCGCTCGATCCGCTCCAGATGCTGTTGACGGTGCTGGTGCTGCTCGGGGTTCCGATGGTCGTCGGCATGGTCACGGCGCACCATCTGCCGCGCTTTGCCCAGCGGCTGCGGCGGCCGATCCGGATCTTCTCGCTGGTGGTCTTCGTCGGTTTCGTGGTTGGAGCTCTGGCCGCCAACTGGCGCTACTTTCTGGACTACGTGGGCTTTGTCGTCGCCGCCGTGTTCCTGCACAACGCGCTGGCGCTGGCCACCGGTTATACCGCAGCCCGCCTGGCCGGACTGCCTGAGCGCGACCGGCGCGCGGTCTCGATCGAGGTCGGAATCCAGAACTCGGCTCTCGGATTGATCCTGGTCTTCAATTTCTTCGACGGTCTCGGCGGCATGGCAATCGTCACCGCGTGGTGGGGGGTGTGGCACCTGGTCTCGGGCCTGAGCATCGCCACCTGGTGGTCGCGCCGCGAGCCCCAGTCGGCACGGACATGAACTTTTCGGGGTCAACCCGATGAGCGGGGCGAAGGCAAAGCTGCCGTTGGTGCTGGTCACCGGTGCGGACGGTTACCTCGGCGCGCAGCTGGTCGCGGCGCTCGCTGCCACACCCGGAGCCTGTCGTGGCGTGGTCGCGCTCGATGTGCGCGCCGTGCCCGCGCAAAGGCGCCACCCGGGGGTGCGCTACGAGGTCGCTGACATCTGCGAGCAGCGCACCGGGGAACTCATCCGGGCGGCGGCGCCCGAAGTGGTGGTTCACCTGGCGGCGATGGTCTCGCCGCCGCCCGGCACTACCAGGGAGCGCCTCTACCAGGTCGACGTCGAAGGCACCCGCCGCGTGCTCGGGGCCTGCGTCGCAGCTGGCGTTCGCCGGATCGTCGTCACCTCCAGCGGGGCGGCCTATGGCTACCATGCCGACAATCCCGCCAGCATCGGCGAGGATCAGCCGCTGCGCGGCAATCCGGAATTCGCCTACTCCGACCACAAGCGGCAGGTCGAGGAGCTGCTCGCGCAGGCCAGAAGCGAACATCCCGCCCTCGAGCAGGTGGTGCTGCGGCTGTGCACGGTGCTGGGCAACACTACCCGCAACCAGATCACCGACCTGTTCGACCGGAGACTGCTGCTGGCAGTGCGCGGCGCGGCCAGCCCGTTCAGCTTCGTCTGGGATGGCGACGTGGTGGCGTGCCTGACCCGCGCGGTCGCTGCCGGTCCGCCGGGCATCTACAACCTCGCCGGGGACGGCAGCGTCACGATGCCGGAGATCGCAGCGCTGCTGGGCAAGCCCTGCCTCGAACTGCCGGCGTGGCTGCTCGCCGCCGCGCTCGCGGTGCTGGGCCGGTTGCGCCTGACCCAGTACGGACCGGAACAGGTCAACTTCCTGCGTTATCGCCCGGTGCTGGACAACACGAAACTCAAGGTGGTTTTCGGGTTTGTTCCCGGATTGGGATCGCGGGCCGCGTTCGAGCAGTTCCTGGCCGCGCGCAGCGGGCGCGCGGACGGCGCGGCCACCGCTGGCGACGATGACGGTCGCGGCAGCTCTGGCGGACAGCTGCGGGGGCAGGATGAAGGCGCGTGAGCTCGATTCGCGGGTAGTGGTGGTAACCGGTGCGGCCGGCGGGCTCGGCCGCGAACTGTGCGTTGCCTTCGCGGCGCGCGGCGCCCGGATCGCGGCGCTGGACGTCGATCAGCCGGCACTGGAGCGCTTGCAGCGCGAACTCGCGCTCCCGGAACTGCTCGCCTTGCGCTGCGACCTCTCCGACCAGCAGCAGTGCAGTGCTGCGCTGGCCGAGGTCGTGCAGCGCTGGGGCGGCATCGACGTGCTGGTCAACAACGCCGGGATCAGCCATCGCAGCCTGTTCGCCCAGACCGATCCCGCGGTCATCAGGCGCGTGATGGAGGTGAACTTCTTCGGCGCCGTCAATGCCACCCATGCGGCGCTCCCGGCGCTGCTCGAGCGCCACGGAACCGTGGTCGCGATCTCGAGCGTGGCGGGGTTCGCCCCCCTGGCGGCCCGCTCCGGCTATGCCGCGAGCAAGCACGCGCTCCACGGGCTGTTCGAGACCATCCGCGCCGAATACGGCGATCGCGGGCTCGACGTGCTGCTGGTCTGTCCGGGCTTCATCGCGACGGCAATCGCGGCCGCCCATCTGGGTGGCGACGGGAGCAGTGCGCAAGGGCCCCGTACCGTGGTCGGCGAGGCACTCGCGCCGGCGTTGGTGGCGCGCCGCGTCGTCAAGGCAGTCGAACAACGCCGGCAGCTGTTGCTGGTGGGGCGGGTGGCGTGGCTGGCATGGCTGGTGTCGCGGCTCGCGCCGCGCTGGTACGAGCGCACGATGGTGCGGCGCATGCGGGCCGAGATCAACTCGCGGCCCTAGGGCGCCGCGGAGCGCTGCGCGACGGTCGCGATTTCGGCTACCCTTGCGGATCCATGATCAATCCCGACGCCAAGGAACTCTGGCGCGCGCCGCGCTGGGCGCTCGCTCTGCTGCTGGCATTGCTGGGCATGCTGGGGCCGTTTGCAATCGACACCTACCTGCCGGCATTCGCCGGAATTGGCGATGCGATCGGCGCCACCCCGGTGCAGATGCAGCAGACGCTGTCGGCGTACCTGTTCGGCTTTGCGCTGATGAACCTGTTCCACGGCGCACTCTCCGACAGCTTCGGACGGCGCCCGGTGGTGCTGGTCGGGGTTGCAATCTTCACCCTGGCCTCGGTCGGCTGCGCGTTGTCCACGACCATCGGCCAGCTGGTGATCTTTCGCACCATCCAGGGCCTGTCAACCGGAGCCGGGATGGTGGTGTCGCGGGCGATCATCCGCGACATGTTTCCGCCCCAGGATGCGCAGCGGGTGATGTCCCAGGTGACGATCTACTTCGGGGTGGCACCGGCAATTGCCCCGATCATCGGCGGCTCGCTGTTCGTCCACCTCGGCTGGCAGAGCATCTTCTGGTTCCTGGCAGCGGTGGGCACGGCGCTGTGGATTGCCAACTTCCGGTTGCTGCCGGAGACGCTGCACCGCGACCATGCGCAGCCGTTCGACGCCCGCACTCTCTGGCGCGGCTATCGCAAGCTGATCACCGATCCCCGCTTCGTGCTGCTGGCGCTTGCCAGCGGTCTGCCGTTCAACGGCATGTTCCTCTATGTCCTGGCGGCGCCGGTCTTTCTCGGCGAGCACCTCGGCCTGGCGCCCACCCAGTTCTGGTGGTTCTTCACCATGACGATTTCCGGAATCATGCTCGGCGCCTGGACCAGCGGGCGGATGGCGGGACGGTTCGCGCCGCGGCGCCAGGCCCGCGTCGGCTTCGTGCTGATGTCGGCCGCGGCCGGCGTGAATCTGGTTGCCAACCTGCTGTTCACCGCCCATGTCTCATGGGCGGTGCTGCCGGTCGCCGTGTTCGCCTACGGGTGGGCGCTGGTAATCCCGGTGGTCACGATCATGGTGCTCGACCTCAATCCGCAGCGCCGCGGGATGCTGTCGTCATTGCAGGCGTTCATCGGGAGCGCGGCCAACGGGCTGGTCGCCGGGGTGGTCGCGCCGCTGGTGATGTACTCGACGGTCTGGCTGGCGACTGCGTCGCTCGCCATGCTGCTGTTCGGGCTGGTCGCCTGGATGGTGGTGCGGCGGTACTGGCCCGAAGTAACCGAGCCAGTGGACCTGAGTGTCGAGACCCTGGCCCTGGGGGTCCAGGTACGGAACGTCCCGGGGTAGGGCAGTTGGCGATGCGCCTGGTTGGTCGGGATCTTATCGAAGGAATGGGGCAATGATGGGTATGAAGATGCGAAGGGTATTTCTGCGCTTGATCGGTGCTCTGCTGTTCTCGCTGGCGGTGACCGGCGCAGGTGCGGCAGGGGTCACGGAGATTGGCAACGAGCAGGTAAGGGCGCTGCTCGTCAGCGGCGTTCCGCTCTACGACCTGCGCCGGCCGGACGAATGGCAACAAACCGGGGTGATCGCGGGCAGCCGGCGCCTGACCTTCGTCGACGCTGCCGGCCAGGTCCCGCCCGACTTCCTGCCACGGTTAACGTCGGCCGTGGGCAAGGACGCACCTGTGATCCTGGTCTGCCGCTCGGGAAACCGCTCAAGCGTGCTGTCACGCTATCTGGTCGAGAAGCTCGGCTACACCCGGGTCTACAACGTCTCCCGGGGGATGGTGGGATGGATTGGCGACGGCCGGCCGGTCGTGCGCGACTGAAACCACTCAGGCGGCCGCGGCCGCGGCCAGCGCGCGGGCGCGCCGCGAGGCCCGCACTCCATAGACCACCACCGCCAGGGTGACCGCCGCCATCAGCAGCGTGGCGGCAGCGTAGATCGACGGGTTGACCCCGCGCCGGGCATAACTGAATATCACCTGGGGCAGGGTGGTGACCCCGGGGCCGGAGAGGAACTCGGAGACCACGACGTCGTCGAACGAGAGCGTGAAAGTCAGCAGCCATGCCGCCACCAGCGCCTGCGAAATATTGGGCAGCGTGACCAGGAAGAAGACCTGTGCCGGCCGGCAGCCGAGGTCCATCGCGGCCTCCTCCATCGCCGGGTCCATCTCCTGCAGGCGGGACTGCACGACCACCGTTGCATAGGCCATGCCCAGCAGGGTGTGACCGAGCACGATGGTGATGGCGCCGCGGTCCGGCCAGCCGATGAGCCGCTGCGCGCCGACGAACAGCAGCAGCAGCGAGAGGCCGACGATCACCTCCGGCATCACCAGCGGCGCATTGAGCATCGCCGCGAAGACCGGCCGGGCGCGGAAGCGCCCGAAGCGCACCAGCGCGTAGGCGGCCAGCGTGGCCAGTACTGTGGCCATGGTCGCGCTGACCAGGGCGACCCGCAGCGACAGCGCGAAGCCCTCGACGATGCGCACGTCGTCGACCAGCGCCTGGTACCAGCGCAACGAAAAGCCGGTGAAGACGCTGTCCTGGCGGGTGCTGTTGAAAGAAAAGATGACCAGGAAGGCGAGCGGCATGTACAGGAAGGCAAACACCGCCGCCATCCAGATCTTCGAGAGGTTGGCGCTCACCCAGCGCGCGAGCGCGCTCACAGGGCCTCTCCTTGCACCTTGCGGGCGACGCGCTGGTTGTAGAGGGCCAGCGGCAGCACCACCAGGACGATCATCGTGATCGCCAGCGCGCTCGCGCGCGGCCAGTTGTTGCTGCTGAACATCTCGTCCCAGACGACGCGGCCGATCATCAGATTTTCCGCGCCCCCGAGCAGCGACGGGATGACGAATTCACCCATGCTCGGGACGAACACCAGCAGCGATCCGGCCAGGATTCCAGCCCGGCTCAGCGGCACCGTGAGCAGCCAGAACGTCTTCCACGCGCTGGCTCCCAGGTCCTGCGAAGCCTCGATCAGCCGGAGGTCCATCTTGACCAGGTTGGCGTACAGGGGCAGCACCATGAACGGCAGGTAGACATAGGTCATCCCCACCAGCATCGAAACGTCGGTGTAGAGCATCTGGATCGGCTGGTCGACCAATCCGATGGCGAGGAAGACCTGGTTTACGACCCCCTGGTCGGCCAGGATTCCCTTCCAGGCGTAGACCCGCAACAGGAACGAAGTCCAGAAGGGCAGCATGATCATCAGCAGCAGCAGTGAGCGCAGCAGCGGCCTGGTGCGGGCGATGAAATACGCGAAGGGGTAGCCGATCAACAGGCACAGCGCGGTGGTCCAGGCGGCGTACTTGATCGACAGCAGGTACGACTCGATGTAGAGCGTCGGGCTCCACGGCCCTTGCGCGTCGCGCACCAGCGAGAAGAAATTCTCCGGTTTCCACAACAACTGCCAGCTGCCGTCCTGGACTGCGATGAGCGGCGCGAACGGATCGAGCTGCTCGCCGACGTCGGTGATGCTGATCCGCAGCAGGATCACGAACGGGACCGCAAAGAAGATGATCAACCACCCGAAGGGCACGCCCAGCACGGCGTCGCGCCCCCTGATCGCGAAGCGCCGCAGAAGAGGTCCGGACGCAACCGCGCTCATGAGGTCAGGACCAGCGACGCCTGCGGATCCCACCAGCACCAGACCTGGTCGCCGCGCGCGATCGGACTCTGCGCCTGGTGCGAACGGTTGACCTCGGTCACCCGCAGGGCGGGCTGGCCGGGAACTGCCACCACGTAGGTGCTGAAGCTGCCGAGGTAGGCGATTTCCTCGACCACGCCGGCCAGCACATTGGCCGCCCCGGTGGGCGGGGCCTTGCCGATCCGGATCTTCTCCGGACGAATCGCGACCGCCATCGGTTCCCCAACCGCGCCGTCGCCCGAGGGCGCCACGATTGCCGCGGTCCCGACGCTGATCTTGCGCAGCCCCTCCTGCTGGCCGGCGAGGGTGCCATCGAGCAGATTCACATTGCCGATGAAATCGGCGACGAAACGGCAGTTCGGGAACTCGTATATCTCGCTGGGAGTGCCGACCTGCAGAATTCGTCCTTCGCTCATCACCGCGATCCGCGAGGCCATGGTCATGGCCTCTTCCTGGTCGTGGGTCACCATGACGCAGGTCACTGCGACCGAGCCGATGATCCGGCTCAACTCGAACTGGGTCTGCTGGCGCAGCTTCTTGTCGAGCGCCCCCAGCGGCTCGTCGAGCAGCAGCAGTTGCGGGTTTCTGGCCAGGCTGCGGGCCAGCGCGACCCGCTGCTGCTGGCCGCCCGAAAGGGTGCTGGGCTTGCGGTTGGCGAGGCTCCCCATCTGGACCAGGTCGAGCATCTGCGCCACCCGGGTTGCGATCTGCTCCCTGGGCATTGCCATGCGCTTGAGCCCGAACGCGACGTTCTCCCAGACGCTCAGGTGCGGGAACAGGGCGTAGGACTGGAACATCATGTTGATCGGGCGCTCGTAGGGCGGCAACGTGGCGATGTCGCGCCCCCCCAGCAGAATCCTCCCGGCGCTCGGCGTTTCGAATCCGGCGAGCATCCGCAGCAGCGTCGACTTCCCGCAGCCGGAACTGCCGAGCAGGGCAAAGATTTGCCCCTGGGGAATATCCAGGCAGACATTGTCGACGGCCAGGACACTGTCGAACCTCTTGGAGAGGCCGTCAATTCTCAGATAGCTTGCCGATTCACCAGGATCACCGACCATCGACTCGTCTCGCCTTCAGAACCAATCGTGCGCCGGGACGCCCCAGCCGCGTGCCATAGCTCGACAACTTACCGTGGCTGTCGCTAGCTGCCCTTCTTGAAGTTGGTGTAGACACTGGTCATCGAAGCGCGGGCCGAGTTGCTCAGGCTCGACGGCGGAACCATCGTGCCGAGCGCCTGCTCGCTGAGGAAGACGGATTTGTTCTGGGCCACCTCCGGCTGGACCAGCGCAACACTGGCCTTGTTGGCGCTCGGGTAGCTCAATTCATTGGTCAGTGCCGCCGAGATTGCCGGGCGCAGGAAGAAGTCGATGAATGCCATGGCGTTGTTGGGATGCCCCGCATCCTTCGGGACCGCCAGGCTGTCGAAGAAGATCGGCGCTCCGGTCTTGGGCACCAGCGCCTCGATTTCGAAGCCGCTCTGGTTCTCGATTGCGCGGGTGCGGGCGATGTTGATGTCTCCCGCCCAGCCCAGCACGACGCAGGCCCTGCCGGTGGCGATGTCATCGATCATGGTGCTCGAGAAGAAGCGGATGTCCTTGCGGACCTTGGCCAGCATTTCGCCGGCGGCCTGGTGATCGGCCGGGTCGTCGGAATAGGCGTCCTTGCCGATGTAATGCAGCGCCGGCGGCAGGATCTCGGTCGGGGAGTCCAGGAAAGCGATGCCGCAGGACGCCAGACGGGCAGTGTAGGTGGGGTTGAACACCAGGTCCCAGGCATTGTCGGGCAGGGGCAGATCACCCAGCGCCTTGAGCGCCTTGGTCTTGTTGATTCCGACCGTAGTGAAACTCCACGCCCAGGGCACCAGGTACTGGTTGCCGGGGTCGACCTTGTCCAGCTTGGCCATGATCGCCGGGTCGAGATTGGCGAGATTGGGGATCCGGGACTTGTCTAGTTTCCTCAGCAGGCCGGCCTCGATTTGCGACTTCGCAAAGACGGCGCCGGGAACGACGATGTCGTAGCCGGAATTGCCGGCCACCAGCTTGGCCTGCAGGCTCTCGTTGTTCTCGAAAGTCTGGTAGTTGACCTTGATCCCGGTCTCCTTGGTGAAGTCCGCCAACATGTCCTGGGCGATGTAGTCGGGCCAGTTGTAGACGTTGAGCAGCTTCTCCTCGGCCACCGCCGCGGCGCCGGCAGCTTTCTCCGCGCCAGCCTTGGGCGGCTCGTTCTTTCCGCACGACGCGAGCAAAACGGCACCCACGACAGTGACGAGCAAGGTCTTGTTCATGTTTGTGGCCTCCACGAAATGTCAATGGCAGCGTGGCCGCTGGCGTGGTCCGCCCGGGCGCGGCGGCATGGTACCCCAATTCGCCGCCAGAAAATCAATGGCAGGTCAAAGGCGTGAGGTTATCACCGCCCCGCCCCGCCCCGCCCCGCCGGTCAGCCGATTCCTGAGGCTGGCGCCGCGCTGCCTGCGCTTACGGGCTGAGCTTGACCTTGAAGCCGCGCTGCACACCCGGGCGCGCCATCATCAGCTCATACCAGCGGCCCACGTTCGGGAAATCGGCCAGGTCGATCCGGTGGCGCTGATGACGCCAGGCCCAGCCGATGATGGCGAAATCGGCAATCGAGATCTCGTCAGCGAAGAACTCGTGCTGCGCCAGCCGGCGGTCCATGACCCCGTAGAGCCGTCTGGTCTCCTGGGAGAAGCGCTCGAGTCCATAGCGCTGGTCGGTCTCGTTCTCCAGACCGGCGAAATGGTGGACCTGGCCAGGTGCCGGACCGAATCCGCCCACCTGGAAATTCAGCCACTCCAGCACCGGAACCCGCGCCCGCAGGTCGGGCGGCAGGAACTTGCCGGTCTTTTCGCCGAGATAGAGCAGGATCGCTCCCGACTCGAACACGCTGATCGGGGCTCCGCCTGGTCCGTCAGAGTCGATGATCGCCGGGATCTTGTTGTTGGGACTGATCTTCAGGAAGTCTTCGCTGAACTGGTCCCCCTTGCGGATGTCGACCACTTTCACGCTGTAGGGCAGACCCATTTCCTCGAGCGCAACGCTGATCTTGCGGCCATTGGGGGTGTCGAAGGTGAATAGCTCGATGCTCATGATCTGGCTCCTCGTGGGGTCTGATGTTCGGGTCATTCTAGCCGTCTCGCGCTGCGCCCGGCGTCGGGTCCGGGCCGGACCATGCTAGCGCGCCGCCAGCAACAGCACCGTGCCCTCGACCCGCACCTGGACGTCGGTCTCGCCGCCCTCGCTCGGAACACCGATCGCCGCTTCGGCGCTCGCTGCCATGCGCATCATCAGCGGTCCCGGGCGCGGTCCTGAGGTGCCGAGGGTAATTTCGCCGATGCGGTAGTGCGCAAAACCGAAAGCCCGCGCCGCGGCGCTGGCCTTGTCCTGGAATGAGGCGGCGGCCTCGGCGAGCAATTCCCGCTCCACTGAGCGGCGCTTTTCGCCGGAGAGGCCAAAACGGACCGCGCTGATTTGCAGCCGTTGTGCGAGCCGCCCGGCGAGGTCCCCCAGCACCCGGAAGTCGCGCGCCTCGAGGACGATTTCGCCGCGCACCTGCCATGGGCCGGGTCGGCCGCGCGCTGCCGGCTGGGTCTGGAGACTGCCCAGTCGGGCTACGATCCCTGGGGTGCCGCGGGCCTCGGCGAGGGTGGCGTCGAGTTCCGCGAGCACCTGCGCGTTGAGTGCGCCGGGCGCCTCGCCGGAGCGCTCGCTGGCGAGCACTACCGTCATCTCGTCGAGATTGACGCTGCGCACAGCTTCGGCGCTCAGGCGCAGGACCGGCTCGGCCGGGGCGGTGGCCGGTTCGGCCAGCGCCGGCGGAATTGTCGGCGCCAGCAGCGCCAGGGCGAAGAGGGTAACTCGGAGGGTCATGGTGAGGGCCTCGCTAAGTGGTGGGTAGGCTGGCAATGCCGACCAAGTGTAATCTCGGGGGTGTGCGCAGTGCGCGCCAATCATGCCGGGGGAAGTGGTGAGCGAAGAGCAGAGCACAGCGGGCGGGGTCGAAGACCCTGACCCGCAGGAAACCAGCGAATGGCGCGAGGCCTTTGAGGCGCTCGTCGATGCCCACGGCGCGGCGCGGGCCAACTGGATTCTCGACGAACTGGTGCGAGTTGCCCGTGAGCGCCGGGTCGGCTGGCGTCCCGAGCTTGCCACCCCGTATGTGAACACCATCGACGTCGCCGAGCAGCCGGTGTTCCCCGGCGATCTGGCGCTCGAGGAGCGACTCGCGGCGCTGATGCGCTGGAACGCGCTGGCGATGGTGGCCCGGGCCAACCAGAGCTACGGCGATCTCGGCGGTCACATCGCGAGCTATGCCAGTGCCGCCGACCTGTTCGAGACCGGCTTCAATCACTTCTTTCGCGGCGACGGGGGAGAAGATGCGGCAGCCCCGGGCGGCGAGAACTCCCCCCCGGCCGGAGCGCGGCACGGGGACCTGGTGTTCCTGCAACCGCACAGCGCACCGGGCGTGTACGCCAGGGCATACCTCGAGGGGCGGCTCGAGGAGCGTGACCTGGGCTTCTATCGCCAGGAGCTGAGCGCACCCAAGCACGGCGCCCGGGGACTGAGCAGTTACCCCCATCCCTACCTGATGCCCGATTTCTGGCAGTTTCCCACCGGCTCGATGGGGATCGGACCGATCAGCTCGATCTTCCACGCCCGGTTCATGCGCTATCTGACCCATCGCAGGCTGCTCGACTGCACCGGCCGCAAGGTCTGGGGGATCTTCGGCGACGGCGAAATGGACGAACCGGAGTCGATGAGCGCGCTGACGCTGGCAGCGCGTGAGGGTCTCGACAACCTGGTCTGGGTGATCAACTGCAACCTGCAGCGGCTCGACGGGCCGGTGCGCGGCAACGGCCGGATCATCGACGAGCTCGAAAAACTGTTCGCCGGCGCGGGCTGGAACGTGATCAAGCTGGTTTGGGGCAGCGACTGGGACGGGCTGTTCGCGCGCGACCGCAACGGCGCCCTGGTGCGGGCGTTTGCCGGCACTGTCGATGGCCAGATGCAGACCTTCGCGGCCCGCGATGGCCGCTACAACCGCGAGAATTTCTTCGGCCAGGATCCGGAACTGGCCAGGCTGGCGCAGGGGATGACCGACGAACAGATCGACCGCCTCAAGCGCGGCGGCCATGACATCGTCAAGATCCACGCCGCCTATGCCGCCGCCGCGGCCCACACCGGGCAGCCCAGCGTGGTGCTGGCCCAGACCAAGAAGGGCTACGGGATGGGGCCGGCCGCGCAGGGGCGGATGACCACCCACTCCCAGAAGAGCCTGGAGGAAACCGACCTGATCGCGTTTCGCAACCGCTTCGATCTGCCGCTGAGCGACGAGCAGGTGCGGACCCTGTCTTTCTTCCGGCCGGCGGCCGACTCCGCCGAGTTGCGCTACCTGCACCAGCAGCGCCAGCGCCTCGGCGGTTATCTGCCGGCGCGCCGGACCGACTGCGAGCCGGTCGCAGTGCCGCCAACCAGTAAATATGCCCAGTTCGCGCTGGTGACCGGCGCGCGCGAAATGAGCACGACGATGGCCTTCGTGCGCATGCTCGGCGCGCTGCTCAAGGATCCGGTGCTGGGGCCGCGCATCGTGCCGATCGTGGCCGACGAGGCGCGCACCTTCGGGATGGCCAACCTGTTCAAGCAGGTCGGCATCTATTCGAGCGTCGGCCAGCGCTATGCGCCCGAGGATATCGGTTCGGTGCTGAGCTATCGCGAGGCGCGCGAGGGGCAGATCATCGAGGAAGGCATCAACGAGGCCGGAGCCATGGCGAGCTGGACCGCCGCGGCCACCAGCTACAGCGTGCACGGCGTGGCGATGCTGCCGTTCTACATCTACTACTCGATGTTCGGGTTCCAGCGGGTCGGCGACCAGATCTGGGCGGCCGCGGACCAGCGCCCACGGGGTTTCCTGCTCGGCGCTACTTCGGGGCGGACCACGCTTGGCGGCGAAGGCCTGCAGCATCAGGACGGCAGCAGCCATCTGTGGGCGGCGACGATCCCCAACTGTCGCGCCTGGGATCCGGCCTTCGCCGGTGAGTTGGCGGTGATCATCGATCATGGGATGCGCGAGATGCTCGAGGAGCAGCGCGACGTCTTCTACTACGTGACGGTGATGAACGAGAACTACGCCCAGCCGGACCTGCCCCCGGAGCGTGCCGCCGAGGTGATTCGCGGCGCCTACCTGCTCGAGCGCCTGGACGGCAATGGTTCAGCCGGACACGTGACCCTGCTCGCTTCCGGCGCCATCCTGCCCGAAGCCAGGGCGGCCGCCCGCGACCTGGCCGGTGCCGGCATCGCGGTCGATGTGCTGAGCGTCACCAGCTGGAGCGAGCTGGCCCGCGACGGCATGGCCTGCGAGCAACCCGCGCCGGGCAAGCAGGCGCTGGCGCGCGAGCCCTGGATCGGCGAGCTGTTGCGCGCCACCGCCGGCCCGGTCATCGCGGCCAGCGACTACGTGCGGGCAGTGCCCGAGAGCATTCGGGAGTTCATCCCCGACCAGCGCCGCTACGTCACGCTCGGCACCGACGGTTTCGGCCGCAGCGACACCCGCGCGGCGTTGCGCGAGTTCTTCGGGGTCGATGCCGCAAGCATCGCGACCGCGGCGCGCCGGGCGCTCGTCGCTCCCAAGGCGCGGCGCAGCGTTCGCCGCTGAACTGAACCTGGTCAGCGCAATACGTCGGCGATGATCTGGATAGCCTCGTCGACCTGTGCGCGGCTGACGTCGAGGTGGGTGACCGCGCGGATCTTTCCGCCGATGGTGCCGATGCGCAGTCCGCGCTCGAGACAGCGCCGTGCCAGTTCGGCAGCCGTAACCGTGTCCGGTTCGGTTTCGAAGAACACGATGTTGGTCTGCGGCATGCCATAGACCAGCCGCAACCCGGGGAGTGCGGCGATGCCGGCGGCGAGCAGCGTCGCATTGGCATGGTCATCGGCGAGGCGCTCGATGTGGTGGTCGAGCGCGTACAGGCAGCCGGCCGCAGCGATCCCGGCCTGGCGCATGGCCCCGCCGAAAGCATATTTGTAGCGGTAAGCCCGGGCGATGAATTCGCGCGAACCGGCGAGCACCGATCCGATCGGGGCGCCCAGGCCCTTGGTGAAATCGATCCACGCCGAGTCGACGTGGGAGCACCAATCGCTGGCCGTCACTCCCGAGGCCACGGCAGCATTGAGCAGCCGCGCGCCATCCATGTGGATCGCCAGTCCCCGGTCACGGGCCCGGTCGCACACCGCGGCGAGCCGCTCGCGCGGCCAGATCGAACCGCCGCCGAAATTGTGCGTCTGCTCGACGCACAGCAGCGTGGGCGGGGGCGCATAGGGCGAGGGCATGGCGCTGATCCGATCGAGCGCGTCACTCAGCTCTGCTGCGGTGAAGGTGCCGGGAATCCTGGCATCGCCGCCGCCCTGGTTGCTCCCGGCGGCAGGCCGGGCGGTTCCGGGTCCGCCCAAAAGGGGCTCGGTAAGCACTCCCGAGACCAGCCCGGCACCGCCCGCTTCGGCGCGCAGCACATGGGCGTCGCGCTCGGCCAGCATCAGGTCGCCGGCGCGGGTGTGGGTCTTGACCGCGACCAGGTTGCACATCGTGCCGGTGGGCAGGAACAAGGCCGCTTCCTTGCCGAGCAGCTCGGCAACGCGCTCCAGCAGCAGGTTTACCGTGGGGTCTTCGCGGCGCTGTTCGTCACCTACCTCGGCGGCCGCGATCGCGGCGCGCATGGCTGCGGTGGGACGGGTTTCGGTGTCGCTGGTCAGTGCAATCATGCTTGCTCGGGTCCTGGTTGGTGGCCAAAGAACGGGTCGGTAGCCTGGTAATGGAGGCGGCATTCGGTCTCGCGCCCGCGCAGCACGCGCCGGGCCAGCATCGGACCATGGGTCTCGGTGACGACCGTGCACTGGCGTTCGAGGTGCTGGTCGTCGTAGAAGTAGATCACGACCCAGTCCCTGGTGCGGCCGATCTGGTGGGCCTGGGCGGTGTTCGAGAACAGGGCGGTGAAATGCCAGGCGCCGCGGCTGGTCTGAAGCAGCGGCAGCCAGGATTCTCCGGAAGGGTTGTTGCGTTTGGGCGCGACGGTCTTGAGGTGGCCGAGGCGGGCCTTGCCGCGATATTCGCGGTCGACGTCGAGCAGCATCGCGACGCTGGGCAGTTCTGTCGCCCCCGCCGGCGGTTGCTCGGGACGACGCACTCGCCGACGGTCGAGCAGCGGGGCGAGTTCGGCCCCGATCGCCTCTTCGAGTCGCGGTCCTATGCCCTCGACGGCACGCAGTTCGCCGCTCTCGAGCGCGCTCTCGAGCGACTCGAGAGTGTCGATGTGCAGGGTGGCGTGGATGCGTTCGGCGAGTTCGGCGCCGATTCCCGGAACGGCCCGGAATACCGCCACCGGATCGATGTCGCCGCGCAGGCGCTCGAGCTGGGCCCAGCGGCCGGTGAGCAGCATTTCGGCAATCGCGCTCGAGATCCCGGTGCCGATGCCGGGGAGTTCGGTCAACGCCTCCGGTCCGTGCAGCGCGAACGCGGTCGCGATGTTGCGCGGCAGGTGCTCGAGGGTCTCGGCGGCATGGCGATAGGCGGCGATCCGGAACGGGTTGGCGCCCTGGGTCTCGAGGATCGTCGCCGCCTCGTTGAGTGCCGCGGCCACCCGTGCGTTGGGTCCCAGCACCTTGCCGTCGCTTCCTGATTCACCCGTCATTCCAGCCCCCGCCCGCATCGGCCCTACATTACCGCGCCAATCTGCCAGGGCACGAATTCCTCGTCGCCGATCCCCAGTACTTCGCTGCGGCTCTGCTCTCCGGAGGCGACCCGCAACCAGAGATCGAAGATCTCCTGGCCCTTTTGCGCCACGGTGGCGCTGCCATCGAGGATACCGCCGGCGTCGACGTCCATGTCGTCGCGCATCCGCTGGTAGAGCGCAGTGTTGGTTGCGATCTTGATGCTTGGCGCCGGCTTGCAGCCGTAGACCGAGCCGCGCCCGGTGGTGAACGCGACCAGATTGGCGCCGCCCGCCACCTCACCGGTGATCGACACCGGATCGTAGCCGGGGGAGTCCATGAACACGAATCCCTTGGCAACGATCGGTTCCGCGTACTCGTAGACGTCGACCAGGTTGGTCGTGCCGCCCTTGGCAACCGCGCCGAGCGATTTTTCGAGGATGGTGGTCAGTCCGCCGGCCTTGTTGCCGGGAGTCGGATTGTTGTCCATGCTGCCCCGGTTGCGTGCGGTGTAGTCTTCCCACCACTTGATCCTGCGGATCAGCTTTTCGGCGACCTCCTGGCTGACCGCGCGCCGCGTCAGCAGATGCTCGGCACCGTAGATTTCGGGGGTTTCCGCGAGCACCACCGTCCCGCCGTGGGCCACCAGCAGGTCGCAGGCCGCGCCCAGAGAGGGGTTGGCCGTGATCCCCGAGTAGCCGTCCGAGCCGCCGCACTGCAGCGCCACCGTCAGGTGGCTGGCCGGCACCGCAACGCGCTCGACGGCATTGGCCGGGGCCAGCATTTCCTTCACCGCGGCGATGCCCGCGGCGACGCACTGCCGGGTGCCGCCGGCAGCCTGAATCACCAGCGGGCGCAGCAGCGGCGATTCCGCGAGCCCTTGGGTGCTGAACAGGTCGGTTATCTGGTTTGCCTCGCAGCCCAGCGCTATCACCACCATGCCGGCAAAGTTGGGGTGGCGCGCGTAGCCAGCCATCGTCCGGCGTATCAGCGCCATGCCTTCGCCCGCCGTGTCCATTCCGCAACCGCTGCCATGGGTGATTGCCAGTACGCCGTCGACATTGGGCCAGGGGGCGAGCACTTCCCTGGTGAAATGGCGTGCGACGAACCTGGAAACTGATGCCGAGCAGTTGACGGTGGCCATCACCCCGATGTAGTTGCGCGTCGCAATCCGCCCGTCGGCGCGCACGATGCCCTGGAAGCTGGCCAGCGCTGCCGGCACCGGCTGCTGGCGGACGTCGGCGCCAATCGCGTAGTCGCGCTCGAAGGCCTCGAAAGCGAGGTTGTGGGTGTGAACGTGTGCTCCGGCGGGAATGCTCTCGGTCGCGAAGCCGATGATCTGGTTGTAGCGGCGCACCGCATGGCCACCGGGCAGGTCCCGCGCGGCCACCTTGTGGCCGGCCGGGATCGCGTCGACGCAGGCGATACCCTCGCCGGCAATGCGGGTTCCGGCAGCAAGCGCCCGGACGGCAATGAGCACGTCGTCAGCGCTGTGCAGGCGCAGCGCTTGGGCTCGGATCAGGGGAACGGGTTGGCTTGGCATGGGGCTTTCCGGCCGAAGTGATCAGTCGCACACCTCTTGTATACTAGTATGCATGATCTCAGTTGCGCGACGCAATCCGGTTCGGCGCGGCCGCTTGGTGGCTCCGCAGATCTATTTCGACCTGCGCGAGCGGATCGTTTCAGTGTCGCTGGTGCCGGGTGAATTGCTCTCCGAAGTGCGGATTGCGCAGGACTACGGGGTAAGCAGGACTCCGGTGCGCGAAGCCTTCAAGCGCCTCGAGGAAGAGGGGTTGCTCGAGGTCGTTCCCAAGGTCGGATCATTCGTGGCCCGCATCGATCTCGATGCGGTGCGCGACAGCCAGTTCATCCGCGAGACCCTCGAGTGCCGCATCGTGGAACTGGCGGCGGCGCGGATCCGGCCGGCCCAGCGCTCCCAGCTGGTGGCGGTTCTGTTGCGCCAGAACGCCGCGAGCGAGGCCAATGACTCGGCGGGTTTCTTTCGTGCCGACGAGAACATGCACGAGTTGCTCGCGAAGATTGCCGGTCATGCCCGCACCTGGGCCATCATCCACGAGGCCAAGGCGCAACTCGACCGCTTGCGCCGCCTCGCGCTCGTCGATCCTGAGCGCCAGCGCAAGCGGCTTATCGAGCACCGAGCAATCGTCGAGCGGGTCTGCGCCGGCGATGGCCCCGGGGCCGCTTTGGCAATGAGCGAACACCTGAACTCGATCCTGCACGCCATCGAAAGCGTCTCCAAGATCAATCAGGACTATTTCGACGGTCTGAAACCGGCAAAATGAGCGATCCCAAACTGGCGCCCAGCGCCCAGCGGGGCGCCTTGACCGTGCTGCGCAGCCTGGTGCCGTTTCTCATGCGCTATCGGCTGCGGATGGTGTTTGCCGCAGTGGCGTTGCTGGTCGCCGCCGCCGCCACGCTGGCGGTCCCGGCGGCGTTTCGCTACCTGATCGACCTCGGTTTTGCCGGGACCGCAACTCGCGGCGACAGTGGTCATGTCAATCTCGTCTTCCTGGCCCTGTTCGGGGTATCGGTGGTGCTCGCCATCAGCAGCGCGGTGCGTTTCTATTGCGTTTCGTGGCTCGGCGAGCGGGTGACCACGGACCTGCGCAACGCCATCTACCGCAAGGTGCTGTGCCAGGATTCGGCGTTCTTCGAAACGCTGCGCACCGGCGAGGTGCTCTCAAGGCTGAGCACCGACACGACGCTGATCCAGACGCTGATCGGGACCAGCATCTCGCTCGGGTTGCGCAACCTGCTGCTGTTCATCGGCAGTGTCACGATGATGATCGTGACCACGCCGCAACTGGCACTGGTCATCGTCGGCCTGCTGGCGCTCGTGGTGTTGCCGATCATGGTCGTTGGACGCAAGGTGCGGAGCCTGTCGCGCGCCAGCCAGGATCGGCTCGCCGACACCGGCGCGCTGGCGGGCGAGACCCTCAACGCGGTCCAGGTTGTGCAGGCCTATGTGCGCGAGCCGCTCGAGGTGTCGCGCTACACCGCGGCGACCGATGCCGCCTTCTCGGCGGCGGTGGTGCGCACGCTGGCGCGCGCGCGGCTGACTGCGCTGGCGATCGTACTGGTGTTCGGAGCGATCGTGTTCGTGCTCTGGCTTGGCGCCAACATGGTGCTGGAAGGGCGGATGACCGCCGGTTTGCTGACCCAGTTCATCCTCTATGCGGCGCTGGTCGCCGGATCGACCGGGGCGATCGCCGAAGTGCTGGGCGATGTGCAGCGTGCCGCCGGCGCTACCGAGCGGCTGCTCGACTTGCTCGAGGCCGAACCAGGCATAGTCTCCGGCCCGGATGCGCTCCAACCCCGGCCGGCGCCGGGCGGCGCCACCGTCGAGCTGGCCGAAGTCGCCTTCAGTTATCCCTCGCGCCCGCAGGAGCGGGCTCTCGACCGGATCGATCTCAAGGTTGTCGCGGGTGAGACCGTGGCGCTGGTCGGGCCGTCCGGGGCTGGCAAATCGACCCTGTTTCAGTTGTTGCTGCGCTTTCACGACCCGGATTCGGGCGCGATCATGCTGGAAGGGGTCGACCTGCGGGAAATGGACCTGGCCGCGTTGCGGGGCTCGATCGCTGTGGTGTCGCAGGACAGCGTGATATTTTCTGCCAATGCGATCGAGAACATCCGTTACGGCCGGCTCGATGCCAGCGACGAGGAAGTGATGGCGGCGGCGCGCGCCGCGCGGGCCCATGAATTCATCGCGGAACTGCCGCAGGGCTACCAGAGTTTTCTCGGCGAGCGCGGCGTGCGACTCTCGGGCGGACAGCGCCAGCGGATCGCAATCGCGCGCGCGCTGCTCAAGGACGCGCCGCTGTTGCTGCTCGACGAAGCGACCAGCGCGCTCGATGCCGAGAGCGAGCGCGCCGTCCAGCAGGCGCTTGCCGGCGCGATGCGCAATCGCACCACCATAGTAATCGCCCATCGTCTTGCGACGGTGGTGGGCGCCGACCGGATCGTAGTGCTCGATCGCGGGCGGATCGTCGATGTTGGCACCCACGCCGAGTTGCTCGGCCGCGGCGGGCTCTACGCGCGGCTGGCCGCGCTACAGTTCGATTTGCGTCCGGGCGGCGGCGACAACTGAACCAAACCTCAATTCCACCAGGGAGAAACTGATGAAACTAGTTCGTTACGGAAGACCAGGCAAGGAAAAACCGGGCCTGATTGACGACGCCGGTAAGCTGCGCGACCTCTCGAAGGCGTTGCCCGACATTGGGCCGGCGCAACTTGCGCCAGCGGTGCTGGCGCGGATCGCCAAATTGAACCCGGACAAGCTGCCGGCGGTGCGCGGCAATCCGCGCCTGGGCCCGCCGTTAACCGGCACCTCGAAGTTCATCGGGGTGGGGCTCAACTACTCCGACCACGCCGCCGAAATCAATGCGCCCGTTCCCGCCGAGCCGGTAGTGTTCATGAAGGCGATCAGTTCGATCCAGGGACCCAACGACGACGTCATGCTGCCGCAGGGCTCGAAGGAAACCGACTGGGAAGTGGAACTGGGCATCGTGATCGGCACCCGGGCGCGCTATGTCAGCCTCAAGGATGCGTTGAGCTACGTGGCCGGCTACGTGCTGGTCAACGACATCTCGGAGCGCCATTTTCAGTTGCGCAGCAGCGGCACCTGGGACAAGGGCAAGGGCTGCGACACCTTCGGCCCGATTGGCCCATGGCTGCTCACCGCTGACGAGGTGGCGAATCCCCAGCGGCTCGATCTCTGGCTCGACGTCAACGGCGAGAAGCGCCAGCGCGGCAACACCCGGACGATGATCTTTGGCTGCGCCAAGCTGGTCTCCTACATCAGCAAGTACGTGACGCTGATGCCGGGCGACATCATTACCACCGGTACGCCTCCGGGGGTCGGTGCCGGGATGAAGCCACCGAGCTATCTCAAGCCCGGTGATGTGATGACGCTGGGTGTGGCCGGCCTGGGAGAGCAGCGTGCGACGGTCGTGCGCTTCACCCGCTGAAGATGGAAGAGACCAATATGAAACCGGAAGTCTTGTTGATGGGACCGTTTTTCGAGCCCAAGCAGCGCGAACTCGAAGATCGCTATAAGGTTCATCGCTACTGGGAGGCGACCGACAAGCCGGCCCTGCTGGCCGGTATCGCCGAGCGTTGCGAGGTGATCGCGACCACGGGCGGGCGCGGCGTCGAGAACGAGGTGATGGAGGCCCTGCCCCAGCTGAAGCTGGTGTCGTGCTTCGCGGTCGGCGTCGATGCGGTTGACGTCGAGTGGGCCCGGGCTCGCGGCATCGCCGTGACGAACACCCCCGAGGTACTGACCGAGGATGTCGCCGACATGGCGCTGGCTCTGCTGCTCGCGACCATTCGCCGCATTCCCTCTGGCGATCGCTTCGTGCGCGAAGGCCACTGGCTCAAGGGCTCGATGGCGCTGACCTCCAGCCTGCAGGGAAAACGCGTGGGTATCCTGGGGCTGGGGCGGATCGGCAGCGCGATCGCCCGCCGTTGCCTCGGCTTCAATACCGTGCTCGGCTATAGCGACCCATTCCCGAAGGCCGATGTCGGCTACGAGTATTTCGCCGATCCGGTCGAGCTGGCCACCTGGGCCGATGTGCTGATCGCAGCTTGTCCCGGCGGACCTGCGACCAAGGGGCTGGTGTCGCGCGCCGTGCTCACCGCGCTCGGCCCGCAAGGGGTCTTCGTCAATATTGCCCGCGGTTCGGTGGTCGACGAGACCGCGCTCGTCGAGTTGCTCGCCGCGGGAGCGGTGGGGCGTGCCGGTCTGGATGTCTTTGCCGATGAACCGCGCGTACCGGCAGCACTGATCGCGCTCGAGAATGTGGTGCTGCAGCCGCACCAGGCGAGTGCCACGGTGCCGACCCGCACGGCGATGGGCCAGATCGTGCTCGACAACGTCGCGGCGTATTTCGCCGGCCAGCCGCTGATCACCCAGGTGTAACGCGCTCCCCGGGCCTGCCGGGCGGCAGTTGGCCGTCGCCCGGCAGCGGCCGTTACCGCGACTGGTAGAGGTCGTTGGGTGGGTTGACCAGGCGGCGCAAGATGACGTCGCGGTCACCGCTCAACGAGCCGCCAGTGCAGGCGGCCTTGAAGATCGCGTAATGCTGGCGCAGCACCTGGTCGGAAGTCTGCACCGTGAGCCAGGAGGAATCCTTGACCGGCTGCCAGCTGCCGTCGGCGCTGCCAATGGCGAGCAGGCGATGGGTTGCCTGCTGGCAGTTGAAGGCCTCATAGGAAATGTTGGTCGCGCCACCGGAGCTCGTCACCACGATGGTCAGCTGGGCGATCTCGTTGCCGCGCAGGAGCAGGCTGCGGGGGTCGATCGCGAAATGGTGGCGCGCCGTGGTGTTGAAATCGAATTCGACCAGATCGGCCGTTTTGGGCGGCGCCGGCATGGGCTGCGGCAGCGCAGCGCTCACCACCGGCTGTGCGCTGACCGGTGCCGCTGCCGCGACGGCCAGCGCGGCCCCGAGCATCGCCTGGGCGGCAAGGCTGCCCGCGGTTCCATAGTGGTGAATACTCATGAATGCTCCGGCGGCAGATTCTCGGTGGGCACTGCCGCGGCAGCAGCTTCCTGGCTCCGCGTCTGCCGCTTGGCGGTGCGCCGGTTCGGGCGCAACATAGCGCCGCTTTCCCCGAGACCGAGCAGAAAGCGCGACAGTTCCTGAAGCACGTTGCGATAGACGTCGCGTTTGAACTCGATCACCGCCTCAAGCGGCACCCAATAGTTGTTCCAACGCCAGGCATCAAACTCCGGGTGCCCCGATGCGCGCAAGTCAACCTCGCTGTCGCGGCCCGTCAGTTGCAGCAGGAACCAGATCTGTTTCTGTCCGCGGTAATGGCCGCGCCATTCCCGTCGCACCCAGTGTTCGGGGACATCGTAGCGCAACCAGTCACGCGTCCTTCCGAGGATGCGCACCTGCTCTCTGGTCAGCCCGACTTCCTCCTGCAACTCGCGGAACATCGCCTGTTCTGGCGACTCGCCGCGCTGGATTCCGCCCTGCGGAAACTGCCAGGAATGCTCCCTTATCCGCTTGCCCCAGAAAACCTCGTTCCTTGCATTAACCAGAATAATGCCAACGTTGGGTCGGTAGCCGTCACGATCCAGCATGGCCGAACCCCTTGATACTTTAGAATTCGTTCGATTATACGACCCTCGCAAGGCGCACCCAGCTCATGAAAGCATCCCGGTTCCATATTTCCACCCTCAAGGAAGCTCCCGGCGACGCCGAAATCGTCAGCCATCAGCTGATGACCCGCGCCGGGATGATCAAGCGCATCGCCGGAGGGGTCTACAACTACCTGCCGATGGGGCTGCGGGTGATCCGCAAGATCGAGGGCATCATTCGCGAGGAGATGAACCGCGCCGGGGGGATCGAGTTGCTGATGCCGGTGGTCCAGCCAGCCGAGTTGTGGATGGAGTCGGGGCGCTGGGAGAAATACGGCCCGGAACTGCTGCGGGTCAAGGACCGTCACGGCCGCGACTTCATCGTCCAGCCGACCTCGGAGGAGGTGATTACCGATATTGCCCGTCAGGAGATTCGCAGTTACCGGCAGATGCCGAAGAATTTCTATCACATCCAGACCAAGTTCCGCGACGAACGCCGCCCCCGGTTCGGGGTGATGCGGGGGCGCGAATTCACGATGAAGGACGCCTACTCGTTCGATCGGGATCACGCCAGCGCGCTCATCAGCTACCAGGCGATGTTTGAAGCCTACCAGCGCACTTTCGAGCGCATGGCGCTGGATTTTCGCGCGGTGGCCGCCGATACCGGCGCCATTGGCGGTTCGGCCAGCCATGAGTTCCAGGTGATCGCCGACACCGGCGAGGACGCGCTCGCCTATTGCCCGGACTCGGATTTCGCCGCCAACGTGGAACTTGCCGAGGCGCTGCCGCTCGTCGCCGCCCGGGCGCCGGCGGGCGCAGAGCTGACCAAGACGCCCACTCCGGGGCGCGCGAAGTGCGAAGATGTGGCCGAGCTCCTCGGTCTGCCGCTGGCACGAACCGTGAAATCCCTGGTACTGGCAGTCGATCGCGGGGACGGAGAGGGAGCCATCGCCGGAACCGACATCTGGCTACTGCTGGTGCGCGGCGATCATGACCTCAATGAAGTCAAGGCCGGCAAGGTTCCCGGACTGGCAGGATTCCGATTTGCGAGTGAAGCCGAAATCATCGAAACCTTCGGGTGCCCGCCCGGCTATCTGGGGCCGATCGGCACCCTGCGGCCGGTCACGGTGGTCGCCGACCGGACGGTGGCGAACATGAGCGATTTCGTGTGCGGCGCCAACGCCGACGACTTCCACTACACCGGCGCGAACTGGGGCCGCGACATCCCCGAACCGATCGTCGCCGACATCCGCAACGTGCGCTCGGGCGACCCGTCGCCGGACGGCAAGGGAACGCTCGCCATCCAGCGCGGCATCGAGGTCGGCCACGTGTTCTATCTCGGCACCAAGTATTCCGAGGCGATGGGGGCGACCTTCGTCGACGACGACGGCAAGAGCAAGTTCCTCGAGATGGGCTGCTACGGGATCGGGGTCACGCGTTTGCTGGGTGCGGCGATCGAACAGAACCACGACGAGCGCGGCATCATCTGGCCGGCGCCGATCGCACCCTTCGAGGTGGTGGTCGTGCCGCTGGGCTACCGCAAGTCCGAGGCGGTACGTTCCGCGGCCGACCGGATCTACGCCGAATTGAGCGCCGCCGGCGCCGACGTCCTGCTCGACGACCGCGACGAGCGCCCCGGGGTTATGTTCGCCGAGTGGGAGCTGATTGGCGTGCCATTGCGGATCACCGTTGGCGAGCGCAGCCTCAAGGAAGGCCTGGTCGAAGTGCTCGAGCGCCGCGGCATGGTCAACACCACTGCGCCGCTCGAGGAAGTCGCCGCCCGGGTGGTGGAGCGGCTGCGCGAACTGATTCCCAGCCACTGAGAGGGTTGCCACGATGCTGACTCGCGCCCGCCCAATCGCCGCCAGCATCGCGCTGGCGGCCGGGTTGGCGGCAGCCGCGCTGGGCGCGAGCGGCGCGGCCTGGGGAGGCGAACAGGCCTATGAGCCAATGGCGGCGTCGGTGCGCAGCGTGCTGGCAGCGGCAATCGCCGAGCAAGACGATCCGGAACCACGTTTCGCGTCGGTCACCGAGAAGGTCGACTGGCTCAGCCAGATGTCGGCCAAGTTGCCGCGGCGCTGGAAACCAAGCTATCGGCAGCGGGTCGAGTTCCTCACCGCGGTGCGCTACGAAGCCCAGCGGGCCGGACTCGAGCCCGAACTGGTGCTCGGACTGATCGAGGTCGAGAGCAATTTCCGCAAATACGCGGTGTCCTCGGCGGGAGCGCGCGGCTACATGCAGGTGATGCCGTTCTGGACCGATCTGATCGGCGACGGGAATCGTGCTGCGCTCTTCAAGGAGGCCGCGAACCTGCGCTACGGCTGTTTGATCCTGCGCCACTACCTCGACCAGGAAGGCGGCAACCTGTTCCGGGCGCTCGGACGCTATAACGGCAGCCTCGGCCGGGCCGAGTATCCGCGCTTGGTGCAGCGTGCCTGGGAACGCTGGCAATACCGACCCCAGAGTTTGCGGACGGCCGCGCGGTGAGCGCTCGCGCGGCGCTGCTGGTGGTGAACCGGCTGCGCGTCGCCCAAGGTCGTCACATTGTCCTCGAGGATGTCTCGCTGGAACTGGCCGCTGGCGAGGCGCTGGCGCTGTTCGGCGCGGAGGGCGCCGGCAAGTCGACGCTGCTCGCGGCGATCGCGGGCCTGATCAAGCCGGCCGGAGGCACGATCCGGTTCGACGGCACCGAGATCGCCGGGCTCGACTCGGCCAAGGTCTGCAATCTTGGCATCATGCTGGTACCGGAGGGACGACAGATCTTTCCCGCGCTCACCGTGGTCGACAATCTCAGGGCCGGGGCCAGCATTGCGCGGGCCCGCGCCCAGGCGAGCGCGCTCTACGAGCGGATCTATAGCCTTTTTCCAAAGCTGGCCGAGCGGCGCGCCCAGATCGCCGGGACGCTCTCGGGCGGCGAACAGCAGTTGCTGGCCATCGGACGCTGCTTGATGAGCGTGCCGCGCCTGCTGCTGCTCGACGAGCCCACCCAGGGCCTGTCCGAGCCGACCCGCGACCTGGTCTACGCCGCGCTGGGCACATTGCGCTCGGACGGGATGGCGCTCATGCTGGCCGACCCCGACCAGGAGCTGGCCCGGTCATTCGCCGATCGCACCTGCCTGATTGCCGATGGCCACCTGGCCACGGCCGACTAAAAAAGATTGGCGCAAACCCGGGTTTCCCGGTTATGGTGGCGCCCAGAGTTGAACCAGCGGGCGAGCACCCGCAATGGCCCCAATGGGGGAGAGATGAATCTCGCGCAATACCTGGTGGCTCACGCACGGGCCACGCCGGAGCGTCCCGCGATTAGATTCGAGGGCGAAACGCTCACATACGGCGAGCTGGCGCGCCGCGCCCGGCGCTTTGGCGCGGCGCTGGCTGCGGCCGGCATCGCCCCGGGAGACCGGGTGGCGATCTATTTGCCGAACATCCCCGAGTTCCTGATCGCCTACTACGGCATCCAGGCGATCGGTGCCGTCCCGGTCTCGATCAACTCGATCTTCAAGACCGAGGAAGTGCGCTACCTGCTCGACGATTCGGGGGCGCGGGTGGTCGTCACCACCGCCGAGCTGATCGGTTTCGTTCCCGACGATTGTCCGGCGCTGGAGCAGCGCCTGATCGCCGGTCCGGGGCCGCGCCCGGCGGGCACGGCGGGCTTTGACGACTGGATCGCCGGCGCCAGTGGCGAGGCGGAACTGGTCGAGCGGGCGGCGGATGATCCGGCCGCGCTGCTCTATTCCTCGGGCACCACCGGTTTTCCCAAGGGTGTCGCGCTGACCCAGGCCAACCTGCACTCCAATATCGCCAGCGCCGCGCGCTACTCGGGCTACCGGTCCGACGACCGGCTCGCCGGCTTCCTGCCGCTGTTCCATGTCTATGGGCAGAACTACATCATGAACGCCTGCGTGCTCGCCGGGGCGACGCTGGTGCTGTTCCGGCGCTTCATCCCCGATGTGGTGCTCAAGGCGGTCGCCGCAGAGGGCATAACGATGTTCTTCGGCGTGCCGACGATCTTCATCGGCCTGCTCTCGCTCGATCTTTCCGGCTACGATCTGGGCAGCCTGCGCTACGAGATGTCGGCCGCGGCCACCATGCCGGAGGAAATTTCGCGGCGCTGGCACGAGCGCTTCGGCCGCCGGATCTTCGAGGGTTACGGGCTGACCGAGTGTTCGCCCTTCGCCTGCTACAACGACCTCGACGAGCACCGCTTCGGCTCGGTCGGGCGCGCCATCGAAGGCTTCGAGTTGTCGATCTTCGACGAGCAGGACCAGCCGGTTCCGCACGGCACCTGGGGCGAGATCGTGATCCGCGGCCCGGGCGTGATGCAAGGCTACTGGGGCCGGCCGCAAGACACCGCGGCCGCGCTGCGCACCGGCTGGCTGCACTCGGGCGACATCGGGCGGATGGACGAGGATGGCTTCGTCTACATCGTCGACCGGGTCAAGGACATGATCAACGTCTCCGGCTTCAAGGTCTGGCCGGCCGAGGTCGAGCAGTATCTCTACAAGATTCCGGGAGTGCAGGAAGTGGCGGTCTATGGGGTGCCGCACCCCGTCAAGGGCGAACAGGTCGCGGTGGCGGTGGTGGTCAAGGCTGGTCAAACCCTGACGCCGGAGCAGGTGATCGACTACTGCAGCCGCAACATCGCCAGCTACAAGGTTCCTGCGCAGGTGGAAATTGTGGCAGAGTTGCCCAAGAGCGCGACCGGCAAGATTCTCAAGCGGGTATTGAGGGCAGAAGCGCAAACGCAGAAATAACCAAACCGAGAACCGAGGAGGGGACGAGCATGAATGACTTTACACGTCGGGAGTTCAACCGTCTGGCGGCCGGTGGCGCCGCAGTGGGCGCGACCGCTGCGCTGGCGCCGTCGATTGTGCGGGCCCAGGGCAAGAAGCTGAAAGTAGGGGTGCTGCTGCCGCGCTCGGGGGTCCAGGCCTTTCTCGGCCAGTCCTGCCAGCTCGGCGCCGACATCGCGCCCGGACCGTTGCGCGAGATGTACGGAGTCGATATCGAACTGATGAACGCCGACACCGAGACCAACGTCGAGGTGGCGCGCTCAAGGGCCGAGAAGCTGATCAATGACGGCGCGCAGCTGCTGATCGGGCCGTTCGACTCGGGCGCGGCGTCGGCGATTGCCCAGGTGGCCGAGCAGCGCAAGATTCCGTTTGTCATCAATATCGCCGCCGCCCCGCAAATCACCGAGCAGGGCTACAAGTACACCTTCCGCAATTTCCCGACCGCGGTCGAGCTGATCCGCAACGGCCTGGCGCTGATGCGCGACCTCTTCCAGGCCACCGCCACGGCGCCGCGCACGGCGGTGTTCATGCACGCCAACGACACCTTCGGGCAATCGATGGCGCGCGGCATCGGCGGGATCCTGCCGCGGCTCGACTTCCTGCCGTTCAAGGTGTTGGATACCATCTCCTATGACCCGGCGGCCCGCGACCTCTCGGTCGAGGTGGCCAAGGCCAAGGCGACCAACGCCGACTTCATCATGCTGGTCAGCCGGCTCAACGATGGCATCCTGCTGGTGCGCGAACTGGTCAAGCAGCGCTGGTCGCCGCAGGGCATCATCAGCCCGGGCTCGCCCGGCATGTACGAGGCGCAATTCTTCAAGGCGCTGGGCAACAGGTATTCCGACTACTGCATCTCGAACGTCCCCTGGTACAACCCCAAGGCGGCGCTCACCCAGCGCGTCGAAGCATCGTTCAAGAAGCAGTTTCCGAAGGAGAACCTGCAGTTCCATGCGCTCAACGTCGGCTTCACCTTCGAGGCGCTGATGATCGCCGCCGACGCGTTCAAGCGCGCCGGCAGCACCGACGGCACGGCACTGGCCAACGCCATTCGCCAGACCAACATTGCCGACCGGATGATGATCGGTGGTCCGATCAGCTTCGACGCCAAGGGCCAGAACACCCAGATCGCCTCGGCCTGCATCCAGAACCGCGACGGGTTGCCGGTAGTGGTGCTGCCGAAATCGGCGGCGCTCAAGGCCCCGGTATTCCCGGTGCCAGCGTGGGATAAGCGCCGCTGAGGCCGACGATCAGGCAATAATCCGCACGATCGAGCTGACGGAGAGGGCCGGGGCCAGTCCTGGCTCTCTCCCGCGGCGAGTTGAGGCGCCGCGCGCCACCAGACCACGAGAGCCCTGCCTTGTCCTTTGAAGTAGTCCTCAACATCATCCTCAACGGCTTCCTGACCGGCCTGGTCTACGGGCTGATGGCGCTCGGCCTGTCGGTGATCTTCGGCGTGGTGCGGATCGTCAACTTCGCCCACGGCGAACTGATGGCCCTGGCCATGTATCTGGCGGTTGTTTCGTTTGCCGCTTTCGGCATCGACCCCTTGTGGATGATCGCGCCGGTGGCGCTGATCTTCTTCGGGCTCGGCTATGTGCTGCAGCGCGGTTTGATCAATCCCTTCATCAATCGGCCCGAACATTCCCAGTTCATGCTGCTGCTGGCCGTGGCGCTGGTGCTGGTTAACGTCCTGCTGGTCGGTTTCGGCCCTGACGCACGCAATATCCAGGTCGACTATTCGCTCGACTCCTACGAGATTGGCGGGATGCTGGTCGACAAGGTGCGGGTGATCTGCGCGGTAGTCTCGCTCGGGGCCTGCGCCGTGCTGTTCGCGATCTTCCGCTTTACCGGTTTCGGCAAGGCCATCCGGGCCTGCGCCGACAACCTCGCAGGCGCCCGTATCGTCGGGCTCAACGTCCCCCACCTCTATGGCCTGACCTTCGGGCTGGGAACCGCCTGCGTCGGGGTGGCCGGGGTGCTGCTGACGCTGCTGGTGGATGTGACGCCGTCGTCGGGCCCTTCCTACACGCTGCTCGCGTTCGTCATCGTGATCATCGGCGGGCTGGGCTCGATGGTTGGCGCATTGGCCGGCGGGGTGCTGATCGGGGTTTCCGAGTCGGTGGCGGGGCTGCTGATAACGCCCTCGGCCAAGAGCATGCTGTCGTTTGCGCTGCTGATCCTGGTGCTGGCGATCAGGCCCCAGGGCCTGTTCGGCAAGCGCAGCTAGGGGGGCTGGGCAATGGCGATCCGCTCTTCGCTGCGCGCCGTCTGGGTGGATTCTCCGGCGCGTTCTCGCCTGGCGCTGCTGGCGCTCTTCGCGCTGCTCGCGGTGGTGCCGCTGGTAGCCGACCGCTACGTGCTCTCGATAATGATCATGGTGTTGTTCCTGGCCTTCGTCGGGCTGGCGTGGAACATCATGATGGGCTTTTGCGGCCAGCTTTCGCTGGGCCACGCGCTCTACGTCGGGCTGGGCGCCTACACCGCCGCGGCGCTCTACCAGCATTTCGCGGTGGTGCCGTGGATCGGCATGCTGGCGGCGGTGGTGGTGTGCGTGCTCGCCGCCTCGGTGATCGGCTGGCTGGCATTCCGGTTCGGCATCGGCGGCACCTATTTCGCGCTGCTGACCATCGCGTTTGCCGAGTTCACCAGGATCGGTTTCGATCATTTCCAATGGGTCGGCGGGTCGGGCGGGTTCTTCCTGCGCGTCGTCCCGGGCGGAACTCGCGACTGGCTCAACATGCGCGGCGGCCCCTGGATGTTCTACTACCTCGCGCTCGGAATGGCGGTGGTGGCGTTCCTGATCTCGGCCTGGCTGCTGCGCAGCCGCGCCGGCTTCTACTTCCGGGCCATTCGCGACAACGAGGAAGCGGCCCGGGCGGCCGGGGTCAACACCTTCCGCTACAAGATGTTCGCGATCCAGATCTCGGCCGGACTGACCGCGCTGGCCGGCGTCTTCTACGCCTTCTACTACAACAACCTGTTTCCCGAGCAGATCTTCTCGATGACGCGTTCGATCGAGATCATCCTGGCGCCGATCATCGGCGGCATCGGCACCCTGTTCGGCCCGGTGCTCGGCGCCGCGCTGCTGACCCTGCTCTCCGAGGGCATCACCCACCTTCTCGAGGCCTTTGATCTCGAGATCCCCGGGGTCAAGCAGATCATCTACGGGGTGGCGCTGGCGCTGTCGATCATGTTCATGCCCCACGGCATCTGGCCGGCGCTGGCCCGCCGTCTGGGCTTTGCCCGCAGTCGCGCCGAACTCGAGGCCAAGGGGGGGCGCGATGATGAGTGAGCGCCGACCGGCGCCTGGTCAGTCGGCGGCCGATGGCCAAGGGCTGCCGCGCGCCAGCGAAACCGGCAACGAACCGCTGCTGCGCGTCGCGTCGGTATCGAAAAGCTTTCGCGGGCTGCGGGCCGTCGCCAAGGCTTCGCTCGAGGTCACGCAGGGCGAAATCGTCGCGCTGATCGGCCCCAATGGCGCGGGCAAGACCACGCTCTTCAACCTGATGGCGGGAACCTTTGCGCCCGACAGCGGCAGCATCCGTTTCGACGGCCGCGAGCTGACCGGGCTGCGCCCCGACCAGGTTTGCGCGCTCGGCATCGGGCGCACCTTCCAGATCGTCAAGCCGTTTGCCGACATGTCGGTGCTGGAAAATGCCATGGTGGGCGGATTCCGCGGCACCACCGATGCCGGCCTGGCCGAGGAGCGCGCCCGAGGGGCGCTGCAGGCGCTGGGCATGTGGGGCCTGCGCCACTGGCCGGCCGCCAGCCTGACGCTGCCCGATCGCAAGCGCCTCGAGGTCGCCCGCGCGCTCGCCACCGAGCCGCGCCTGCTGCTGCTCGACGAGGTGATGGCCGGGCTGCGCCCGACCGAGACCGACATCATGGTGCGGGCGTTTCGCAAGCTGAACGCCGAGCACGGCGTCACCATCCTGCTGATCGAGCACGTGATGCGCGCCGTGATGGCGCTCGCCGGCCGGGTCTACGTACTCCACCACGGCGAGATCATCGCCAACGGCACCCCCGCGGAAGTGACCACCGACCCCAAGGTGCTCGAGAGCTATCTCGGCAGCGAGGCTGTGGCATGAGCGCGCGCAAGGAATCCACCGCTGCGCCGGCTGTCGACAAACCTTACCCCCCCGGCTCCCCCCCGCTGCTGGCGGTGCGCGACCTGTGCGTCTACTACGGCGACGCCGAGGCGCTCGACCAGGTCTCGCTCGAAGTCGGCGAGGGCGAGATCGTCGCCATCGTCGGCGCCAACGGCGCGGGCAAGAGCTCGCTGATCAGCGCCATCGCCGGGGTCGTGCCGCCGCGCAGCGGCTCGATTCGCTTCGACGGCGCTGAGATCGCAGGTTGGCCGAGCTATCGGACCTGCAACCTCGGTATCGGCCAGGTCGCCGAGGGGCGGCAGATCTTCCCGTCGCTCTCGGTGCACGAGAACCTCGAGGTCGGCGCGATGCTGCCCCGCGCGCGTGGCCAGGCAGGGCAGGCGCTCGAGCGGGTGTTCGCGATGTTTCCCCGGCTCGCCGAGCGCAGCACCCAGCTCGCCGGCACGCTCTCGGGCGGCGAGCAGCAGATGCTCGCCATCGGCCGCTGTCTTATGGGCGCGCCCAGAATGATCATGTTCGACGAGCCTTCGCTCGGACTGGCCCCGGCGCTGGTCGCCGAGGTGCTGCGCACCATCCGTGACCTGCACGAGGGCGGGATGACCGTCCTGCTGGTCGAGCAGAACGTCGCGGCGTCGCTGAAGCTCGCCAACCGCGCCTACGTGCTGGAGAACGGGCGGGTGGTGCTCAAGGGGAGTGGGGCGGACCTGCTGGCGGATCCCAGGGTAAGAGAGGCTTATCTGGGGTTGTAGGGCGCCGCTAGCGCCACCCCATGGGGGGGCCTTGGATGAGGACGTCTTGGGCGTCCCCCTTGACGCTGGTGACAACAGCGTCCTGTACCTTGATCTCCAGCCCACAGCAGGCTTCGCACAGGGGGCAAATTCGTTAGTGGGTGGCGTCCGTCATGCCAAGCCTAGTTTAAGAAAGGGTGGCGCTGAATCACAGGCTTAAGCGGGGTGTCCAGAACATGATGGCAGGCAAGTCAATCCGGTGCAAAGGTTGACTACGCCCGTCACACCGAGCAGACTTTGCCGATGTACAAGCTTATTAATAATTTTATTTTAAAAGTACTACAAAAGGTACAGTCTCGCATGCCTTCAAGCAAGAAAATTCCGGCTTTGTTCTTCGCCCCGGCAATCTATCCATCTAGCTCGATACCCTGATTAAGGCCGCTCATGCGGTTGGCAATACAGTTTAGATAAGACTGAAACCCACGCCAAAGCGGGTGATGTTGCCGGCTTATTGACAAATAGCAAGTTCTCTGGCGCTGCCCAGCACGGACTCCAACGCGTGATTCGTACTTGGCCGTTTAAGAAAATGCGCTGAATCCTTCTAGATCTCGCGCGAAACGAATGCATTCAATATGGTTTGATCATATGCAATCCTTTACCTATGATGAAGCTTTTTCCCGCAACTTCGGCTGGCTGACCCAGCCGGAGCAGCAACAGTTGCGCCACAAACGGGTGGCGATTGCCGGGCTGGGTGGCGTGGGCGGGATACACCTGCTAACGCTTTGTCGGCTGGGCGTAGGCAAATTTCATCTGGCCGAGTTCGATACCTTCGATCTGACGAATTTCAATCGTCAGGCCGGAGCGATGGTCAGCACCTTGGGCTTGGGCAAGATGGATGTCATGACCCGCCAGGCGCGCGACATCAATCCCGAGCTTGAAATCAAGGAATTTGCCGACGGAGTGACAAGCGACAACCTGGATGCCTTTCTGGATGGTGTGGACCTCTACGTCGATGGCCTGGATTTCTTCGCTTTTCAGGCTCGCCAGCAGGTCTTTGCCGCATGTGCGGCAAAAGGTATCCCCGCCGTCACCGCAGCCCCTCTTGGAATGGGCGCGGCGGTGCTCAATTTTTTGCCGGGCGGCATGAGTTTTAGTGATTATTTTCGCCTGGACGACGGCCCCGAGGAGGAAATGCCCATGCGTTTCCTCATGGGGCTTGCGCCTGCCCGCCTGCAAATGGGCTACTTGGCCGACCCCTCCGCAGTTGATCTGGCCAATCGCAAGGGCCCGTCCACCACCATGGCCTGCCAGCTTTGCGCTGGCGTGGCGGCAACCGAAGCCCTGAAAATTCTCCTCGGCCGCGGCCCGGTTCGGACGGCCCCCAAGGGCTATCACTTCGATGCCTACCGCAACAAGCTGGCGCTGACCTGGCGACCCGGCGGCAACCGCAACCCCTTGCAGCGTCTCGCCATTGCCCTCGCCAAACGCAAACTCGGACTATAGATGCAGCCGATTCCCCAGCCCATCGCCGATATTCTCGAACTCGCCCGCTGGGCGCCCTCCGGCGACAACACCCAGCCCTGGCGCTTTGAGATCATCGACGAACGCCATTTGATCGTCCACGCCTTCGATACCCGCGACCATTGCGTCTATGACCTCGACGGCCACCCTAGCCAAACTTCCTTGGGCGCGCTGCTGGAAACCTTGGCTATAGCCGCCAGCCCGCATGGCCTGCGGGCGGAATTCAGGCGACGCCCCGGTTCTCCGGATCCTCACCCCGACTATCTTGTGGACTTGATCCCGGACAGTGCCGTGACGTCCGATCCCCTGCTGCCCCATATCCGGCAGCGTTCAGTGCAGCGTCGGCCGATGCGTACCATCCCCCTCACCGCATCGCAGAAACAGGCTTTGCAAGGCGCTGGCGGAAAATGTTACACCGTGCGCTGGTTCGAGGGCGGGCCACAACGCTGGCAGTTGGCCAAACTGATGTTCGACAATGCCAAGCTCAGGCTTACCCTGCCCGAAGCCTATCCCGTTCACCGTGACGTCATCGAGTGGAACACCCGATACAGCGAGGACAAGGTACCCGATCAGGCCTTGGGGTTGGATAAGATGACCCTCAAATTGATGCGCTGGGTCATGGCGAGTTGGCAGCGTGTCGATTTCTTTAACACTTATCTTGCCGGGCACATGGTGCCGCGGATCGAAATGGATCTCCTGCCAGGCCTGTTCTGTGCCGCGCACTTTGCCATCCTGGCCAATCAAGCACCTGAAACCATAGAGGATTACGTGGCCGCAGGCCGGGCGGTCCAGCGTTTCTGGCTCACTGCCACAAGTCTGGGCCTGCAACTGCAGCCGGAGATGACCCCGCTGATTTTTGGTCGCTATATCCGTGAGGGGCTTGCCTTTTCCCAGACCCCCGCCATGCACGACCGGGCGCGGCGCCTGTCCGGCCAGCTGCAGCACTTGCTGGGGGAGACGCTACCTGCGTGCGTGCTGTTCATGGGACGGGTCGGCTCCGGAAAACCGCCCGAGTCCCGCTCGCTGCGGCTTTCCCTGGATGATCTGATAGTGGGCGAATCCTGGATATGAAGCACTCAAGGGTCAGTCAGGCGGGGCCAGGTGTCGAATAATTTTACATTGGCGCTCGACAAGTGCCGCCGAGAGGTCGGCCGAACCAGAGTATTCTTAAATAATTCCCTATTTATCATAGGCCTGTGCCTGCTTGGCTGGCGGCCGGTATGAAAATTGCTTACCCATAGATGCGGTGCCAAAGTCTGCAAGTTCTAGCGCTCAGCGTGACTTTCCAGATAGATGCGTAGATTTTGCAGAGCGCACTCGAATTGTCGAAGCGATTTGATGGCCCGTCTCAGTCAGGGGGAAAATCATGAAGATGAAGAAGTTGATGTCTGCACTGCTTGGAGCTTCCTGCATTGCAGCCTCCGCAGGGGCGGGAGCTGCAACAACAGCTCTCTTCCAATTGCCAACGCCGGAGAATAACGCCTACGCCACCTACGGAACCTACCTGGATGCGTTGGGCGAGACGCGGGCTGCCATTATGATGAACGGCATCCCGATCGCACTGAAGTACGATGATTACTGGTCCTATTCTGCACCTCTGCTCAACGCCATTCAGAGCAACACGACCCAAACCACCTTCCTGCCGGTAACCACCTTCGGCGTTTACGATTTCTCGGTCGGAACGGGCACCATCGCAGTCAATCTCACCTCTAACGCGGGTGGTGCGACCAACGTGAACCCGAACGGCAGCGGCGTGAGTCTCCAGGATCCGGTCGATACGGCCAGTAGCGACACCCTTCCCGGTTGGACCGGCGTATGGGGCGGCAATACGCAGATTTATACCGAATATGCCACCCCGCCCCCACCGTTGCAGTCATATAGCGATCCCGCTAGCGCACAGGGCGGCACCTCGACGGTCGGCGAGATCCTGACCTATCTGCAGACCCTCGACCCGCTGGCGAGCATTCCGGTGCTCTATGCGGACTACAACCAGACGGGCAATGATGACTCCCTGTGGGTCAGCGCCATGATCCAAATCTGGGACGAGACCCAGACGACCATGTTGGGGCAGTGGAACCTGGACCGCACCGACGGCAGTGGGTTGAACATCGCCGACCCCACGTTCAACTACGGAACGGTGAACTTTTACGGCAGCGTCGAGGCCTGTACTGCCGCTGGCCCATACAGCATATTGACCGGCACCGGTTGTGCCGGGGTCACTGCCAATGGGGACGAATACTCGGGCCTTAACCACAACAAGGGGTCTGGCAAGCCGGACTTTCTGGCCTTTGCGCCGGGCATGGATTTGAATCTGTTCGACTCCTCGGACCTGTTCGTCTTCACCGTCAATGTCGGCTGCGTTACAGATGGTCCCGGTCCTATCGGCGGTGAGGGATCGCTCGGCTGCAACACCAATGGTGGCGAGGAGTTCGGGATCGTCGGCGCGGTCGCCTCTCGGCAGGTTCCCGAGCCTGTCACCATTGCCCTGATGGGGCTCGGATTGCTGGGGCTGGGCTGGTCGACGCGGGGTCGCCGCTCACCCAAGTAGAAACCTGTCAGTAAAGTAAGTCCGATCCGGCCCTTGGCTCTGCCAAGGGCCCGTTCCCAAGATCAAGCAGGCAAGATCCTTGCTGAAGTTGCTGTGGTCGGCGGACATGTGACGCAACGGGCCAAAAGGTGGTGGCCCTGTTTGCGCCGAGCCTGGTTCAGGCAAGGATAGGAATCGCTTTGCATCAAGTGGGAGCAAAGTGCCACAAATTCGCCATGACTGGGACAAAACGACAACCGGGAAGACCATTGCCGAGGTTCATTATGTCCCCACCAAGCCGGACCCCCCTTCCCCGGAGGGAGAAGAGGCATACGCCGAGATCCTGAATACTGCGGTAGACCGCAAGACCTTCAACATCCGTCTTGCCGACACGGATGAAGGCCGCAACTCCGCTAACATGCTCGTCGACCGGATGTATTCGTGGAGGGGCTACGCCACATCCAGCCAAACGCTGGAAAACCCCAACCTGCTAACCCTGATAGCCGCGGAAAACCACTCGACGATCGGAACAATTTCCATCTCTTTCGACTCCCCCGCAGGAATTCTGGCCGACGAAACCTATAAGGACGAAATCGATATTTTCAGGAGCGGGGGCAGCAGGATTTGCGAATTCACCAAGCTCGCCTTCGACCCCGACGTCCATTCAAAACTGGTTCTCGCTTCGGTCTTTCATGTCGCTTTCATCTACGCTTGGCACATTCGGAATTACACTGACCTGTTCGTCGAGGTCAATCCGAGGCATCGACGTTTTTATGAAAGAATGCTGGGCTTCAAACGGCACGGGCAAACAAAGAACAACCCGCGCGTCAACGCACCGTCGGTTCTGCTAAGGCTTGAACTTGGTTATGCGGAACACCAGATCCAGAAATTCGGCGGGTCAAGTGACCACCCTGCATCTGAAAAATCCTTGTATCCTTATTTTTTCTCCCAACGCGAGGAGGAGGGTATTGCCCACAGGCTATTGGACCTGGACAAAGATAGCCGCGAAATGTTTGGATGAATATCCCTGGATTCCTGTAAACCCTCTCTCCGATTCCGTTGATACGGATAGGAAATTCAACCGCATAAATCCAGGTATGGCATGGCTTCGAGCCGCGAAAACATCGTCAAAACCATGCCTTTGAGTCCCCGTTGGATCTGCTTCCCTGGCGGGAATTGTCCCCACCAGCCCGCCGGCATGGATTACATCAACTTTGGGGGGCGGTGTGCCGCAGTACAAATATGACCGCCGCTGGCGGATTCCACACCAACGGGGGTGCGTACGCCGATTGGCTGATGACCCCCGCCAGTGCGCTTGCCTGGAACGCTCTTGCTGTTCGGGGCCGTTAGGCCCCGTTTCCTTTTCGGGTCGAAGTTCGGATTCTCCGTCAACGTAGTGACAACCCCGGATCGGAAGTGTCGGTTTGCTTTACCGCGGGCTGCTCCTATGCCCTAGCAGACTGGTTTGCGTCGCGCTCGGGTGGCAGAGCGGGGCCAGAGTCACTCCGAAACGACAGCTTGGGTCGGTTGGAAGACTTGGCGATCTTGACTAAGAGATGGCGAATTCTCAACGTAAAGTCTGAACCGCACGCGGTAATCTGTGGCAAATGGGACGGCGGCCTTGGGGCCGCCGTTTCTTCAATGGCGCGCGTGGGTGCGCTCAAGAACGTCCAGGTGGAAATCAGCGGTAGCGGGCAGTAATCAAGACGAGCGTTACGCAGAAACAGCGTCCAACTCATGCGGGAGTCTCGTTTTCTGGAAAATTAGCTCTGTCGAAATATTTTACGAATGTCCTGGTGCGCTGCCGACGGAATCTGTTAAGTGGTTGATTACTAACTGGAAAGGTTTCCTGGCCCGAAGTTTGCTGAGCTTAAGTCGTGACCGCGCATTCGCAGTCGGCAACGATGACGGAGATGAATATGTCAAAAACGCTTTCCACCTTGGCAGTCGCGACGGGCTTATTGCTTGGCGCGGGCGGCGCCAGCGCCGCAGAGATCGACATGACGACCCTAGGGTCGGGAGGAGCGCAGGTCTGTACGAGCATCAATGATGGCGCCGTCGTCTGCAATACAGACACCAACAGCGGCACGGTCGGTACCGGTATTTTCCCCTCTTTCCTGGGCTCGCCTGGCGGTCAAGACCCGACTTATCAACACTACAACACGACGGGATCAATTCTCGCCGACAATGACGTGGGTAGTGCACCAAACGATAACCAGGTGGTCACGATTGGTCAGCTCGGGATACAAGATGGGTTCGCAATCTTTCGGTTGGATATCAATCAAGTAAAGACCGATCCCGAGTGGTTCCTCACCGTCGACGAAATCAGCATCTTTTTGGGCGATGGCTCTCTGACCGGTTTTGCTACTGGTCAACTGGATGGTGTGACACCACTCTGGAGCCTTACAGACGGCAATTCCATCAAGCTGAATTTCAGCCTGGCGGCCGGCAGCGGTAACGGCGTCGACATGTACCTGAAGATCCCGGTCGCTCTGTTCAGCGGCTATGCACTCGATACGGATCTCCAACTGTTCAGTCGCTACGGTGGTCCCGTTGGTGCGGGTGGTTTCCCGAATAACGATGGCTTCGAGGAATGGTCGTACCTGAGCTGCGTTTCAGACAGGAAGGGCGATCTCGGCGAATGTCTGCCTCCGACACAAGTCCCCGAGCCAGTCTCCGTCGCTTTGGTCGGACTGGGGTTGCTCGGTTTGGCCGCGATTCGTAGGCGTCGCCTCGGCAGCTGAACTGAATCCACGATAGAAAGCGCCCCGCGATGCGGGGCGTTTTTTTTGGGTGCGCCCCGGACAGGGAGCAGCACCCACCGGGAAGCGGAAGTCCACTACGGACCGGGCAGTGGGAAACGTTAGCGGACCGGCAAGGGTGTTCTGCGCGTCTGCGATTCTCGAGGAATGCGCAGCCAAAGCGTGGTGGTGGAAGGACGACTGGAGTAACCTGCCTCCCGCAGGATTACCGGAATCTGCAGTTCGCCGCCGTATGCCATGCCGGCCGGGTTTGCGCCGCGGCCTAGACTGCTGATGAAGCGAGGATTGGCCGAGGAGCGCGCGTGGCGCTCGGCGACCAACGGGCGCGGTGCCTGGTGGAATGCCGGGGCCAGCCACATGAACCACGCGTTCCAGAAGTCGTTCTTCGACCACATGGGGCTGGTGTCGCTGGTGAATACTCACCGGCGCTTGCAGATTCAATCATGAACCGCCGTATGCGGAACCGCACGTACGGTGGTGTGGGAGGGCGACCGGGGTGACCCGGTCCCCTACCCGATGCTTAGTGCAAAGACGACTCCTCGGCAGGCACGATCGAGGCGTTTCGGCCCTAGGGCCGCCGCTTCGATCGCGGGGCGTATCGGTGCGCCTCAACAACGGCAACTGGTACGTTCAGCAGGCGCGGACAGGAACTGCTCGCGCCGGGCGGGATTAAAAGAGGTCGATCCACGGTTAGTTTGTGCCAAAGTTCACTAATGCTAGTGCCGACGATTCTTACGGGCAGCGACCAAAATCTTCCTGGTCGCAACGACAGCCTGGAAAAATCTGTTTGATTTCAATGGTATGGTTGTCCTGGCACAGTTGATGCTTATACTGTGGCGACTGGATTGAACGACTAAATGGAGTAAGTGTCATGGGCATCAAAGTCTTTGTGAAATTGGCGGTCCTAGCGGCAAGCGTCGGGTTGGCGTCTTCAGCTTGGGCGTCGGTCTCGTTGTCCGAAGTGGGGTCGCATGACGCGAAATTGGCGTCTACCTATCTCGCCAGCGCGGGAGATAGTGCTGAGCAGGGCTGGCTGGACGGTCTGTCCACCAGCATCTTGCCGGACGGCTACGTACTTACCGGAAGGTACCAACCATTGAGCGAAGGGTTGTGGCAAGCCGTAGACGGCGTGTCCGGCGGTTGGGCAGCCTATTTCGGTGGTTTGACTTGCGACACCACGGGCGACATCCCCTACATCGGAGATTGCGGTACCGCTCCTGACTACTACGTCCTCAGATTGGGGACTGGCGGTAGCCCGACGGGAACCAACAATTATTTCCTGTTCCAGAATCTGGATGCCATGGACTGGGCTTTCGTCAACTTGAGCGATTTCCCCGGCGTGTCCAGCTGGAATATCGGAAGGGTTAGCCACATTTCTGTCGGAAATGAAGGCTCTGTCCCCGAACCAGCCACCCTCGTTCTTCTCGGCCTCGGCGCCCTCGGTCTCGGTTTCTCCCGCCGGCGCAAGCAAGCCTAATCTGTTTCAAGCCCCAGCAAAAAGCCCCGCGATGCGGGGCTTTTTTTATACCCGAACCGACTAGGCCTGGGCCAGCACCTTCCCGGGATTCATGATCCCCAGCGGGTCGAGTGCCTGCTTGACCGAGCGCATCAGCGCCAGCTCCACCGGCGACTTGTAGCGCGCCGCCTCGTCGCGCCGCAACTGCCCGAGGCCGTGCTCGGCGGAAATCGAGCCGTTGAAGGCGATGGTGGCGTCGTGGACCACGCGGTTGATCGCCGGCTGCAGCTCGTTCAAGTCGCTGGGTTCATGGCCTGCCTGGCTCCAATCGGGCGGTGAGACGTTGTAGTGCAGGTTGCCGTCGCCCAGGTGCCCGAACACTACCAGCCGCACTCCCGGGAACTTTGTCGCCAGTTCGCCCTCGACCTGGTCGAGGAAGGCTGGGATCGACGAGATCGGCACCGAGATGTCGTGCTTGATGTTCTTGCCCTCGGCCATCTGGGCCATGGTGATGTGTTCGCGGATGTCCCACAGCGCTCGTGCTTGGGCCAGTGACGAGGCCAGCACCGCGTCGCTGATGCAGGGTGCAACCGGCGGTGTGCCAGGGCTGTCGGAAGCCTTTACAGCGGTCTCACCGGAC